>CAZGCW010000050.1:19452-20189 GCA_964524295.1 uncultured Pseudomonadales bacterium
ATAGAAGTTCCAAGAAAGATTTCTGGATATCCCGCGATAGTGTGACTGCCCCTTATATCGATCTGCCTGAAAACTATGGGACGACGGTCTCATTTATGGGGCCATCCACAAAATTTTTTAATTATGGTGTGCAGATTGAGAGGGGGAAGGGATCCCAATGGGCGTTTTCGCGCTTAGGCTTCGCGACTAATTATATGGCTATGATCAATATCTCACCTAAAGATAACCTTAGTTTCTCGCTGATGTACCATCAGAGTAAGGAAGATGATTGGTTAAATTGGATTGAAGATAATTTATTGGCTACCTATACCAAAAATCAACGGACCACGGTGGCATCGATGAACTGGTTTGGTGGTGATAAACATGAGCTGAGACTGAAAGCACAGATGGTGGCTTTTACGGCAAGAAAACCCAGTGCCTATCTTGGAGGAGAATCCGGTTCCTTGAACCCCATTGAAATGACGCTTCCGCCCTTTAGTTTGAGTGATTTAGCTTTCCAGATTCGGTATCGCTATGAAATCATGCCCCTGGCTTATCTTTATGTGGTGTATTCTAAAGGCGGAAGAATAATCGAGTTTGATGAAGAGGATAGCCTGGGCAAGTTGTACCGGCGTCCCTGGGATGATCCTCAGGCAGACAACTTCACCGTAAAGGTAAGATACCGATTTTAGTTTTTGTGACTGTGCGGGAACATTCCTTACCTGTCGCTGCGCGGCCGGACAATACTTCGATCAGTT
>CAZGCW010000051.1:0-19707 GCA_964524295.1 uncultured Pseudomonadales bacterium
TATTGGTTCGGTATTTGCAGATGGTGCTCGTGCTTTTGTTGGCGGTGGTGCAATAATTGGACAACAAGATGTTAAGACTTATTTCGGGAATTGGATTATTGATGTTGGCGCTGACGGTCGTAGCTGAGGGGGATGCAGTGCGAGGCGAGACGATGACCATGATGTGCGTTGCCTGTCATGGTACCGATGGCAATAGCTTTGCTGGAAGCTTTCCTAATATTGCAGGGCAGAACCCAGACTACCTGCTCAAGCAGATGCAGGAAATTCAGTCTGGTGAAAGACCAGCCTTGCTGATGACCGGAATGCTGGCCGGTATGACAGATCAGGATCTGCAGGATTTAGCTGCCTATTACGCTTCTCAAACAGCGAGTCATGGGGCAGCTGACCCGGCCAAGGTCGAATTAGGCGAAAGTATTTATCGTTCGGGTATTGCCCGCAAGGGCATTGCTGCGTGTACAGCTTGTCATTCACCGACGGGTCAGGGAAACAGTCTGGCCGGCTTTCCAGCATTGGCTGGCCAGTGGCCTGAATACACGGAAACACAGTTAAAAGCGTTTCGTGTTGGTGAGCGTCATAACGATGGCGATGAGATGATGCGCCTTTCTGCTATGGATCTGAATGATGAGGAGATTGCAGCTGTTGCATCCTACCTGTATGGACTTCAATAGGCGCTTTTTGAATGAAGAGAAACAGGCTATTGTCGTTACAGACAGTCAAGGTTCAGCTTTCGAAAATTAATATTTACCAATGGCCGGACAAGATTGATAAAGCAGGGAACGGCATAAAAACGACATGACATAAGGAGTTGGTCCAGTATGACTCAGAAGCTATTTACAGTTATTGTGGTGGTCTTTTTTTCGTTGAATAGCTGGGCAGCTGATTACGAAGAAGGCGTCCATTACTTTGAATTACCGATTGCTGTTGGTATTGTACCGGATGGAAAAATAGAAGTGACGGAGTACTTCTCTTATGGCTGTGGTCACTGCTATCAGTTTGATCCTATTCTAACGGCTTGGGAAACGAACCTTGCAGATGATGTTGAATTCAATCGGACCCCAGCTATTTGGAATCCATTTTACCGGGTCTTAGCGCAGACCTATTATACCATTAAAGCCATGGGTATCCTGGATGAAGTCCATCTGGAGATTTTTAATGCGATTCATTTGCAGAGACGCGACCTCGGGAACCCCAAGGCCATTGCAAATTTTTTAGCTGAAGTTGGCGTTGATCCCGTATCATTTGCCAAGGTATTTGGAAGTTTTGGCGTCCAGGCCAGTGTCCAGCAAGCAGAGGCGCGTGGACGTGCTTATCGGGCCAGCGGCGTTCCTACCTTGATTGTTAACGGGAAATATCGGATAGAAGGGCGATCTGCGGGAGGCCAGGCTGGTATGATTAAAGTAGCCGAATTCCTGATCAATAAAGAACGTGAGATGCATTGATAGCTGATTCTCTCATAGTTTGATTCAATCCTCTGTACAGGAAAAAGTTAGTTCCATGGGCATAGCGTTTCCCTGTATTTGAATGACTAAATCGGCCGTTGCCGATTGTATTGCACTCAGGCATCGCTTAAAATTCCACATGGCATCTTTCAATGCATCCTTTTTTGATTCCCCTCTTCCTATAAGCCCTTCTGGCTTGTTTGTGTGTTGCCTGAAATCTGATCCTAGCAGCCTGTTGCAGTCATCATTGCAGGGCTGGTCTCAGGTAAAGTGGGTGTATCTATCGAATTTTCTAGTTGGAGCGCTTTAATGGCGATAATTCTGGACGACATTTCACGGACTTTCAGTGAGTACCTTCTACTGCCAAGGTTAACAAGGCGTGAACAACACGTTGATAAGATTAACCTGAAAGCGCCTTTAGCGAAGAGCGAGGCAGGTAAAACTAGTAGATTTACTATTAATATTCCCGTGGTGTCGGCCTGTATGCAATCTGTATCAGGAACGAATCTTGCCATTGCCCTGGCGAGACAAGGGGGCTTGAGTATGATTTTCTGCTCTCAGAGCATCGAGCGACAGGTTGAGATGGTCAGTCAGGTAAAAGCGCATAAAGCAGGGTTTGTCACCAGCGGTGCCAATACCAAACCCGAATCCACGCTTGCTTCGCTGGTCGAACTGATGGCTGAAACCGGTCATTCGACGATACCGGTGACCCTAGATGGCTCTCCCCAAGGTGAATTCTGTGGTTTGATAACGGATCAGGATTTTTGGGAATTTGAAGACGATTTAAATAATTTGGTCAAAGACCACATGACACCCAAATCTGATGTTTTCTTTGGAACAGAAGGTATAACCCTGCGTAAGGCCAATGAATTGTTACATCATCACAAGAAAGACTGTCTGCCAGTTTTGGATCAGGAGGGTCATTTAAATTCCCTGGTCTTTAAGAAAGATTATGTTGATCACCAGCGCCATCCGCTTGAATTACTAGATGAAAATAAAAGATTATCAGTCGGGGCCGCAATTAATACCCATGATTATCGTCAACGTGTACCAGAACTGATTGCGGCTGGAGCGGATGTGCTTTGTTTTGATTCATCGGATGGTTTTACGGAATATCAGATGGATGGGATTGAATGGATCCGAGAACACTACGGTGATGAAATCGTACTGGGTGTGGGAAATATTGTGACACCAGAGGGATTTAATTATCTAGCGAAATCTGGATTGATAGATTTTATTAAAGTTGGAATTGGTGGGGGTTCTATTTGTATTACCCGAGAACAAAAGGGGGTAGGAAGGGGACAGGCATCCGCGCTATTGGATGTCGTTAAACAGCGGGATACCTACTTCAGTGAAACAGGCACTTATATCCCTATTTGTTCTGATGGAGGCCTGGCTAACGATACCCAGATAGTCATCGCGCTGGCAATGGGAGCCGACTTCGTCATGATGGGGCGTTATTTCGCAATGACGGAGGAAAGTCCAACACCGAAGGTTTCTATCAATGGTCAGATGTATAAACCCTATTGGGGTGAAGGGACCCAGCGTGCTCAGAACTGGCAGCGTTATTCAGATGGGATGAGTAGCCGCAAAATGATGTTCGAAGAAGGCGTTGATGCTTATGTGCCGCTGGTGGGTTCTATGGCGGAAGTACTCGAGACCACCTTGTACAAGTTGAAAAGCACCATGATCAACATTGGAGCAGATAGTTTGATTGATTTTAGAGAGAATGCGGTACTGACTTTGGTATCCGAGCAGTCGATTGTTGAGGCAGGTACTTCTAATGTTTTTCAGTTCTCGAGAAAGAGAGAAATTGATGAATTCGATTGGGGTACTTAGGTGAAGTTTCAGCTATACTATGCAGCGTTTTGGTTTAAGGTCAGTATTAGATGAAAAAACTTTTTATCCTTCCTGTTTTTTGTATTGGGATGGCGGCGGCAGCTGATACCAATGAAGAAGCAATTACCGCTCGAATTCAGAAAGTAGGCACGGTCTGTGTCCAAGGTACCGATTGCGCGGGCCCGCAGCAGGCGGTAGCGTCCGTCGCTACTGGCGGCTTTGATGTTGCCAGCGTTTATGATCAAAGTTGTGCAACCTGCCATAATCTAGGTGTGGCCGGCGCGCCCAAATTTGCTGATGCAAGTCAGTGGGCACCGCGTATCAGTAAAGGCATGGACGTACTCTATAACAGTGGGATAAATGGAATGTTACCGGCGATGCCAGCCAGGGGAATGTGCTTTAGTTGTTCGGATGAGGAAATTAAAGCCCTGGTTGACTATATGGTGGATTCAACCCCTTAAGTCTTTCAAAGCCCGGGTTTAAATTTAATCTTTTTCTCTCCCATTAAGTTTTCCGGAAACTTAACGCCTCCTCAAGGTGAACTTTTTTAACATTCTGGGTTAGTTCCAGGTCCGCAATTGATCGAGCTACTTTCAGTAGCCGGGTAAAACCACGCGCTGTCATTTTTAATTTATTTGCTAGCCGGTTTGCAAATTCCTGGTGCTCACCAGAGAGATTGCAGGCAGCGATGATGGTCTCTGTATTATCTGGGTTCGATTGCAGGGTGGAACGTTGTTTTCTGAATTGAACACAATCCATGATAAGACCTTGAGTTTTTTCTTGTTGGCTGGGTCGCTGGCGTTTGGACGTTTTGAGTAAGGTTGCCAGAGGTAGAGGCGCAACTTGAATTTGCATATCCAGGCGATCCACAATTGGGCCGGATATTCTTTGCTGGTATTTGCGAATTTTCTCCGCGCCGCAATTGCACCGAGGGTCTAAAGTTCCATGCCAACCGCAAGGGCAGGGGTTCATCGCGGCGACGAGCTGAAAACGAGCAGGATACTTGATTCGGGCGTGTGCGCGATTTAGCTCAATATAGCCGGATTCTAATGGTTGACGTAATGTATCGATAACAGCCGGTGAGAATTCAGGTAGTTCATCGAGGAATAATACACCATTGTGCGCCAGTGATATTTCTCCTGGTTTAGGCGGATTTCCACCCCCGACCATAGCGGCTGCAGAAGCGGTATGGTGCGGTGAGCGAAATGGACGGTGCCTGTCTTGTTTTATGTTATACGGTGTTCCATAGGCTGATTTTATACAGCCTATTTCCAATTGTTCATTAAAGTCCAGGGCGGGCAAAAGCCCCACAAGACTTCTGGCCAGTAGTGTTTTACCGGCTCCGGGTGGTCCCACCATCAGTAGATGATGCTGTCCAAGGGCGGCCACAACGAGCGCCCGTTTAGCCTGTTCCTGGCCCTTGATTTGATCCAGCGTGTTAGCCATTGCGTCAGGGTTTAGGGATGGTTGCGTCGTGTGTGGTCGGTCATGGCAACGGCTGCACTGTCCGCTGGCAGCCTCAGAGAGATGAGTGGCTGTAAACAGGAAAGGCGATGCCACCAGTGAAGCCTCTGTCTCATTGATAAGCGGAATAACCAGTTTCATTTCTGCCCTGTGGCAGGCAATCGAGGCAGGCAGAACTCCTTGGCTATAAAGTATCTTGCCATCCAGCGCTAATTCTCCCATTGAGCAGGTTTGTTCAATCGGGGTATCAGGGATCTGTTGGCTGGCTTTTAAAATAGCCAAGGCAATCGGTAGATCGTAGCTACTGACGTCTTTAGGTATGTCAGCAGGTGAAAGATTAATGGTAATTTTTCTGTCGGGAAGTCTGAACCCAGAGTTCTTAATGGCTGATTTTATGCGTTCTCGGGCTTGTCGCATTTTTCCATCTGTCATGCCAACGATCTGCATCTGCGGCAGCCCATTGCTGATATCGGCTTCGACGAGTATTAAAGGTGATTCAACGCCCAATGCGGCTCGTGTATAAGTGTGTGAAACTGCCATAGATAGATTCCTGGTTAATTCAGTAAAACAAGAATCTCATTGGCCCTATATAGGTTGTATCGTGAAAAAGAGTCAGAGATATCGGCTATCAACCTGCGGCGGATCAATTTTACACAGAGTTTTTTCGGCCTGGGTTTAGTCGCGATATAAAAGGGTCGCGATAACAAATTGCGGTATAATTGAATAACCGGGTAACTGATAATGAAAACAAAACGGAATCATAAGATATTAAGTGAGTCTATCTACCTGTTCAGCTAAAATACGCGGAATACGGCCTATTAGTTTGATTCGGGTGACCCCGGTGACGACTTGATATAGGCGTGAAGTCTTACACTTTAAATCTAAAAAGTGTAACCAAGGAGAACATATGAAATTAGTTACAGCGATTATCAAGCCGTTCAAACTCGACGATGTGCGGGAAGCACTTTCTGAAATGGCTGTCCAGGGTATGACCGTTACGGAAGTTAAGGGCTTTGGTCGTCAGAAAGGCCATACAGAACTCTATCGCGGCGCTGAATATGTTGTCGATTTCCTACCAAAGGTAAAAATCGAAGTTGCTATTGATGATAGTAATCTTGATTCCGTCATAGAAGCGCTTACTAATGCGGCGAATACCGGAAAAGTGGGTGATGGTAAAATATTCATTACGACGCTAGAAGATGTTATTAGAATTCGAACGGGAGAAACTGGCGTTGACGCAGTTTAAAAGTTGTTTGCAACACCGGTATTGCCCAATTGACTCCGGTTTTAAAGGCTGTCGATATTAAGGGATTGGTAAGGACTCGATCGTTTGGGTCAACTCAATTGAAGTAAACAGTATGAAATATATAAGCACACGGGGTGGGGTGAGTGGGTTGTCCTTCTCTGAGGCCGTGATGATGGGACTGGCGTCTGACGGTGGGCTTTTGCTTCCGGATGCGATTCCACAGGTCAGTTCACAGTTGGATGACTGGCAGGGATTACCCTATTGCGAACTGGCTGCCCAGGTGATGGCACCCTATGTTGATGATATAACCAGAACGGATCTAGCCGACCTGATTAACCAGAGTTATGCATCCTTTGACCACACCAGTGTATCCCCGCTGGTGGAAGTGGGTCATGTTCATGTGCTTGAGTTGTTTCATGGACCCACATTGGCTTTCAAGGACATCGCATTACAGCTTCTGGGTAATTTGTTTGGTCATGTTCTCTCAGGGAGTCGTAGGAGGTTAAATATATTAGGGGCCACCAGCGGTGACACGGGTAGTGCCGCGATAGCCGGCTTGAGGGGCAAACCGGGGATCAATACGTTTATTATGTTTCCAGATGGTAGAACCAGTCCTGTTCAGGAACTGCAGATGACGACCGTTCTGGATAAGAAGGTGTTCAATATTGCCATTGACGGCAGTTTTGATGATTGTCAAAGACTCATGAAAACGGTGTTTAACGACTTGTCGTTTAAGTCTCGGTATCACTTGGGCGCAGTTAATTCAGTTAATTGGGCCCGAGTTCTTGCGCAAATAGTTTATTACTTTTCAGCCTGGTATCAGCTGGATCGTCCCAGCGCTTTCGATGTAGCCGTTCCGACAGGAAATTTTGGTAATATTTTTGCCGGATTTATCGCCAAGCAAATGGGTTTACCTATCCGTAAATTAGTTTTATCAACTAACAGTAATGATATTCTTGCACGGTTTTTCAATTCAGGGGTTTATCAGAAAGGGCCGGT
Source organism: uncultured Pseudomonadales bacterium (assembly GCA_964524295.1). GTDB lineage: Bacteria > Pseudomonadota > Gammaproteobacteria > Pseudomonadales > Azotimanducaceae > UBA9926. Next base: position 6,988 of record CAZGCW010000051.1, read on the forward strand.
GCATTTTTCGGAAAGTCCCGCCATGGATATTCAGATAGCCAGTAATTTTGAACGATTGCTATTTTATCATTTGGGTGAAGACTGTCAGCAGGTTGTCCGGTTTATGACTGATTTTCATACGACTGGGTTGGCCAGTGTACCGGGCTGTAATGGGCTTATGGATTTTTTTGACGCCGGTTCTGTAGACGATACCACCACCCTGCAGGGCATTAAAAAATGTTATCAGGAACACGGTTACTTAGCAGATCCTCACACTGCGGTAGGAATTTGTCGGGCAGAACAAGTGCTTGAGCCGGGCGTACCTATGGTTTGCCTGGCGACAGCACATCCGGCTAAATTTGAATCTGCCGTCCGTAAAGCGATGCCTTCAATTGTTCCCAGACATGTTGCATTGGAAAATCTGCACGGTCTGGAAACCAGGAAGTTCAAATTACCCGCCAGTGATGATCATTTGCGTGCGTTTATTGGTGAACATTGTCCAGATTGCTGAGCTAAAACGGCCATATCCTGGATTAATGATTAGCGGTGTAGCTGGATAATTTTGGCAACGGCCGCCGGGAGTTCTGAACCCTGTTGTATTTGTGCATCAGGCTTTGTGATTAGTTCAGATTGTTTTTTCGGGTTTGATTTCCATATCGTCCAGATGCCGAGTCGAGCAGCCGCATCGATGTCCAGTATTGGATCGTCACCAACATAGATCATTTCATGAGCCTTGATTTTAGTTCGTTGTATCGCTGCATGAAATAGAGCGGGATCGGGTTTGGCAGCACCCACTTGCTCGGCGGAAAGAGAGAATTTAAATAGATGATCCAGGCCGAGTATTCTGATATCGGCATTACCATTGGTTAGCGCGCACAGGAGATAGTGTTCTGCCAGTTCACTCAGAGCTGCTATGGTACCTGGATAAAATGTCACCTGGTTTCGTGCCTGGAGAAAAACCCCCATCGCTTTGCTGGCGAGTTGTCGGGCCTGGGTTGCCTCAACCCCGCCGTTAATCATGGCTCTTGTTAATAGGGTCTGGCGAAAAACAGTCAGTTTAAAAGAGAAAGAAGGATCTTCTTCAAGCATCTGCTTACGAATGGTGAGTAAGCATTCCTGACTAAAATCGACGTTGGGTAAGCATTCTGTGAGGTAGGTCTTGAGTGCCGCTTCAGCGCTAAGGATCACGGGTTTAACCGCCCAAAGGGTGTCATCCAGATCGAAACCGATAACTTTGATCATGTCGGGTTACTCTTACCTTTGCGACGTTGTGCACGTGGGTGCGTTTTATCGTATACAGCAGCTAAATGTTGGAAATCCAGATGGGTATATATCTGAGTTGTACTGATATCTGCATGACCGAGTAGCTCCTGTACTGCTCTGAGGTCTCCACTGGACTCGAGTATATGACTGGCAAAGGAGTGTCTTAGCATGTGGGGGTGTAGGTTAGTGATCAGATGCTGCTTTTTTGCCCAGTAGCGTAATCTGGCCTGGACGCTTGATGGACTGATGCGGCTTCCCCTTTGACTGACAAACAATGCTCTTGAATTCACCTGGATTGTCTTAACCGGTGGAAACTCCCGGACCACCAGCCAGTCCTGTATGGCCTTTAAGGCCATTTTACCAACGGGAACAATTCTTTGTTTGTTGCCTTTCCCGGTCACCCGTATGGTTCCTTCAGACAAAGATACACTGGTGCAGTCAGCGCTAGTGAGTTCGCTCAGGCGCAACCCCGAAGAATACAATAATTCAAGAATGGCTTTGTCCCGAATACTATGCCAGTTATCCGGGATGAAGTTGAGTAGCTGGGCGACTTGATCGGTATCCAGTGTTCGAGGTAGTTTTCTTGAACTTTTGGGTGCTGTGACCGTCTGGGCTGGATTCTGGCGGAGCACTTCCTCCCTGGCAATATAATTGAAGAAAGTTCGAAATGCCGATAATCGACGTTGTTGGCTTCGGCCCGAAATGCCTTTACGATGGGCGCGTCCGATGAGCTGGCGAATGTGATGGGGAGTTAAGTCCTGGGCTTCAGCAAGACCCAACTCGGTCGCATAGGATTGTAGGCTACTTAAGTCATGCTGGTAGCCCTCAATGGTGTTAGCTGAGAGTCTTCGCTCAGTTCGGATATGTGTGAGGAAGCGATCAACTTGTCGTGACAAGTCAGTCATTGAGTCGTTCCTGATGCGGATTCAGGAGGAATGACTCGCTGTGGCAACAGTCTTGATAGGACATCGGTGATTAGTTTTACAAAACTGGTTTCGAGATCCGAACGAAAATCATTCTGGTCCTGACTGCCTAGAGACAGTAGTGCGATAGGATGTCCATTGTTAATGGGTAGCACGGCTGCCGAACCAATAGCCGGGTGGTTATCAGGAAACAGCAGATTTTTTTCTTCCTCGCGGAGTATACCTAGAGTGGGCTGGCGCGAGGTGACTATGCCACCTAACTGCTGTTCCAGTTTCTCCCTTTGGATAAAGCTGGCATGGGTATTGATTACCCTATTCTGGTCACAGAAGACAAACAGGTGATGATCGGAAAACTTGAAATCATGCTTAAGGCTGCTTGATAAGGCTTTGATAAACGAGTCTGAATCAACGCTATCCAGTAACGCTAGAATGAGGTTGTGACAGTATTCGAACAGGCGACTGTTATCGGTAGAATTTTGGATCAGTTCTGCCAACTTAGACTCTGTCTGAGATAACTTTTTGCTGACTGAATCGAGCTTCTTGCTTGAGAAGGAGATGGTTTCCGGGCTCGCAGGTTTATCTGACGACTCGAACTGGCGTAAAACTTGGTCTGCGAAGTCGGGGTTTTCGCTTAGGTAACTGAGTATCGTCTCCGGGTCTAGGTTCGTGTTTTGAGCGGAAGGGTTGCCTTTTTTATTCATAGTTTGATTCTGCCATCATAGACTTTTTTTGCTGGGCCTATTTGAAAAAGATCATGATTCGGGCCCGCCCACTGAACTGCTATCTTGCCGCCTAACATCGATACTTCAACATCGCTAGAAACTAGCTGCCGATGTTGCGCAACGGCGACTGCCGCACAGGCGCCAGTGCCACAGGCCAGGGTTTCACCAACGCCTCTCTCGTAGACGCGCAGTTGGATCTGGCCTGGGTGTTCAATCTCCATAAAGCCAACATTAGCGCCTTCGGGAAATACTGGGTGAGTCGATAACCAGGCGCCGATTGCCTCGATTGGTATATCACTGACGGATGCGACCTGGATAACAGCGTGAGGATTACCCATGCTTACGGGTAGGAATTCGATATCGGTAGTCGCCTCAGCCAGGTTGTTGGGAGGTTTGCCCAAAGAATAGAGGTCTTCCTGGGTCGAAGTCTTAAACGGTATCTTCTCGGGTGAGAAATCAGGTTCTCCCATATTAATTTTGAACTTGTTATCCGGCATTAATTCCGCGGAGATGAGCCCGTTAATACATTGAAAGGTTAATTGACGCTTCGGGGTCAGTTGTTTGTCATGTACAAATTTAGCTAAACATCTGGCACCGTTACCGCACTGTTCTGCTTCCGAGCCATCCGCATTATATATTCGATAGAAGAAATCAGCCTCGGGGTTGGTTGGTGGTTCCGCCGCCAGTAGTTGGTCAAAACCGATGCCCGTATGGCGGTTCGCCAGAGCACTAATTATTTTTGGTGTTAATGGAACGTTTTGAGAAACGAGATCAAGTACGAGGAAATCGTTACCCGTCCCGTGCATTTTGGTAAAATGGACCAGCATAATGAATAAGGTTACTTCCGCGTTCCTTTAATGCAAGACTTAAGTTTTTTTATCCAGCGTTGAAAGCCTTAGTCGTTTCCATGATCATCTGGTCTTCTATACTTTCCCTGCGGCGAATTTCCATGGCCTGATTACCTGAGACCAGAATTTCAGCTGCCCGTCCTCGACTGTTGTAGTTTGAGCTCATGCTAAAGCCATAAGCACCGGCTGATTCTATGGCTAATAAATCCCCTGGCTGGATCCTCAATCGACGTTGTTTCGCCAGGAAATCGCCGGTCTCGCAGATGGGCCCAACGATTTCGTAATTTTGTTCTGGCCTATCGTCAGGAAATTGAATAACGGGTAAAACATTGTGCCAGGCATCATAGAGGGCAGGTCTAACCAGATCGTTCATGGCGCAGTCAACAATAGCAAAATGTTGTCCGCCATTGTCTTTAAGGTAGATCACTTCAGTTAATAGGATTCCCGCATTGGCTAACAGGCTTCTGCCTGGTTCGACGATAATTTTTTCCGGGCGTCCTGACATTAGCGTTTTAATGGCAGCAGCCAGGTCAACCAAATTGATACCGGGTTCGTTCCTGTGTTGGACACCCATACCACCACCTATATCGATGTGCTCTAGATGGATTCCTTTTTGTTGCAAGTCGTTAATGAGTTCCAAGAGTTTTTCAAGTGCCTCTTTAAAAGGCGCTATTTCGTTTATCTGTGACCCGATGTGGCAATCTATTCCGATAATATTGAGCGCCTCTGATTGGGCTGCTTTTTGATACAGTGTTAGCGCGTTGTCAGCAGCGATCCCAAATTTACTTTGTTTCAGTCCGGTAGAAATGTAGGGATGGGTTTTGGGGTCAACATCGGGGTTCACCCGAAAGGAGATGGGCGCGACTCGTCCAAGTGTTGAAGCAATCGCTTCTATTCTGGCCAGCTCGGCTTCGGATTCAATATTGAAACAATGAATACCGGCTTCCAGTGCTTGAGAAATTTCTGCATCTAACTTCCCTACACCTGAAAAAACGATTTTTTTGGGATCACCACCGGCGGTTAACACGCGGGTTAATTCGCCACCGGAAACGATATCAAATCCGGCTCCCATGGATGCCATTAAATTGAGAAGTGTCAGATTCGAATTAGCTTTAACGGCATAACAGATCGAATGCGGTACGCCTGCGAAGGCGTTTTCAAAGTATTGGTAGGTCTCTTTTATGGAGGCTTGTGAATAAACAAAAGCAGGCGTGCCGAACTGTTCCGCCAGTGCTCTCAGGTCTATGTCTTCAGCTTGATATAGGCCATTGCTGTAATTAAATGCCGACACGATCAGATTACCAGGGACTCTTCCGGCGAATCTGGTAGATACAGGGGGCCTTTCTGACCACAGCCGGTTGACATTATTAGGAGGAATACGATTAGTATAAAACGCATAGTGATTCAGAGAAGACTTAGAAGGGTTAGTATACTGGAGTATGAACTTGATGGGGAGTAACTGAAGTGAATGATTCTCTTTCTGAACGAGAGTTTACAGAAAAACTTGAAAACCTATTTTTTGACATTGAAGATATCGTTGAATCTTTCGATCAGGATTTTGATATTGATGGTGGTAGTGGCAATTTGACCATTACCTTCCCCGATGCATCGCAGGTTATATTCAGTCGGCAGCTTAGCCAGCGGGAACTATGGGTTGCAGCCCGTTCAGGCGGTTTTCATCTAAGCTGGTCGGATGGGCAATGGCAGTGTGGCACGACCTCAGAAGGTTTACCCGACTTACTTAACCGGGTATTTTCAGAACAAATCGGAGCGGCGGTTACCCGTTTTGCGTAAGTGCCTGCCGAGCCCTGGCAATCGCTTGGGCAACGGCCTCAGGGGCGGTGCCACCGAGATGGTTTCGACTTGCTGCCGACCCATGAATATCCAGAAATTGGTAAACATCTTCATTAATTAGTTCGCATTCTGCCTTGAGCTGCTCGAGGCTGAGTTCAGCCAGATCCTTTTGTTTGGCTATACCTAGAGCCACTAGCCTGCCTACTACCGCATGGGCATCACGAAAGGCGAGCCCTTGGCGGACGAGATAATCTGCCAGATCGGTGGCAGTTGAATACCCTGTTAATGCCGCCCGTGCCATGTTTTCCTTTTTTGCCTCTATATTAGGCACCATATCAGCAAATGCGGTGAGGCAGGACAGAACCGTTTGGACCGCATCGAAAAGGGGTTCTTTGTCTTCCTGATTGTCTTTGTTATAGGCTAGAGGTTGGCCTTTCATCAAGGTCAGTAAAGACATCAGAGATCCAAATACGCGGGCTGATTTGCCGCGAACTAGTTCGGGTACATCCGGGTTTTTCTTCTGGGGCATGATTGATGATCCGGTACAGAACCGGTCCGGTAGTTCAATAAAATCGAATTGCGTTGAAGTCCATAAAATCATTTCCTCTGACCAGCGTGACAGGTGCATCATGATAAGGCTGGCACAGGTTGAGAATTCGATGGCAAAGTCCCGATCACTGACGGCATCTAACGAGTTTTCAGCAATGGATTCAAACCCGAGTAGTTCAGCCGTATAGGCGCGATCGATCGGAAAACTGGTTCCTGCCAGAGCTGCAGATCCCAGTGGCATACAATTGACTCTCTTACGACAGTCAATCAAGCGTTCGGCATCGCGTTCTAGCATGGCATACCAGGCCATCAAATGGTGCCCAAAAACGATGGGTTGAGCGATTTGCAGGTGGGTAAAGCCCGGCATGATGGTATGGGTATGTATTTCAGCCAGATCGAGAATACCGGTTAGAAGCTGTTTTACTTTTTGCAGGATCAGATCGATTTGGTCTCGTAAATAAAGTCTTAAATCCGTTGCGATCTGATCGTTTCTGGAGCGGGCAGTATGTAATACTTTTCCGAGTTCGCCAATGCGCGCCGTCAAGGCGGATTCAATGTTCATATGCACGTCTTCTAATTGCACAGACCACTGGAACTGGTTCAGGGCAATTTCCTGACGAATCTCTCCGAGTCCAGTCAGCATGGTATCAAGATCAGCTTGACTGATAATGCCCGCTTTCCTAAGCATGCGGGCATGAGCGATGGACCCTTCAATATCGTAGTCAGCAAGAATTTGATCGAAGCTGATGGATGCGGTAAAGGATTCTACAAAAGCATCGGTTGCTTCGGTGAATCTACCATCCCAAAGTTTTTGTTTCTGGTCTGCCAATGTCATGTTCCGGTCGAGTACCCGGCTATTATAGCAGCTACATGGGGCAGTTAATGCTTTAGAAAAAAATTGCCCAGGGTTCGCCGTTAATTGCCCTAAGCTCTAATGCAAGATAGCAATCGACCGATGCTTGAAATTCCCCTGGAGGTTTAGCTGAGCGTTAATCATTAGCCGGTAAGCGGTGGCCTATTTAGGATCGGTACAGGAGTTACACGACTGGTTTTAGCGCGCTGATTCTTTGTGGGTTAGATCTGCAGGGCTTGGATGATCATTTTTTTGGTTAGCAATCGTCGTTACCTGAAACCCAGAACGTCAGCTTTATTGTTGATGGTTTTTTGGCGCCGGCCTGTTTGTGGCCAGCTGGCCTCTATCGGGTGCGAGAGAGTGGGGTTAAGTGGTCTATTTAGTCAATTATGGAAGCTGTATTGGTTTACTCAAACGGCACATGGGGTTAGTGTTCCATCTTTGTAAAAAAGTCGAGCATTGTGCGTAAAATTAGAATAGTAACCCGTAAAAGTAAGTTGGCTATGTGGCAGGCGAATTTTGTTAAACAGCAAATTAACCAAGCCTTTGCGCAAACGGAAGTTGAAATACTGGGCCTGAGTACACAGGGGGATAGAGATCGTACGTCTTCGCTGAGTCAGTTAGGGGGTAAAGGTGTTTTTGTCAAAGAATTAGAACATGCCTTATTGCAAGGTGATGCGGATATTGCCGTGCACTCGATGAAAGATGTACCTTCGGAGCTACCTAATGGGCTTGGTATCACGGCAATCTGTAGTAGGGCAGAACCCAGTGATGCACTTATCTCCACCGGCGACTTAAGCTTTGCGGATATGCCCAAAGGTGCTGTAATAGGATCATCCAGTCTGAGGCGAAGATTTCAGTTGCAGCACCGCTATCCAGCGCTCGTGTTTGAGGAGTTACGAGGCAATGTGGATACGCGATTAAAGCGTCTGGATGAGGGTAATTTTGATGGGATAATTCTTGCCACAGCGGGCCTTCAAAGGCTGGGTCTGGGTCATCGGATATGCTTGGAAATTCCCACTGAAGATTGTATTCCCAGCGCCGGTCAGGGTGCCGTTGGCATAGAGAGCTTGATGGGTCGACAGGACATGTCACCCATTCTGGCTGTATTAAACGACACCTCCAGTTTCGAGCTTGTTTCTTGTGAACGCCGAATCAGCAAGTTGCTGGGTGCCAATTGCAGTCTGCCGGTGGCTGCTTTTGCTACTTATGTCGAGGCCGGTACCAAAATCCAATTGAATACTTTTGTTAGCAGCGAAAATGGACAGACCCAGCTGCGTTTAGGTGACACGGCACCGATAGGGCAAGGTGGCGTGTTAGCAGACCGGGTTGCGCAAGCATTGATAGATCAAGGTGCATTACAGCTCATACGGACAGACTGAGTGATGATAGCTCGAATAGCGCTTACACGGCCAGCGAGTTTAAACGAAGCATTAGCTAACGCACTGATGCAACGACAGATTCCCTTTCAGGTTATTCCATTAATTGAGATTGCCAGGCTTGAGTTGGAAGCCAGTAGCAGATTACAAATTGAGAACCTGGATAGAAATGAGTTTGTTATTTTCGTAAGTCGACATGCGGTCCGTTTCGGATTGCCTTTGTTGGCGCATTACTGGCCACAGTGGCCTCAGTTAAAATGGTTTTCAGTCGGTCCGGCTACTGCTGATGAGCTAAAACAGCATGGCGTGGACTCAACCTTTGTTGACCCAGCCGGTTCTGAAGGACTCCTTCTCTTGCCGCAATTGCAGCAACCTGAAGGCAAACAGGTTCTAATTGTAAGAGGTCTTGGTGGAAGAGAGTTGCTCAGCGATACGCTATCACAAAGAGGAGCAACGGTTCGATATCTTGAAGTTTATGAAAGAGTTAAGGTAACAAAAACCGACTTGTGGGAGCGTATTGATCAAGCTGGGATAGATACGATCGTGGTGTCCAGTATAGAAATCCTGGATTCATTAAGTCGAGTTTGTCCACAGCTACGTAGGTCGGAATTCCAACTGATTGCAAGCTCTTCAAGGATTGGTGAGGCGGCGATTGAGCAGGGATATAGTAAGGTGTGTATAGCAAAGGATGCAAGCTCGGGCAGCTTGTTGGAAGCGATAGAAACCCTAATAGCTCAGGATTAACGACATGACCGAGAATCAGGACATACAACCGAGTGCGGATAAACAGCTGGGCACGAAAAAAAGTCGCACTGGGAAGACAGCATGGTTGAATGTTAACTGGCTGATTTGGCCTATACTCCTCGCATCGGCAACGCTGGCTGGATTTAATGGCTGGGAGCAATTTCGTTCAAAACAATTCGTGTCAGAATTGACCCAGCAAAATCATAATTTGGAAATTGAACTGCTTGAGTTGCGGCGCGAACAGACGAGTACAGTTGAATCGAATGATACTTTTAGGTTGAGTATTGAACAGGAATTGTCTGGTCTTGATGAAGCGATCAGTGAAGTGCGCAGTTTGCAATCCGTCCAGCTGGGTGGTGATTCAAGATGGAAGCTGGCCGAAGTCAGTTATTTAATCAGAATTGCCGAACACGCCTTAGCAATGCAACAACAACCTAAACAGGCATTGACAGCTCTTCAGGAAGCGGATCAATTGTTGGCTTCTCTCGATTTACCAGGTGTATACGCTTTAAGGGCAGCGTTAGCGGATGATATCGGTGCCTTAAGTCATTTTCAGGGAATAGACCAGGTCGGCATATTTTTGACTATCGCATCGTTAGTTAACCAGGTTGAATTACTGGAATTGGCAACCAGGGGGTTTAGCTCGGCAGCACCTGCAGACCCAAATAGGGAGGCAACTAGCCCAGGGATGTTGGGAACCGTGCTTGAATTACTCGGGAAGTTTGGCGAGAAAGTATTTAGTTTGGTGGATTTCAGGCGAGGCCACATTGAAATACAACCCTTGCCTACTCCTGATCAAACCGTGCTATTAAAACAGAATATACTGTTGCAATTGCAGACAGCGCAATTAGCCCTCTTACGAGGTGAACAGGGTGTATTTCAAGCGTCCATTCAACAGGCCAAGTCGTGGGTAGAAAGCTATTTTAATATTAACGTTTTGGGCACCAGACAACTGGTTGAGCAATTGAGTTTACTCCATGACATGCCTATTTCAGTTACCGTGCCGAAGCTGACTGGGACACTGATAGCACTGGATGAATTGCAGTCTCTGCAGTCGGAGAGTCTCCAGTGAAGATCGCCATTGGCCTGCTGATGGTTACTATTTTTGCCGGGATTCTGGGGACTCTGATAGCCCGTGACCCCGGTTATATTCTTATTGTTTATCAAGATTACTCTTTGCAAACCAGTTTGTGGGTTGGGCTGTTTTTAATTCTTGTTTTCGTAACAATGAGTTATTTCCTCTGGTGGTTAGTTGGTGTACTGCTTGACTTGCCCGCGCGAGTCTCAAGTTGGCGGACTGAGAAATCGAAATCCAGAGCCATACAGTTTTTGAATAAAGGCATCGCCTTATATTTGGCGGGTCAGCAGGACCGAGCTAGCCGATTTCTGACGAGGGCATCAGAGCATGAAGCAACCGTGGGCCCAGCCGCTTTACTACTAGCCGGCCAGATTAGCCCGGCCGATGCTGAGCAGCGAAAGTCAATGTGGCAAAGAGCATTAGAGTCGGGAGAGGATTTTGCTGCTGCGGCCCATCTAGGCTTGGCAAAGGATGCGATCACAGTCGGTGATCTAACTGCCGCCAAGGAATACCTTGATCGTTCACCGGTGAATTATGAGACCACGGTATTGAGATTAGCGCTGTTGCTTAAAATGGAGAAATGGCGGGAATTAGCCGAATTAAGCAAATCCCTGAGAAAGTATGCGATTACCTTGACGCCGGTTCAGGTGAGTTCAATGCGAAGTGCTCTAGACCGGATGCGAACTGACACGGAACGACATCTGTGGAGATCAGCATTGTCGATTTTGCTGGATGAGGAAGAACTGCTCATTGTTTATTGCCAAAGTTTATCGGATTTGGATATTGCGGAAAAAGTACTGCGGCAGCAAATAGAGAAGCATCCTAGTGAAGCGCTTTTTCTTGCCTATGCTGAGCTGGGACCGACCAATTTACCTGCCAGGCTGGAGCAGGTAGAGTCGTGGCAGCGCAAATTTTCTGATAATGCAGCTTATCGTTGTTGTGCAGGAGTCCTTTATGCACTGAGTGGACAAGTTGAGCCAGCCTTGGTTGAGTATCAAAAGAGCCTAGAGATTACCCCCTCTGCGGAGGCTCATCGTCGATTGGCTCAACTATTAGCTGACCAGGGAGATAGCACAGCAAGCGTTGAACAGTTCCAGATGGCGATCAAGGTAACTCAGTAGAGGTTATCGGGGTGCAAACGAAAAAACATCAGAATGCATGTTGTTTTCCTGAAAACCCTGTAGAACAAAACTATCCAAAGTTGCGTAGACCATGCCAGGACTACCGCTGATGTAGATTGAGTGTCCGTTAAGGTCATCAAAGTCGGTTAAAACAGCGTTACCGACCAGTCCGGTTTTGCCTTGCCAGGATGGTGATCCGGTCATTTCGCTGACGACCGGGATATAGCGGAAATACTGCCAGTTTTCTGCCAGAGCCAGAAATTCATTGTGGAGGTAGAGGTCCTCTTCCTCTAATACTCCCCAATACAGGAAAAGGTCTTTCTTGAAGTCCTGTTCCTTTAAATACCCCAACATGCTTCTCATTTGAGTGATTCCGGTACTCGCCGCAATCAGGATAATGGCCTGGTCAGGACACTGATCGAGGAAGCAATCGCCTAACGGGTACTCCACCAGAAGTGATTCGGGTGGATCATTGAGCATGGCTTCAATGATTGTGGAGTCTTCTGAATCGGGGGTCGGCTTGATATGCAAATGCAGCAGCAAATCGCTGGGTACACTTGCAATTGAAAAAGCGCATTTTCTGTCTGGAAGTACTAATTCGAGATATTGCCCTGCTTTAAAGGATGGAATCGCTTGCGATGGTTTTAGAACTAGTTCTCTGACATCGGTGCTGAGTTTTTTAATTTGATGGACTTGACACTCGATCCTCATACTAAGCGGTTAACTCCTCTTCATAGATGCGAAGAATTCTTCATTAGTGGTTGTTTTTTTCATTTTTCCTAACAGGAATTCGATAGACGCAATATCATCCATTTCATGCAGGATTTTCCTTAGGATCCAAACTTTTTGAAGTTCTTCTTCGGTCATCAGAAGGTCCTCCCTGCGTGTGCCTGATCGGCGAATATTAATAGCAGGGTAAACTCGTTTTTCAGCAATTTTTCGTTCTAAATGCAGTTCTTGGTTTCCTGTACCTTTAAATTCTTCATAAATCACTTCGTCCATTTTCGAGCCGGTGTCGATTAGGCAAGTTGCGATAATGGTTAAACTGCCACCCTCTTCAATATTCCTGGCTGCGCCGAAGAATCGTTTTGGTCGTTCCAGGGCGTGAGCATCAACCCCCCCGGTGAGGACTTTTCCAGAAGCAGGGATGACGGTGTTATAGGCTCTGGCTAAGCGAGTGATTGAGTCGAGTAGAATGACGACATTGGTTTTGTGCTCAACCAGTCTTTTGGCCTTTTCTATGACCATTTCGCTGACTTGAACGTGTCGTGACGGCGGTTCATCAAAGGTACTGGCAACGACTTCACCACGCACTGATCGTTGCATCTCGGTGACTTCTTCGGGACGTTCGTCGATCAATAGGACAATCAGGTGGCATTCGGGGTTATTGCGCATAATAGATTGAGCAATATTCTGAAGAATAAGCGTCTTACCCGCCTTAGGTGGCGATACGATAAGTCCGCGTTG
>CAZGCW010000052.1:0-14193 GCA_964524295.1 uncultured Pseudomonadales bacterium
ACTTCTGTGCAAGCTATCCCGAGCGGTTCGCGGGTCTGGCCTGTATTCCTAACCATGATATAGATGCTGCTGTCAGGGAAATCTATCGAGTGGCGGAAAGAGGCCAGGTGCGCGGTGTTGAAATTTCCAATACGCTGGATATGAAGCCAGTATTCGACCCTTCCTGGGCAAAGTTATGGCAAGCACTTAACGAAGTAAAATTACCGGTGCACTTCCATACTATCGGAAGTAAGGCGCCAGACTTTGAGGCTATGAGGCCATTACAAAGGCGGCAGTCATTTGCCGTCTTCATTACCGGCTTTCAGTTGCAGATGTCCCGCATCGTCATGGAACTTATTTACGGCGGTGTTCTAGAGGCCTACCCAGATGTCAATATTGTTATTGGCGAGAGTGGCATCGGTTGGATTCCCTATATCCTTGAGCACATGGATCTGGAATGGGAGGATCAATTTAAGGATCTGACCCTAAAGATGAAGCCATCTGAATATTGGTATCGGCAGTGTAAGGCGACCTACCAGAGCGATAGAGTCGGTATTAAATTACTCGACGAGCTGGGTGAAGATAACATCATGTGGGGTTCGGATTTCCCGCACCCAGACGGCATATGGCCAGATTCGCAGACGTTTATTGCCAATGAATTGGGTCATTTGCCTGTCACCCAGAAGAATAAGATTGTGTGTGGCAACGCTGCAAAGTTGTATGGTTTTGTATAGTTAAGGCGCCCTGATATCCCATTGAGCCTGTTGCTCGCCTGATACGGCAAGTCAATTTGGTCAGGCCGGTGTGCAGTTAGCGAGCGACAACTTCCTTGCGCTGGCCCTGCCTGGTCAGGCGTGTGCTGCAGAAGGACGTTACAGGTACCAGATCAGCTCGAGCTTGATAAAATCTTCGTCGCGAAGAAAAGCCAGGTCTGCATTTGGGTCTGCCAGTGCATCTAGATAACCGAGTAAACTTTGATTGACCTTGCGTGTATTGCTGAACATTGAGGCTTCAACGGTGATTTTCAGACGTTCACCGAGCCGACCACTGGCTTCTAATGTGGTGAGATATTCATGGGAATTGCGGTCGACGAGCGTGACCAGCAAAGCCGTTGTATCCGCTACATCGTTGAAGGCATAACGAAGTCCGACGGCGATGTCATCCTGGCCCATGGCAGGGCCTACCGCACCACGATCATCATATAAATATTCGGCAATAAGGCCAAGGTCTCCCCGGCTGCCGGCAATCCCGACGAACGTCTTTTCAAAGCCCAGTGTCGCGGCTGTGTATCGGTTACCCTGACCGCTTCGCGTGATTGCTTCTGCCTTGAAAGCCCAATCGCCGAGAAAATACTGGGCATCGATTCCTGTTTGATCAATGATATTGTAATGGGGAATGACGGTTACGGATGCCGGTACACCGTCTTCTAGTGTTATGTGCGGAACGAGCATGGGTTCACGGCTGGTGCCGGAAAAATGGGATAGCCCCAACTCCAGATCACCCAGGCTTTGTACCCAGCGAACGGCAAAATCGCTGCGATAGCGTTCTGCGCTGGACTCATAAACAGCGAGACGTTTGTCAATAATGAATGGGAATCTTGGCCTGCCATATTGGCCCGAAAAGTTTCTCTCTCGAAAACCCATCAACCAGTAGATATCCAGCACCCCCCAGTTGCGTACCCAGGATAGGTTGATCATGGGTTGGCCCAGTTTTTCCTCACCATCCGGGTTTTCGACTGTATCAGTCTGATTGATGATGTCGACCAGATGCTGTGATTCCGTTACGCCCCAGAAAACTTTGCGTATACCGGTACGTAGCTCGTAGTTATCGGCAACATGGATCCAGGTTAATTCGCGGATATCTGCATGTGTGCGTCGCTTGTCCTCCGCGTCGTAGCGTAGAAAGGGGACGAAAGCAAAAATGTCATTGCCATCGTTCCAGGTTCGGTAGTACTCGCTCTGTAGACTGATAGAGGTATGATTCTGTCGGAGATCGAACAGCCCGGGATTTTGAAAGGTCCTGTGTTCAAAGCCGATATCTGAACGCCAACGACCCTGGTTCCTGGCTTCCTCTATGATCGATGAACTAAAAAAGTAGGCTTCGTCTTGGCTCCCTGGGGGTGTGGCGCTGTGTGAATTGAGGCTTGAGATTTTGCTTTCAACGGCTGGTGAATTTGATTGAGCAAGGTTAGTGTCGATGGTCTTCTGTTGTGGTGGTGGCGGCAGTCTGGACCCAGCCTGAAGGGTTGCCTTGTCGGTTGTTTGCACCCGTTGCGATTTGTCGAGATCGGTTGAGGCCGGAGATTCGATGAACACCCGCCAAGCGCCGGTGATGCCAACGCCTTCAAGTACCGTTTTCATGTCTGCCTGGGCCGCTTTAACCAGGACGCGATGGCGTGTTCCTGCTTTGGTTAGCACGGTGTGGACCCGGGTTTCTGTTTTAAGCGTATCAGCAATTCTCGTTGCTTCGCTTTCTGCGCTGGCCTGTTTTGAATAGCTGCCCGCAGACCAGTAGATGATGTTGTCGGCTTGGCTTGTAAAAGGCACCAGTAGCAAACAGCAAAGCAACAGGCGCATAGGACTAGCGGGCTCGTTGCAGACTGTTTCGAGTGAAATCTCTGTCGCTCAGGCCTGTGTTAAAGCGGTACTGTTGCCAGAGTAAATCAGTACTCTTGCCTGTCTGGTGGTTGAACATCGACATTTTTGATGGCCGCCAGGTGTTTTCCAGGTAACGCTGATACTCGGTTAATTTAAGCGTTTTCAGCAGGCTTTGCTTGCGGTCATAATAATCGACCTTTAACAGCCGATAGTGCGCCTTATCAATCCAGGCTTCCTGTCGGGTGTAACCGGAATTAGGATCGATGGGGCGTCGTTCTATGACGTAGACCATTTGCCCATCATAGCTTTCGTCTCTCAGCCACTGGTACGTGTATTTTTCTACTTCCTGGCTGGAAAGATCTTCGAATGCGAATTCACTGCCGACAAATGGGCCTGATTTGTTCCTTGAAGCGATTCTCTTAACCCGCTTAAGTGCCGGTAGGTTAAGCCACTGATCATCATCACCCTGCTTATGAGAAAAGGTCAGTAGACCCGTGCCTTTAATGTCCCGGGGTGTGTCAAAAATGGTCAGGCTTTTGTCACCGTCTTCAGGTACTTCCAGTGAAGACAGTCGCATTTGTCTTTTACTTTCATTACCTTTGGCATTGCGCAGGATCATCTGCATTTCTACTTTGCTGTCAATCCATCCCTGATCACGCAGGTCTGCTTCAACAGCAATTGCTAGACCCTTGTCTTCTGCTGATTGTGCAAAGGTGGTCATTGAAAACGCCATCATAAGGAGGGTACAAAAGAGGGTACAGGTGCCTATTCTTATACTGTTGTTGCAGTGCATTTAGTGTCACTCCCTAGACTTTCAGATTGAAATCATTGCTCGGTTTGATTCTGCCCTGAACTACCCGGAGGTGTCTATGGCAGGTTGTGTCGGCATAGTTTCCTGGCGCTCGTGTTGTTCCCGGTCAAGCAGCATTAGAAGCGGAGGGAGTAGTACGAAGTCAAAAGCCAGGGCGATCGCGATGACGATAGCCACAAGCATCCCGGTATCACCGTTAACCGCTAAATCGGATGTAGAAAGAATTAGAAAGCCGATGACCAGCACAAAGGTTGTTACCCATAAGGCCACACCCACCGTGCTGAAGGCATAGCGGATCCCATCTTCTACTGATAACCCACGCTCTCGTCTGGCGCGCAAGTATTTGCTTAAGAAGTGCACCGTGTCGTCGACCACGATACCCATGGTTATACCAAGCACCATAGAGGTCGATAAGCCGACCCGGCCTTCGATGAGATACCAGATACCAAAGCCCACCATGCCGGGTAATAAGTTGGGCAGGATTGAAATAAGACCGATTCGAACGGATTGAAGGGAAAGTACCAATACGATGCTGATTAATCCGAGGGCAATCATGGCCCCCTTGATGCTTCCTTTCATGCTACGGATGCCAATATGAGTGAACATCATTGACAGGCTGGAGCCTTCCTGAAGGAACTCCGGAGCGTGTGCTCGCAGCCAGTTCTTAGCGCGTTCCTGTACATCAATAAATTTGGGTGTTTCCATGCTGGAAAATGAAACGCGCATTCGTGAAGACGACTTGTCAAAGTTCAACTGGTTAGTCAGGTCCAGTCCAAAAGGCAGGGACAGTTCATACAGTAGAAGATATTGTGCGGCCAGTTCTTGACTAGTGGGTAGTGCGTATTGATCAATTGCATCACCATGAAGGTTCTTATTGAGCCGTTTTACGATATCAGTATACGTACTAACGTGTTTTACCTCAGGTTGCTCGCGATACCAGTTGGCGAAGTTTTCGATGCGGTTTAAATAGTCAGGATCAGAGACGCCCTGCTCAATACCGGTGTCTAGTGAATATTCTATGAGATAAAGACCGCCCAGAGTTTTATCGAGGAAGTCAGTATCGATGCGGAACTGGTAGTGTTCCTTAAAGTACTTGGAAAACTGGTCGCTGATGATGTTCAGTGGTGCCAGGGACATCAGGATGATCGCCAGGCTGCCATTGATCACCAGCAGCCGAGTTCGATGCTGGATCACCCATTCCGCCAGGCTGTTCATTGATTTGACGGTGCGGGATGGTCCCGGTTTTACTCTGTTTGGTAAAACGTAGACGAGTGCGGGTAATAGGGTCAGGGAATAGATCAGTCCGAAGATGACGCCAACGGTGACCATGTTACCCACGTCCTGAATGGGTGGCACATCAGCGAGGACGTTGAGGCTGAGAAATCCGATCGATGTACTGAGGCTGGTCAGGAACACTGGCTGTAGATTAAGGTCGATGGCTTGGTGCATGGCATGGTATTTTTCACGCCCTTCGCGAATCCCCTGATAGTAGCTGACCAGAATATGAATACTGTGCGCTACCACCACAGTCAGTATGATCACAGGGGTTGTAGATGACATGGTAGAAATCACTTTATCCGCCCAACCAAATAGGCCGATGGCTGAGATGATACTGAGCATTGTGACGATGAAAATCCCGAATACACCTGAGTAGGAACGGAGCAGTAGACCAATCAGCACAAAAATGAACAGGTACATAATCGGCGTCTGAGTGCTAAGGTCCTTCTGGGCGCTCTCCGTAAACGAGGCTGATATCATCACCGATCCTGTTACATAAACTTTGATATCAGGATGCTGGGCCATGATTTCTGATTGCTTGGCTCTTATCCAGCGAGCAGCCTCTTCTTGCACGTCACCGGCTTTATCTTCGAATCTGAAATCAAAATTCATGCCGGCAACCCGCCCATCAGGGGAAATCAAACGGTTAACGACTAATGGCTCGCTGATGGCGATAAGCCGTTTTTCGGCCAGTTCCGGAGGGGAAAGTGAATCAGGGAATTCAACAAGGTTTTCGACGATCAGGTCATCGCCATCTGCATAGGTATGCTGATAATTGGTCAGTGAATCAACTCTATTGACGTACGGGGTCCGCCAGGCTTCTTCGCTGAGTTCTTCAATGATACCCAGCACACGCGGTGTGAAAACATTGCCATCATCTGGCGCTATGGCAAGGAAAATATTTTCGACCCGAGAGAATTTTTCTTCAAGGTCTTCAAAGGCGATTAGCTGGGGGTTGTCTGGCCCGAAGTTATCCCGCGGTTCTGTTGAGAGCGTGATGAATTGAAGGCCAAGACCAGAGGATACGGAGATAATCAGGGAGAGAATAATAATGAGCCAGCGGTGATGCAGCACTAAATGAGCAAATTTGGCGGAAAAAGTATCTGAAGGTAGAGACCGCATGGCCCGTCAATGCTAGCTTAGAAAGGTTGCTGAGTCTAATGTTCAGGCGCGTCAGGCAGGGCTCGGGGTATAGTTATAAACAGCGCTCACTTCGAAAACGCGGCGATATTCTCGATAGGCATTTGCCTGATTAACTTAATTGATGACGTTATACCTGGTTATATCAGGTATAACGATGGTCAGTTATTACGCTGAAGTAATGGCAGGCCCGAGGCTGGCAGTCCAGGGGTTGCTATCCTGATTGGAGCGGGCCCTTCCTGGATGATGATTTGCAGATGCTGACCCTGGATATCTAAGCGATTGCAGCGATGAAACCAAAATTCTTGACCCGATAGGGTTACGGATCGTTTGTTTAATGATACCGTGCTGGTCTGTAGGGGTAAGGGTTTGCGGCAGGAAAATAGTTTTAGGTTGGCGTAAAAATGGGCATCCTCTATGGATGAACGTATGGATGCAAGAGATAACTAGATAAGAATGGCAGGATGTGACGCTGACTTAAGGGATGACTTTGCAAGATTCAACGAATGATCGACTGGTACCTTTTTCCAGTAAGTTTGCTTTTGGTATAGGCCAGTTTGCAGAAGGGCTGAAAAACACCGGGTTCGGTCTTTTTATATTGTTTTACTACAATCAGGTGTTGGGCCTTTCGGGCACCCTGGCGGGCGCAGCGCTGTTTATTGCTCTGATGTTCGATGCCATCACTGACCCTCTGGCTGGGTCATTGTCGGATAATTTTAGGTCGAAGTTTGGTCGCAGGCATCCCTTCATGTATGCATCTGCTGTCCCATTGGCCCTGGCATTTTATGGGCTTTTCTCTCCTCTGGCAGGCTTAAGTGAATGGGGCTTGTTTGCCTGGCTCACCCTCTTTGCAGTGCTGACTCGTGGTGCAATGACGCTCTATCATGTCCCGCACCTGGCTTTGGGAGCGGAGATGACGGAGAACTACCAGGAGCGCACTCGGATTGTAGCGTTTCGGCAGTTTTTCGGTACCTCAGGTGGTGCCATGGCAGCGATTATTGGTCTGGGTTACTTTTTTTCTGACGATAATGGCGGACGGCTGGCAGTAGAGAATTATTCTCCCTATGCCCTGGTCCTGGGGGTGATGATGGTGATCACAATCTGGTGGTCTGCGTGGGGCACCCAGAAAGAAATTCCTCACTTGTCTCAGTCGCCGGAGCGGCCCCGGCAGAACCCATTGGTACAGATGCTTGCCGATGCCAGAGAGGCATTTAGCAATCACTCGTTTCGGTGGCTGTTCTTCGGTGTGCTCATTGTTTTTATCATGGCCGGCGTTAATGGTGCCTTAGACTTATACATGTTGCAGTATTTCTGGGAATTCTCCGGTGAGGAGATGTTGTTTCTTCAGATTGCATCTATTGTGGGATTGTTATTAGGGGTGTTTCTCACGGCACCACTGCACAAACTCACCAGTAAGCGATTTGGGGTCCTGCTTGGAACCGGTGCCTGGGCTATTTTCCAATTGATACCGGTCGTATTCAGGCTACTCGATTGGTTTCCTGAAAACGGGACTACGGTATTGACCTATACTTTGGTGGTGATGAAGTTTTTCCAGGGGCTCATTCTTCAGCAGGCATTTATCTCTTTTGGCTCAATGATGGCAGATATCACAGACGAGCATGAATATCAGTCGGGGGTCAGGCAGGAAGGTATTTTCTTTGGCGCCATTGCTTTTTCCAGTAAGGCGACCTCTGGTTTTGGTAATTTCGTCGGCGGTATCGGTTTAGACGTGATCAGTTGGCCAAGGGGTGCTGATATTAAAACCGCAGCCGATATCCCGGCAGATACACTGATTAACCTCGGTTTGCTATATGGTCCGGTTGTGGCTGCTTTCGCGGTGATATCGCTGTGGTGTTATTCTCACTACAAATTAACGCGGCAACGCCATGAAGAAATACTCAGGGAATTGCGGATCAGGCGAGAGGCTAAAAGTGCATAAGGTTGCCGGTCTGATCCAGATTTCTTCTGTTGCAGGTCGTTAAAGCGATTAAGTCAACGGGTTTTGTTTCATCATAATAAATTCCCAGGGGGAGATTTCTCCTCCCCGAGGCAGTACAACGTCGATGAGAGCAGGTTTGTCGTCGCGCAGCGCTTTTTCCAGGATCGGTTTGAGTGTCTCAGGACTGTTACAACGATAGCCAGCGGCACCAAAGGATTCTGCGAGTTTGACGAAATCTGGGTTGTCAAAGTCCGCCCCGATGAGCCTGCCTGCATAGGCATTGGTCTGGTCTCTGCGGATATTAGCAAAGCCCTGATTATTGAAGACCAGGGTAACAACCCCGATGTCATAGGCGACAGCCGTTGCCAGTTCCTGGATACCAAACATTAAACCACCATCGCCGGTAACGGACACGACAGGCTTGTCAGGGCAGGCAATTTTCACGCCGAGGGAAGTTTGGAATCCAAAGCCGAGCGTTCCCTGGAAGGCTTCTGTAACGTAGGTCCTAGGTTCATAAATAGGAAAGCCATAGTAGGAAGTGAATCCCATTTGAGACAGTTCTGGAACGAAAAAGCCATCCCTGGGCAGGACTTGACGAATCACATCCAGATAAGCCATCTGGGGCTGGATTTTGTCGATGGCTTGACGTGCTTTAGCCTTGGCATTGGCAATAGCATTGCTGCGGCTTGAATTAGGCTTGACCTTATTTGTCAGGGCATTGTACAAAGCGGTGCAGGCAGCTGCTGCATCGCCTAATACAGGGAAGTCCGGTACCAGTCTTTCCATTTCTTGCTCATCAATATCGATGCGAATGAGTGTTGGCCCGCCTTGCGGAGATTTCTCGTAAAGATCCATGCTGCGCCAACGCATGTAGATCATTTCCAGTCTCGAACCGATACCGACGAGCACATCGACTTCATCAAAAAGTGCTCGTGCCGCAACGGAGGACACCCCCAGTTCATGGTCTTCAGAAACGACGCCTCGGCCACTTCGTAAGGCGGTTACCGGAGCCTGTAGTAGTTCAGCCAGCGCCGTGACCGCTTCACTGGCGTGCTGGGCACCTGCACCACACATGATCAATGGGTTCTTGGCCTTGGCAAGCACGTTTGCGGCCAGATTGATCTCGTCTTCATTCAGGATGGGGGTTCGGATGGTTTCATTACCGGGCTGGATCACAATATCATCATGAATCTGCGCCATGGTGTCCCAGCACATTTCAACCGAAACCGGTCCAGGTCGGCCACTTAACATTTCCTGGAACGCGTTGTTTGTAGTTGAACTTGTTTCTACGGGATTGCTGATATGGTAGGCATCTTTGATGAGGGTTCTTAGGGTTCCAGCCTGATCCTGTAGTTCATGCAGATGGCCTCGTCCCTGGCCGAGGTAATTGGAAGGCACTTGTCCCGTCAGGCATAGCACGGGTGCAGTTGCACCCATCGCCGTGCACAGTGCCGCAGTCGTGTTCAGTACCCCAGGTCCAGGTACCACCGCGAAAGTGCCCGGTTTTCCTGTGGCTTTTGCATAACCGAAAGCCATATAAGCGGCGCCCTGTTCGTGTTTTGAGACCACGGTTTCTATATTCAGGCGATACATTGCATCGAACAAGGGGTAAATTTGAGCCCCGGGGATGCCGAAGATGGTTTTGATGCCATTGGCCTGTGCTGATCGAATCATGGCTTCGCCGCCGCTCATCGATTGTTTATCTGGCATGGGTGCTTACCTGAAATTGAGTCTAAGAGAGTCTAATGTAAGCGAACCAGGATAATCAATTGATCCCGGAAATAAATGGGCTATCTAGTAGCTGGTGCTGTTGAAGCGGTCATCGCTTAGCGGGATTAGGGTGATGGTCTCCAGAGCGATTGGTGGTAACGGTTAATTAAGCGTGATGTTTCTTTTGGTTTTGCTATTCTTATCCTGAAGTGTCACAGGTGATTGAAATTTGACGAGCGAGGGGATCGGATTGGATTCGACAGAGGTCGATCAATATGAAGTCATTATTATAGGGGCCGGGATATCTGGCATGTACCAGCTTTATCGCCTGCGAGAACTCGGAATGGATGTTCGCGTATTCGAAACGGGTCGTGATGTAGGTGGAACCTGGTATTGGAATCGTTATCCTGGCGCTCGTTTTGACTCTGAAAGCTATAGCTACGGCTATTCTTTTTCGAAAGAATTGCTGCAGGAATGGGAATGGAAGGAACATTTTTCGGCCCAACCCGAAACGCTAGCCTACCTCAACTATGTTGCGGATAAATTCGATTTACGGAAGCACATCGAGTTCGAGACACGCATTCAATCAGCCAGATACGATCAAACCAACAATCTCTGGTTGGTTTCCTCTTCTCATGGCAAAACTGCCTGTGCGCCTATTCTCATCACGGCGCTTGGGCCAATATCAGTACCGACAATGCCAAATATTGCTGGACTTGACAGTTACTCGGGTGAGGCCTATCACACCGGTCTTTGGCCGCATGAACCCGTAGATTTCCGGAATAAACGAGTCGCGGTTATCGGCACCGGAGCGACGGGGGTCCAGGTGATTCAGGAAGTCGCTAAAAGTGTAGGTCATTTAACCATTTTTCAGCGGTCACCGAACTACTGTGCGCCGCTGGTAAACTCGCCCATCGACTCGGTAACGCAGAGAAAAATAAAACAGACCTACACCGACATTTTTGAAAGGTGTGCTGAAACGCATGGTGCATTCTTACACAAGGCAGACTCGAGGTCTGCTTTCGATGTGACTCCTGAAGAACGTGAAGCCTTCTATGAAAAACTTTATAGGGAGCCTGGCTTTGGCATCTGGATGGGCAATTTTCGAGATGTGCTGGTAGACCAGCAGGCCAATGACACGATGAATGAATTTATGGCCCGAAAGGTTCGAGAGCGTGTGGATGACCCAGCTGTTGCAGAAATGCTCATCCCCACCGACCATGGTTTTGGGACCAGACGCATACCGATGGAGACGAATTATTACGAGGTATTTAATCAGGCAAATGTGCGCTTGATTGATCTGAATGCGGAGCCAATTAAAGCGATTACAACAAAAGGGATTATGACTCAGGATACGGAATATGATTTCGACATGATTATCTATGCGACCGGTTTTGATGCGGTGACCGGGGCTTTCGATAAAATCGATATTCGCGGAAAGCAAGGCCAAAAGCTAAGAGATAAATGGGCTGACGGACCTAAAACCTATCTTGGTCTACAAAGCGCCGGTTTCCCCAATATGCTGACCCTGGTCGGGCCCCACAATGCGGCAACCTTTTGTAATATTCCCCGATGTATTGAACAGAATGTCGACTGGGTGACGGATCTGCTGTCCTATATGCGCGATAAAAAGTGGGTCAAGGTGGAAGCAACTCAGGACGCTGAGGAGGAATGGACAGCCCATGTATTGACAACGGCTGAAAAAATGCTCTTTTCCAAGGTGGACTCCTGGTTTATGGGAATGAATAAGAACCTGGCCCATAAACAGAAGCGAAGGTTCCTACTGTATGCAGGGGGTGCGCCGGCGTATCGGCAGAAATGTGACGAGGTCGCAGCGAATAATTACCAGGGTTTCTCATTCCAGTAGCGTGACAGCGTTGAGGGCGTCAACAGCGTTATCGGTAAGACGGTGATAGACCGTTGCGGAGCCTGTCCTATTGTGCAAGAAAGCGCACATAGAAATAGGTGATGGTGAGTAAGCCCAGTACCGCGATACCGAGCATGCTCCAAATTCGCATTCCTGTTCCAGGTTGTTTTTCAATCGGTATCTGTGCTCCCCAGATAGCTCGGTGATTCAGCCAGGCAATAAGCGGGCTGACCACAAACACCAGTATCGAGGTCATATCCATAAAGGTAGAAAAAGACCTGAGTAGGGTCGCCAGAATTAATAAAGCGGCCAGGCAGAGCCCCAGCAATACGGTATTGTATAGGCGGCTGGTGTCTGGACGATTATTGGGGTTTTTCCCGGTATTTTCTTTCCAACCCTCGAAGCTTTCCTGGCCAATGGCAATGACAATCCGGGTCATGCCGTCAACCACGGTGTAGAGCGTGGAAAACATAACGAAAAAAGCAGCCACAGCAATAAACGGGAAACTCCACTCGCCGATAGTGACTGTAAATAACTGCAACAATTGTTCAGCAAATCCGCCGTTGCTTTTCGCTACTTCGACGCCAGCGGAATGCATCACCCCTGCTCCGAGTATAAGAAAGCCAACTGCGAGAATGACGCTGGTTAGGTAGCCGATATTAAAGTCAAGACGGGCATCAGATAAGGTCGGTTTTTGACCGTCCTGTTCTGCTCGTGCGCACACCCAGAGTGATTGTAAGACTGAGCCATCTGCAGGTGACGGCATGAAGCCGATCAGCGCGATGATAAACATGAGTGTTGCACCATTAATATCAGGGACGGCGAAAGCACCCAGCGACCATTCCATCCTGAATGCAACGAGCGCCACCGCAACAACGATTAAAGCAGTAAAAGCAGCAACAATGACCTTGGTTACCTTTTCCAGTAACTGATAGTGGCCGCCAATTAGGAGGAATGCGACGAAGCCCAGTAGCAAAGCGACGCCAAGGAGATTGTTGATCGCTAATCCGATTGACGCTTTCAGCAATCCAAGTGTAAATAGCGAGATTGCAGCAATGATGAAAACCATACTGAAAAGCTGGGCAATAGCATAAATATAAAATGCCCATGGGCCTTGCTGGCGGTAATTGGAAATCAGGTTTTTGCCGGTCACTGCGGCATAGTCGCCACCAAATCGCAGTGAGGGGTATTTAATGATGCAAGCGAGGACGACGATCACCGTTAAACCCAATGCATATTCAGCTCCGGCACGAGTTGCCTGAACCAGATGTGAAATGCCAACGGCCGCCGCCGCATATAAAATACCGGGACCTAACAGTTTCAATAGGCTCGTTGTTGGAATAAGGCTTTGAAACATGCTTATGGCCTCCTTATCGGGCTAACCTCAGTATGAATGTGCATAGAGGGTGAATACTGGTTTTCTGTTCCAAGTAAAAGAACCGTGGTTTTGGGCTGCTTTTACTTGTTTAGCTTTGAGATCATTTATCATGGTAGCGCACTCAGTGGCAGAAAAGAAAACGCACGGAGTGGATTTTCGAGTCACACCGTCAATGCTTGAAACCAGTCAACGCGGCCTTGATTGAACAGACTTGAATTTGCAGTTGCAGTGCGCCTTAATGATGGTGGACCTGATTATGCACAGTTAAGGATAAACGATAATGGAACCAAGCTGGTTTTCGATACTGCCACCCATTTTAGCGATTGTATTGGCAGTCTGGAGTAAACAGGTCATTGTATCGTTATTCGCGGGCATCTGGATGGGGTTTACGCTCTTAAGTGGGCTTAATCCGTTGGTGGGAATTGCCTCTAGTATTGATGCCGTGGTCCAGGTATTTACCGATCCTGGAGATGCCAGGGTGCTGATCTTTACACTCCTTATCGGGTCAATGATCGCGACCATAGAGTATTCCGGTGGGGTTCGCGGATTTGTTCGCTATCTGGAAACACGGCGCTGGGTGCATAACGGGTTTCGTGCTCAGTGTCTTGCCTGGATCATTGGTATCGTGATTTTTATCGAATCAAATATTACCCTGTTGATTGCCGGCGCTGTCTGTCGACCCCTGTTTGATCGGCACCGGATTTCCCGTGAAAAGCTGGCCTATCTCATTGATTCCACTTCAGCACCCGTTTGTGTGCTGATACCCCTGAATGCCTGGGGCGCCGTGATTATCGGATTGATTCAGGGTGTCGGCATTGAAAACCCGCTGGAAATTTTTATCGCGTCTATCCCGTTAAACCTCTATGCCATCATTGCCATTGTGCTCTCGGCGATGGTGATCTATAAAAATTTCAATTTCCAGCAGATGCAGCTGGCCGAAAGCAGAACTGAGGCAGGTCAACTCACTTGGCCGGATGCGACCCCCATGGTTGATATCTCTGGAATTGAAGGTGGCGATCACAGCGAAGCTGATCCGCCCCCTTCAGCTTCCTTTATGGCCTTACCGATCCTGGCAATGCTGATCATGATGCCAATCGGATTATGGATCACGGGAGGCGGAGACCTGATCGAAGGTTCCGGGTCACTTGCCATTCTCTGGGCTGTGATTACCGGTATCGTTACATCCTGGCTAATGTTGCTGGCCTCCAGACGCGCCAATGTGAATAGCTTGATGCAGATTTTTATGAAAGGTGCGGGTAATTTATTACCAATAGCGACCATTTTGTTATTGGCTTTAACGTTAGGTGATGTCGCCAAGCTGCTGGGCACTGGACCCTATCTTGCCGGGATTGCAAGTGCGGCAGTGCCGGAAGTGTTGCTTGCCCCGTTGGTATTTCTGGTTGCTGGCGTCATTGCCTTTTCGGTAGGGTCTAGCTGGGGCACGTTTGCAATTATGATTCCTATCGCCATTCCTATCGCGACGGCACTGGGCCT
>CAZGCW010000052.1:14203-19695 GCA_964524295.1 uncultured Pseudomonadales bacterium
CCCCTGTTGCTAGCAGCTGCAATTTCTGGCGGCATCTTTGGCGATCATGCCTCGCCTATTAGCGATACTACCGTGGTGGCATCAATGGCCTCTGCAACGGATCATATTGATCATGTGAGAACACAATTGCCTTATGCCTTGACTGCCGGTGGTTTGGCAGTACTGGGTTTCCTGATGCTTAGCTTTTGGGTTTGAGGAATAACGTCAGGACTTTCTCTGCTAGCGGTTGTACGTCGGGTCCAGCTCGATTGGTCAGCAAGATGATGGCGAGGTTTTCATCAGGGAAGCGGGCAATAAAGTGGCGAAAACCGCTGGTACTGCCACTGTGATGAACTCGACGGTGGCCTTGATAGGTGTCTATTCTCCAACCAAAACCATAATTCCCTGGGCCGGCTGTTAATGTTTTTTGACTGAGTACCGGTGATATTAATTGGCTACCATAGTTGTGGCCATGCCAACGGGTGAGATCTGCTAGTGAAGAGTAGATCCCGCCATCACCTAGGACGGCGCTGTAGAGTGACTGGTCGCTGGATTCTGTCTTGCCGTTTGAGACAACATAGCCAAAAGCCCGGTCAGCGACGGAATTAACCCCGTTGATGTACGCCACGGTCCCATCGAGGTTACTGGGTTGGAAGATTTTCTGACTCAGGAATTCATAAAATGGTAAGCCGGATAGTTGTTCGACTATCATGGCCAGAATCGCATAGCCAGAGTTGCTGTATCGATAAAGCGTTCCCGGTGGAAAGTAAGTTGATGACTGTTGTGTCATCAATTCCAATACATCTTGATCACTTAGCTGTTGCTGGGTGTCAGTTGATACCAGAGGTTCGTAGTCAAGCAAACCAGAACGATGTTGCAATAATTGCTCAACGGTAATGTCTTCACCATAGTTTGGAAAGGCGTCGAAGATGGCGGTGAGTGTGGTTTCAAGGTGTAGCTTGTTGTCCTGTACCAGCATCAGAATTGCCAGCGCTGTGAAGTGTTTGCTGATGGATGCCAGGCGGAAATTTGTGTTTTCAGTGATCGCAGTTTGTGGGCTAAGGCTGGCATAGCCATAAGTGCGCGTCAGAATTGGTTTTGAATTTCTCAGGACTCGCAGTGCAGCACCGGGGGATAGGCCGTTGTAGTCTCGGAAAATAGAATCTAATTCTACCGCTGGATTAGAATTACAGCCTGTCAGGTAGATACAGCAGGATAGGATTAAAGCAGGTAATCGAAATCTCATGGCAGTTCGCCTTCGAAGCAATAGGCAATGGGCCCGGTCATGACCGCCCGTTTATCCGGGGTGATGTCAATCTCCATGGAGCCACCTGGCATGTGTACGGAGCAGGTGGCATTGGGGCTGAGCCAGGATTGTGCCTGGGCAGCAAATACCGCGGCGCAAGCACCGCTGCCACAGGCCATGGTTAACCCGGCGCCTCTTTCATAGACTTTTAAGGTGAGCTCGGTTGAGGATTTGATGCTGGCAATACCCACATTAACACCGTCAGGGAAACACCGGTTTTGTTGAATACTGGGAGCCAGCTGGGCTAGTTGAATGCCTTCGGGATCCTCAACAAAAAACACCATATGGGGGTTACCCAAGTCGACCGCAAAGCCACTGTTAAGCGGACCCTCGCAAATTGTAGCGGCCAGTTCCGCATTCTGGTGCGGTCGAACCTCACCTAAATCGCAGCGGATCTGGGAAGGACCGACTTGTTCACAATGTAATAGCCCCGCTAGGGTTTCAATGGTGATGGTTGATGCTCGGGTGGATCGGAGGAGTAATGCGGCGACACAACGAGTCGCGTTACCGCAGGCCTGCGCTTCTCGTCCATCGACGTTATAGAGCCGCATAAAGGCGTCTGCCGAATCGGATTCTTCTATCACGACCAACTGGTCTGCGCCGATGCCAATTTGACCGTCACAGATTCGGATCACTTCCTCATCGTCAGGCTGGTAAGGTCTGCTGCGCGCATCAACGATGACGAAGTGGTTGCGTAATCCGTGCATCTTGATAAAACCGCGATTGGAAGTGGCAGGGGAAGACGGCATCAGAGGTCATCAATGGCATTGGATTGGCTATTCAGGCTCGCAGTTTTAAAGGCTTGCTGTCAAGCGGCTGTTAAAACCGTAGGTCCGGTTAGTTAGGATGCTAGGGGGAGACCTGCTTGCGAGCTTCTATAAAGGCAGCGACAGAACGGCTTATATCCTCGACGGTGGTAGCCCAAGAACAGACGCTGATTCTCACTACGGATTTATCACCCCAGGTTGTGCCTCCGACCCAGCATTCCCCTGATTTTTGTAATTGGTCAATAAAGTCAGCAGTGGTGGCGTCCGGCCAATCGAATCCAACCAGGACCTGGTTAAACACCACGTCATTAAGCACATTGAAATCTGCGCTGGTCAGTTCGCTGGCGAACTGGGCTGCTCGCTCATGAAGCCCGAAAACGAGTTCATCGACACCTTGCCTGCCGAGATATTTCAATGCCGCCCATAATTCTGTAACTCTGGCCCGTCTTGACATTTCTGGTGTGTATAACATGCCATCTCTGTGCTCAGAGAAATTAAGATAGCGCCCGCTGATCTGCAGGGCATTGACCAGGGCTTCTCGGTCGGCGCACAAAAGTATGCCATTATCATAGGGTGCATTGAGCGTCTTATGGGCATCAACGGACCATGACTGGGCTTTTTCCATTCCAGCGGTTAAGTTGCTCAGCTTGTTTGTAGCGCAAGCCCAGAGCCCAAAGGCACCGTCGATGTGCACCCATGCCCCGGCCTGGTTGGCCAAATCACATATTTCGTTGATAGGGTCAAATGATCCGGTACTGACGTGGCCTGCCTGCGCCAGCACAATGGTATTGTTATCCAGCGGCGGCAGGTTAGATTCGATGAGGCGGCCCTGGTCATCGCAGTTAACCCATTCGATGTTATCCGTACCGAAACCAAGTAGGGCTGCCGCTTTAATGACGCTGCCATGGGCTGAATGCCCGGCGACGATTCGAATGTCAGGTGCTCCATTGTGACCCTTTTGGTTGAAGTCCCAGCCCTGGTTTTTGCAAATCCGGAAACGTGCCGCAGCCAGGCCGCAGAATATAGCCATAGAACTACCACTTAAAAAGCTCGCCACGACCTGATCTGGCAGGCCAAATAGTTTGCTTAGCCAGGCTTCGGTGACCGTCTCTAATGTAGCGGCAATCGGGGACATCAGGAATAACGCACTGTTTTGATCCCAAACGTCCGTTAACCATTTGCTGGCCAAGGTTACCGGTAGGGCTGACCCGGTCACGAAACCAAAATAACGGCCAGACGTCGTTGCAACTGACGCTGGAGAGCCAAGCTGATGTAAGTTTTGTAGTATTTGCTCAGCATCTCCCGGCAGTGCAGGAAGTTCCTCGATGAATCCCTCCAGGTTGCCAATGGCCTGGCTGGTAGGAAACACCGCCCTGTGCTGAATATGCTCGGCATAATCTAACCCATAAATGGCTGCCTGTTTGAGAAGCACTTTTGATGCCATTTCAGATTGCATTTTTTCGCGTAGGTTCATTTGTGTTGAGGCTCTGGCGTTGTTTTCCTAAAATTACCACAAGGCACTAACGGATGAGTAATCAACCTCCACCCAGCGATGTACTGAGTAGGGAATGGCCGTTTGGAAAAGGGCCAGATTTTGTCTGCTTTAGCCAGAACGGGGCTTGAATTTGATTCTGCCCATAGGATGGTGAAAAGGAGGGGCTTTGGCCCTTGTGCTTTGCGATCTCGTTTTTATGGCTGTGTTGTCGCTGTGTTTCTAGCTAAATTCGATTTTACTGCATTATACTGCCTGAGTATGGAGCCTTAAAAAACGCGGAGTAGATTAAATGGTTGTGGATCGAACATTGAGCGAGACGAGTCGCTTCGGGCAGCGAGTTGCTGCGTCGGGCAAGCGGTTTTACCTTCCCTGGCATTATTGTATTTTGCTATTTGGTTTGTTGGCTGTGATGAACTTCACGCCGGTGCATGCGCAGCCTGTTGAGGCAGTCTGTATGGGTGGCGATCAACCTGCCAGCCGACTATTTTTGCAGCAGGTATCAGCCACGAGTGCCATCATTAAATGGCGTGGCCCCGCCCGCAAAGTCTGTTTTGGATTGCAACCGGATAAACTGGTCGGAGTAGCGGAGGGCAGACTGGTTGACGGCCACTACCAGGTCAGCCTCACCGGGCTGGAGGCTGATACGGCATATTATTATACGCTGGCTGGCTCAGGCACATCGGCGGTATCCCATTTTAATACGGCACCGAAACCAGGGCAGTTACCTGCTGATGGTAATATTCATATGTGGTTGCTGGGTGATTCTGGTACGGCAACAGAGGTCCAGGGGGGGCACCATGTTCACCAAGGCGAAGCCGTTGATGTCCTCAATGGTTTCTTGAAATACAATGAGGCACAGGCAGGTAGTGAACCCTTGGATTTAATTCTGCTGTTAGGTGACAACGCTTATCTGGAGGGGACCGATGAGCAATGGCAAGGTGCTTATTTTGATATTTACACCGACCTGATCGATTCTACAGCGACCTGGCCAACCATCGGTAACCATGAAATGGGTGGGGGGCCGCTCGATATCTGTTTATTCAGAAGGCTTCCGCAATGCGAGAAAGGTCCGCTGATAAGCCATTTTGGTGGCATCAGTCGATCGTCTAACCCAGATAGTTACGATAGCAACGGTGATGGACCGGATCCAGGCGGCTTGCCGTACCTGAAAATCTTTTCCTTGCCAAGTAAAGCAGAACAGGGAGGGGTTCCCAGCGGGACCGAACAGTACTACGCCTTTGACTATGGCAATGTTCATGTGGTGAGTCTTGATTCCCAGCTTTCCAATCGTGATCCAGTGCAGCGCTTGGCTATGCGAGATTGGTTAATTGATGACTTAAACAGTAATACCCTGGATTGGACTGTGGTTATTTTTCATCATCCACCCTACTCGAAGGGTCAGAATCATGACTCCGACGTGGAACAAAATGAGATTGATATGCGGCAAACCTTTGCTCCTGTTTTTGAGGCGCACGGCGTCGATGTTGTTTACAGTGGTCATGCCCATTCCTATGAGCGTTCCTGGTACTTGAATGGGCATCACGGGTTATCCGAAACATTCAATCCCCGTGTCCATGCTGAAACGAATAGTCAGGGGAAGCCGTTATTGGGACAGGGTACGGAAGTTTACCAACAGATAAGTAGTGCCAGTTCAGCTGATGATAAAGCCGTTTATACCGTGGCGGGTAGTGCGGGTAAAGCGGATAAGGAAAATCCTTGCCCACCGGGTAGGACGTTAGGCTGTAGTCTACCGAACTGGTTGGATCATCCTGCCCACAGAACATTTTCGGATGGCCAGCCAGGGCATCGTTCGCATGGCTTGTCACTGAAAGGATCGGTGGTGCTTGATGCCAACCGACATTCACTGACATCGCGATTCATTGATGAAAACGGCCGTGTCCTGGATTATTTTACCATCGTTAGAGGCTCCTAAAACCATGATGGC
>CAZGCW010000053.1:0-764 GCA_964524295.1 uncultured Pseudomonadales bacterium
CCCTGCCCCTAACTTATTTCATTCTCGATGCGAGTTAACCAATAATCAATATCAAAATCAGTGTTTCCCAGCAAAAACCGCCAGCATCGTATTCGGTTCATTAATTCCAGACGCCCGGTATCGGCTTCAAACCAGGGCTCCTGTTTCATCAAAACTCGCTGCACCGGATCTTTTTCTCGATCTCGGGTCCAAAAAGTTGGATGCTGTTTGAAATGCTCCTGAGTTAGGTCCGTATGATCCCACAGCTTCTCCTGGCGCACGGTGGGACAAAGCCGTATTTTAAACAGGGTTCTTACCTGCTCAGATTCATTTAATCCTGCCCCATGCCAGATACCCATATGCATCAGCAAAATGGTCCCAGCCGGACAGACTACATGCTCCTGACCCAGAATATTTTGATATCGAGATATCGCCGCTTCACTGACCTGTCTAAAATGAGAACCCGGCAAATAACGGGTTCCTCCCATTATCCGGGTCACCGCGTGAGGGAAATAAAAGACCTGGACATCAAACGTCTGCCTCGGATCAATGGTCGAGTCCTGATGCAAATGCTGGCTGACGTGTCGCCCAGGCTTACTTTCAAAAGCAGCCTCAGGATAGGCCAGATGCAGGAAATGATGGTCAAACACTGGATTCTTGCCGACCAGGCTTTCAATCGCACCAGAAACCACTGGCAGATTTAGCATTCTGGCTAGAGGGGAACCGGCTGCATAAACGTCGTTTAACCTTGTGCCCGGAGGCACCTCCGGAATAACTTCAAGGTT
>CAZGCW010000053.1:839-19621 GCA_964524295.1 uncultured Pseudomonadales bacterium
AAGAAGCTGAAGGCGCCTGCTGCTGGTTTTTCGAGAGATTCAAATCGGCCAGAAACGCCTCATTAATTTCCTGCGGTACCACTGCATCCAGACGCAAAAAGCCTCTGGCAACAAAGTGGGCCATCGCCAAACTATTAATCAGCATGAGGCCTTCCTTTGCCAGTGACTAATTTTTCAAAGAAAAATTCATATTTGAGATAATCCGTATTAAATTCACGCCCCGGGGTATGGCTCAGTAATGGACTGGCCTGAATCAGCCGCCAACCATCCTTCAGCGCTGCTAATCCACTGGCATACGGCGGCGTTTCCGAATCTCCTGACATGTGGTTTTGTTGGTTGCTGCCATCATACTGGGCCCAACCGATTACCCTGGAATCTAGTGCAGAACTGGTCAGATATAAAACCAATACCTTTTGCTTCTTCATAACCGACCCTAATTTGACCATTGCTTTACGGTTAAAACAGAACTTAACACCCGGAAACCACAGTTCCAACACAATCACTGCAATAGGCATCATTTGAATCTGCATACGTGGTAACAGTCAACCTTCATAATAACCCGGCACCCACAAATGGTCGTCAGGGTCAACATAAGGAACTGGAATTTGAATTTAGGCCCTGTTTGCGAACAGCCCGGGTGTACCCTACCGATTAACGCGACTACGGGACCAATCAACCCAGAACAAAGCTCACCTGAGTTAATTCTATGTGCATCCATGCTTAATCTAAGTCTGAGGAAACGCTTAATCTCAACATCCAGGAACGTTTAATCTCAACATCCAGGAACGTTTAATTTCAACATCCAGGAACGTTTAATCTCAACATCCAGAAACGCTTAATCTCAGCATCCTGGAATGCCTAATCTCAACATCCAAGAACGCTTAATCTAAACATCCAAGAACGCTTAATCTAAACATTGGAATCGATCAAACTGAGCTCTATCCCGCCTAGCAAGGAGACCCTAAGACGATTAATAACGCTCGTTTATCTCGATTTTATAAAACAGATCAATCTTATTAAATGAAAAAATAATGATTTTATTGCTTGAAAATGAAGAAATAATGAATAAAATCACCAACAATTCACATTTGGCCGATCACCATGCTATGGAAAATCGTTTACATTGGATTGCTTCTCTCCCTTCAATCAGCTTTTGCTGACACGCCTGTGGTTATTAATGGCTTAGCCATTAATGTCAACAACACGACTGAGCGGGCCATTGCAGAGTCAACGGATCAACGGCCTGACTTTCGCAACATCACCGACTCGCGACAAAAAAAGAACGCGTTTTTCAAATACCTTTTGCCTCAGGTCAGAAAAGCAAATCAAGCGATTGAGAAGGAAAGACAGTTGCTGCTCAATTTTCATGACCAATTGACCCGACTTGATTATCTTACTCCCCAGCAGCAACAACAGTTAAAAGCGATTTCTCAGAAATATCGCCATGCCTCGCCCTCCATCGTTAACCCAGAAGACCCGGCCTGGACAACATTACTGTCTCGGGGCGATTGCATACCGGCCTCACTGGTACTGGCCCAGGCGGCCAATGAAAGCGCCTGGGGCACTTCGAGATTTGCTGTCGACGCCAATAACTTTTTCGGAATCTGGTGCTACTCACCCGGATGCGGATTAAAGCCGCGCCAGCGAAGCCAATCAGCAACCCATGAAGTAAAGCGCTATCCGAGCGTGGGTG
This sequence comes from uncultured Pseudomonadales bacterium, assembly GCA_964524295.1. GTDB lineage: Bacteria > Pseudomonadota > Gammaproteobacteria > Pseudomonadales > Azotimanducaceae > UBA9926. Next base: position 2,533 of record CAZGCW010000053.1, read on the forward strand.
ACGGCGTTGGCGGGTATATGCTTAACCTAAATACCCATAAAGCCTATAGCTCACTCAGAAACTTGAGAATGACCCAGCGCAACTTGCGTGCACCACTAAAAGGATTTCTGTTGGCCGAGGGCTTAGTTGCCTATTCCTCCAGAGGGATAGACTATGTCAGAGATATTCAGAGAATGATCCACACCAATAAACTTGAAGTATTCTCTAGACCCTACAGCGTTTAGGCCATCATAAACCAAATAGCTCACTCGCCAACTGGGATGGCAACCATCCATTCAAACGCGCTTCTAAGTCTATTTAATTTGGGCCATAGTTAAAATAGGTCATAGTTAAAATAGGTCATAGCCAGGGATCCAGCATGCTCGCGCGCGCGGAGAAGACCTACAATAGTATCTGGCCTTGAGGGCAAACAAGCGACCATCGCCCAGTCCGGTTTCGCTTCCTGGGCCTTAACACGGCCACGAGACTCTAACCTGACAGGAACCTTTACGCTGCCCAACCCCTATAGCTGTCGAGAATACAGATAGCGCCAGAGCGTTGCGGCAACAAGGGCATGGTCAATGACGCCACTGACCAGAAGCGCCTCTAAATCCGACACAGGGATCAGTTCCACCACTGTTTCTTCTGTCGCTGTATTCTGAATTGGACCCACTTGAGTTACGCCTGTCGCAAGATAAGTGTGCAGGACGTTATTAAAAACAGCTGGATTAGGGTTCAACACCCCCAAAGAAGTCAGTCCACTGGCCTGGAAGCCACTTTCCTCCAGGCATTCGCGGGCGGCAGCATCAATGGGTAATTCGCCTTCATCTACCATACCACCAGGAATCTCCAGTGAGAGTGCATCACTACCATGACGATATTGTCTGACAAAGACCACTTCATCGGCTGCCGTAATCGGTACCACATTAACCCAATCAACGGTATCAAACACATAAAAAGAATGTTCTTTCTGGGTGAGAGGTGAAACAGACCGAGTCTGTTGCACCTTGAGGACGCGACAATCCGCTATCATTTCAGAACCAATGCGAGTCCAGGCCTTAACTGTTTTGGGGGCTTCTCTCATTTCAACTCAATCCTTCAACCGGAATACTCGCGCCATGCACCGCCGTGGCGGCATCCGATGCCAGAAACCCTATCACGTCAGCCAGTTCCGATGGCGGCACCCATTTCTCGTGATCTGCTTCAGGCATATCCGCGCGATTACGTGGCGTATCAATAATGCCTGGCAATATACAATTCACATTGATGGCTTTATGACGCAACTCTTGCGACATACTCTCAGTCAGACGCATCACGGCTGATTTGGAAGCGAGATAGGCGCCCATATTGGCCAAGCCTGATAAAGCGGCCTTGGCTGACACATTGACGATTTTACCTGCACCTTGTTCTTGCATTATCGGTACGACCTCAGCGGTCATATGAATAATAGATCTTGTGTTCAGATCAAATAGGGCATTCCATATCTTGTCACTGGTCTCGTGAACTGCTTCTCCCATCATAAAACCGCCTGCCACATTACACAGCACATCAACACGGGACCAGATCGAACGGACCAGGCTCACCGCCTTCCTGCAGGATACTCGCTCAGTCAGATCACAGGTCACCAAGAGCTTGTTTTCTGTGACATCCGGGAACGCGGTATTCAGTAGGTCATCACTATAGTCAAGAACGGCCACCCGGTCGCCTAATTTTTCAAAGTGACTGACAACTGCCTTACCCAGTGCACCGGCTGCACCGGTTACAATCACAACTCTGCCTTTACTCATTATTCCTACCTTTTACATTTAAGTGCAGTCGTTCCTCTCAACCCAAAACTGCTAACAACCATACTAAACCCTATTGCCAATGATTCAATTAACACGTCATTACCTCTGGAACCCGCCCAGAACCCTGCCATTGTATACCTAAAACTGATTCTATCCGCGCCATCCTGAGTACCAGCTGAGCAGAAGTCTGGGCATGTTTTATCATTTCTTACTCATCTAGTCTGTCAAATCCTTCAGCTCAATCATTGACAGCACAAACGTCTCATGAAAGGCTCGATGCTAATGTAGTTAAACTTTAAAGCCAAGATATCTGTAATGAGAGGTCAACGTGACTGACATTAAATCTATCCGTACTTTCTGTCGAATCTGCGAGCCTTCCTGTGGATTGATCGCCGAAGTGGCCGATAACACGATTCAGGAACTTAAACCGGACAGCGAACACCCCGTGAGCAAGGGATTTGCGTGCCACAAAGGACTGGCTTTTATGGAGATCCATAAGGACCCGGATCGTCTAAATCAGCCGCAGATAAGAGATGAACAGGCAGAACTTCAAACCGTGTCCTGGCCAGAGGCAATCACGAAGATTAGCCATAAAATCAGGCAACTAAAACTTACCCATGGCCCATCCTCGCTTGCCAGCTATATCGGAAACCCTCTAGCCCAAAACTCGACCGCCGGTCCAGCCATCAGTTCATTTTTAATCAATAACGGAATCCGCAAAAACTTCAGCTCAGGCACACAAGACTGTGCCAATAAATTTGCGGCTAGCGAGGCGGTCTATGGCTCAAGCACCATACACCCTATACCAGACCTTGCCCATACAGAGTTTTTGCTAATTTTAGGTTCAAACCCTCGAATCTCCCACATGAGTTTCATTTCAATAGCAGACCCGATGAAGGCATTACGTACAGCCAAAAAAAGAGGCGCTCGCATCGTCTTCGTAGACCCCAGGAAAAATGAATCCATTAGCGGTATTGGCGAACTACTTCAGATCAAGCCTGATACCGATGTCTATCTACTCGCGGCCATGCTCGAACATCTTTTCAGCCAGAATTTAATCGATCCAGAAGTGTCCAGCCACCATACGGAAAACTTAAACCGGCTGGAACAATTCGTTGCCAACTTCCCAGCCAACCGTGTCGCGTCAGTCATTGGCATCACAGCACCGGAAATCCGTCAATTATCGATAGATTTTGCAGCCGCTGATAAAGCGGCAATCTATATGTCGACCGGCGTCAATATGGGCAGGCAGGGAACTCTGGCTTATTGGTTATTGCAAATGCTCAGCCTTTTAACCGGCAATCTGGATAAACAAGGCGGCAATCTATATTCTATGGGCTTTTATCCTGCGGCTAAGGCAGGCTGCACCCGCGGTAGACCGCCTGCCTTTCGGCCGAGCCCATTTGGAGAGGTAAGGACGCTGCGAGGGTCCTTACCCGGAAATCTGCTGGCAGATATGATACTTGATGACCCTGACCCAATCAGGGGGCTCATCGTAATCTCGGGGAACCCGTTGCTCTCCATGGGGAATACTAACCGTCTACGGCAGGCATTTACCCGGTTGGAATTTGTCCTTGTGATCGATATTTACCCCAATGCAACCAGCCAGTATGCTGATGTCATACTACCCGCAACCGATATGTTAGAGCGGGACGACATCAACCTTGCTGGCCTGGGTCTGCAATCCCAACCTTACGTACAATATACTCAAGCCGTGGTCAGGCCCGCTGAAGCCAGAAAAACAGAATCGGAAATCATGAGGCTACTGGAACAGGCCATAACAGATGAGCCTAATGACCTTACCGGCCTCCCACCGGATCCATTTGCAAAGATAAATCACATGCTGTCTCATGCCGGGACCAGCACTGCAGACTTAAGTGCACAACAGTGCCCGGTTAAAATACTCGACACACCTGAGCTGGGCCGATTTTACAATGACATCATTCAAACCACTTCAGGACGGGTAAATTGCTGTCCGACCGAATTCAGCTCTGCAAAAACAAGATGCCTGGATCTGTTCAACGAATTGGCAAATGAACCCGAAGGTCAGCTCAAACTGATTACCAGACGCACCAATTACATGATGAATAGCTGGTACCATAACGTCGCCTCATTGAAACCGAGTCACCAACAGGACAACCCCTTATACCTGAATCCAACCGATGCCCGAGCCCGAAACCTAGGAGAAGGCTCAGTCGTTTTGATCAAAAATCGTTATGGCGAGATTACCTCGACGATAGCAATTGATTCCAATCTGCGGCCGGGCACGGCGGCAATGACCCACGGATGGGGCTATCATGGTTCAAAAATGACGGTAGCAGGTCAATATCCAGGCACGAATATCAACCTGTTATTGCCTTCAGGCCCGGGTAGTTATGAGCCCTTGAGTAACCAGTCGTTTATGACCGGCATCCCCATCATCGTCGAAGCGAGCGCTTAACCAACCCCAAAGATGGCTTTCAGGATATAAAAGAACAGGATGGACAGCAGCGCCCCGGCTGGCAGGGTAACAATCCAAGAGGTGAAAATCGTCCCCACCATCCTTAGATTCAGGGCAGCTAACCCATGGGCAAGGCCGACACCGAGTACGCCACCCACTAAGGTGTGAGTCGTAGACACGGGTATACTCGCCCCCGATGCAATCACCACAGTTGTAGCTGCAGCAAGCTCTGCAGCAAAGCCACTGCTCGGCGTGAGTTCTGTGATATTAGAACCAATCGTTCGAATAACCCGGTACCCGTAGGTCATCAGACCCAGGGCAATGCCACCGGCACCTAACAGGAGCAGCCAGTTGGGCATCATAGCCTTCTGGGCCACCTCACCACCCGAACTGATCACGCTGTTAATTGCTGCCAGCGGACCGATGGCATTCGCGACATCGTTTGAGCCATGTGCAAAAGCCATAGAACAGGCGGTAAACAGCATCAAGACACCAAATACCCGTTCGACGTTGACGATTTCTTCATGAACTGATCGTGCCTGACTGTTAATTCGAGACACCAGAACTGACCCGGCCATCGTCAACATAAGCGCGATAGCTGCCGCATAGACAAGGGCTTCCTCGAAACCCACCTTCAAGCCAATGTGTTTCAAGCCTTTCACCAGCGATACCATGGAAATGACAAAACCGACCAGAAAAATATAAACCGGAACCCCTCTCTTAGCACTGCGGATCGGATTAGGGGTGTTGAGAATGAAACGCTTAACACTCATATAGAGCACAAAAGCGAGAACACCCGCCAGCAGAGGTGAGATCACCCAGCTCAGCACGATCTGCATCACCTTGCCCCAATTAATAGCCTCTACAGAAATTCCGACTGCCGCGAAACCGACAATCGCACCGACAATGGTATGGGTTGTGGATACCGGCCAGCCATAGGTTGTTGCAATGAGTAACCAGACACCGGCAGCAAGCAGAGAGGAAATCATGCCATACACCAGCAGTTCAGGGTTTACCCCCAGGAGTTCAGGGTCAATAATGCCCTTTCGAATGGTATCAGTGACCTCACCGCCAGCCAGATAAGCCCCGGCACACTCAAACACCATAGCGATTATGATCGCCTGTTTAATCGTTATTGCTTTAGCACCAACCGAGGTCCCCATCGCATTGGCGACATCGTTTGCACCCACACCCCAAGCCATAAACAGACCACAAATAATGGCAATGACCAGCAGCACAAAGCCATAATTTTCAATAACTACCATAGGAACCCCCGATGACTGATAACACCCATACGATAAATTTTAAGCTGTAGTATTATCGAGCAACCATGCAGAGCACTCGATGACTCACTTGCTGTGATACATCAGTAATACTGGCTATTAACTCAATAATTTTGTAGCAGAACATCATGTCCAGCGGATTATTCGAAGCTTCAAGTTTATGTACTTGACTCCTCAGTGAGATCTGTTGTTCATCTGCGCGGTGTTCAATCACGCCAACTTCATCCACCAGACTCTCAACGACATCGACTTCTCGGCTGCTAAAGCCTGAACGTATTAAATCGTCGATTTGGCCGGTGACTTTAAGGACACTGAGCACTCCTTCCTGGCTAACTTGTACAAACTCCAAGATCTGATTCTGTAAAACTTCAGGAAACACAATTTCCCTTCCCAGGATCAACCCAGCAATGTCTTTCGACTTATTGGGAATCTGATCTTGGAGATGGACGAGTTCTAATAAATCAGCACGATAAACCGGTAGGAACAAACCTCGGGGCAAACTGATCCGAACCTCTCGCTTGAGCTCATCAGCTTGGCTTTCCAGGCCAGAAATAGCGTTGTAGATCTCTTCTACTACCACCCAATCCGATGCATGTGAAGCCTGAAAGAGGCTAGATAACTGACCGACTGCTTCACTGGCATATTCCATATGCTGCTGAACTGCGATAAAAGGAGACTCGCGAAACAGTTTGCTAAAAAGAGGTTGTTTTGACATCTTTAGTCCTCATCACCTGGGTGGCTGAATAATAAAATATAGACTACGATTTTGCCAAGCAAAAATAAAAGAGTAAAAAGGTAGAACATCACCCAAGCGAAGTAAGAAACCATGAAATTAAATCCGATGTGTGGTATAACGCCGCTGGTATGAAAGCACTGTTCGAATCAACCGAAATACCCCGCAAACTGGATAAACTGGCGATTCTGCTATCAGGCACCTGTCTGTTGCATTGCCTGGCCCTACCGTTACTGGTAACCCTGGTCCCCATCTCCCAGGGTAGCCTGCTGGAAGAACAGACTTTTCACCTGCTGATGCTCTGGGTTATCCTGCCTACCAGCCTTCTTGCATTAACATCAGGCTGTTGGAAACACAAAGATATAACCACCATTGCCTTGGGCGCTTTAGGCCTTACCAGCCTGACCCTGACCGCTATAGCCGGCCATGACTTCCTAACCCCCAATGGTGAGAAATGGGCGACCATCACTGCCGGTATGATATTAGCCACGGCCCATATCAGAAATTTCCTTATTTGTCAGAAAGACAGCTGCTCGCACGATACCAGTCTGTCAGATCGGCATTAACCGCTGCAGGGACTCACTACTTCTGAAAAATTAATCATCATCGATACTGTCGGGCCAGACACGTCAAAATCCTCCAGTCTGAAATGATAATGGGCTCGACCCGTTCCCCAGTTCATCAAATGGTAATGATCTGGATTGAGCACATCAATTAGCAATACCTCCTTTAACGCAGTCACTTCCCCCGGATTAAGGGCAACGGTATAGTCTGCGGCAACAATACCGACCAAAGGCGTTATGCAAAAACCACTCTGTGTATAGTAGTGCCCCAAACGACCAATCAGCTCGTAGCGGCTGGCTGTTAAGTCAATTTCCTCATGGATTTCTCGCAGGACTGTCTGCTCAACATCGGTGTCGGTTAAATCAACCTTCCCTCCCGGAAAACAATACTGGTTGCCAAACCGTATAGCCGGGTGACGCCGCGTAAAGATCACCGTCGGCTCGGCTTTATCGACGATCAACAATGCCACCGCTGCGCGCTCAGCGGATGATTTGACCTGATCGGGAACCTTTGGCTCAGGGTGAGGGTTTCGCAGTTCAACGGCACTATCTGCGGCTTTAACCAGACCCGCCAGATTATCGAGGGTCACTTTAGACCTTTTGAAGTACAAAGGCATCATTGAGATACTAGGTGAATTATAGGAATCTCCGAGCAGGCTATGGTTGGGCTCGCATAACATCCCGAAGTTCGCGATAACCAATCACGCGAATACCTTGATGTTCTGCATACTCCCTCAATACAGGCCCACAAAAAGCCAGATAATCTGCATGACGAGAAACATGCGTATCAGCAATGGCGCTCAACTCGGCACTATCTTTTGCAGGGTGAAACAGCAAGTGCGTTAAACCTGGTTTTACACCATCAATCAATTGCCGGTAAAAATTCATTTTTTCCGCCTTGTCAACCAGGGTTTCAATGATGATCTCATCGAGCATGGGCACATGGCTGGCATCTATCGCTTCAATGGCTTCTAGATAGGCATCAGCCATATCCCCCTGACTCAGTTCCTGTAATCGCGCCCGGGTTATTCTAGGCAGGAAAGCAGGCACCTTATATTCGTGGGCCAATGCCAAATAAGAAGACACGAATTTCGGATGGATTACGCTTCCCATGTGCGTATCTATATGAGTCACATCAATACCTGCCTGTAATGCGGCCTCTATTTGAGCCCGCATTTCTCCATGGGCTGCTGCCTCAGTAACATGGCGAATGGCATCTTCTCGGGTGTGCCACAGATATCCTTGGGCATCAAGTAAACCGCTGGAAACATCGCGAGAGCTCAGTGCAGGCCAGCGATAGTGGGGATATTCGGCGGTCAATGTCAGGTGCACACCAATATCCCAGTGCGGGTTCTGTAATGCCATGTTGGCGGCTTCTAGAAACCAACCTGCGTTAACGATAACAGAAGCGCAACTGGCCGACCCCGTTGACAAACATTCTTGAGTCGCCACATTCGCCGCATGACAAAACCCCATATCATCGATATGGGTTATCAGCACCCTGTCTGATTCGCTACAACCCAGTTTCGCTAAAAATTGGTTCATTTCTCTACCTTATGGATAAAACACCCTGACCATTTATCTGAGCCCTCTTCCCGCAGAACTCTTCACGCGTCATGCCCAACAACAAATCAGCCTCTTCTGTATTGGCCCAGGTACGCTTGCCGTCTTGGGTCAAGCAAGCGACATGGCCTACGACAGGCTGCTCGTTGCTATACATAACGGTATAAGACTCGATAACCACATCGCCCCTGAAGTTTTCAAGCCATTGCTTGGTCGGTAGCAGGTCGACTTCAGATTGCACATCAGCGAATTGAAAATCTCTGGGCGGTGGAGTGGCGGAATAGACACCAAACGCGTGTTTCGTTAAAAACCCGCCATTAGCCGTAATCAGCCCCTTGTCATCGGGATACAAGCGAGCCAGCTCTACCATCCTGGCAATACTATGCATCACATAATTATTGAGCGGACCTCCACCAAAGGTCAGACCACCGGTAATGGTTAACGGTTTTAACTGATCCAAGCCCAATTCGGTAGCAGCCACCTGAACAGCGGAGGGGAAACAACTGTAAACGTCCACACGGTCCAGTTCAGAAGTCGCCAGACCAGCCAATTCAAGCGCCCTCTTCCCGGCAATACGAATCGCTGGTGAACTGTGCAGATTATCCCTTTCCGAGACCAGATAGGTATCATGAGCAGCCGTACCGGACCAGGGATACACCCACAAAGATGGGTCTATGGAATAACGCTGGGCAACTTCGACACTACACATAATCAGTGCTGCTGACATATCCACAGCATTATTGGAATTCATCAATTTAGGATAAGGAAAACTAATCAGGCGATTACGCCCGGATGGGGTCCGAATCGTTTCCGCATCAAGTGGTTGCCTCAGCCAGGCATGTGGATTTTCCTGGGCAACCGCACTAAAACCGGCCCATAATTCAGATATTCGAGCAACATGTTCGCTGATTGATTCTCCTCGCTGATAACGAATTGCGTTCTCGAAGATCGGATACATCTGTAACGGTGACTGAATACCGCGGGCTATTTCAGGCTTTCCTGACATAGGGACTTCCGCATCCAACATCTCATCGTATGAACCTGCCGTCTTGGTATAGGTCATTTCACGGCCGATTTTCTGCAACTTTGCCTGCGTGTGGCCTGCCTCCGCTCCCGTCAGCAGGACCATGGAATTTTTCCCCGCCAAAATATCCAGTGCTGATCTATTAACTAGCCCCTGCACCGAATTACCTCCAAATGGTGTCCCAATTAATTCAGCTCCAGGCGAACCCAGCTTGTTGGCAATAAAACCCGCAGGTTGTTTGTAGCGCCACCGTCCCCTGACCACCCGAACGGAATCAAGATTGGACAAGATTTCTGGATGACCCGTATCTTCTGCTGCAGCCTCTGCTGCACGAATCATCAGTTCAATGGGCTCCAGCGCTTTATCTAGATCCACTCCCTTTTGAGCTTGTTGCCCAATACCTACAATAATCGGCGTATTCGGATTCATAGCCTTATCCTGTCCTTGAAACTGTCTGCATTCTGCCATAGTCAGTTACAGTTTTCACAAACCAGGATGGCAACGACGCCCAGCGCATGAAAATAACCTGCCAATAACGACTATATTAGCCTGCCACCTGTAGACACAAAGACCAAATTAAGTCCTAATCCAAGAAGCCACTCTCTACTGGAATTATGATGCAAATAGCGGTTACTGCCTGGAACCTGAGCGAATCGGATGCCTTCAAATCCATACCGGATCAGGCGGCGATGGCCGAGAAAATGGGCTTCAGCGGATTCTGGCTACCGGAAAACCATTTCACTGGAACAGCATCACTGGCGTCCCCGCTTATCCTGCTTGCCGCCGCGGCTGCAAAAACAAACACAATCCGCCTGGGAACAACATCCTATCTGTTACCTATTCGCAATCCCATAGAAGCAGCCGAGGATGTCGCGACGCTAGACTGCATCAGCAATGGACGATTAATTCTTGGCATAGGCAGGGGATTCAGCGATACGCTTTTTGAAGTTTATGATGTCGATCCAAAACAAAAACGCAGCATTTTCAAGAAACATCTGGAAACCATGATTCGTGCCTGGGAAGGAGTTCCACTGGCTGAAACGAAAGCCAAAGAGCCGATAACCCTTTCTCCCAGACCGATTCAAAAACCTTACCCGGAGATCTGGGTTGCCGCATTCGGCCCACTGGCGCTCAAACAAGCGGCCGGATTCGGGTTGCCCTATTTAGCCTCGCCTATGGAGAGTCTAACCAAGCTCATAGCTAACATGGAAATATACAAACAGGCACTAAAGACGACTCAATCTACAGATATAAAAACCATCCCTGTGATGAGAACGATTTTCATTAGCGATGACAAAGCGCTCAATGAAAAAGTATCAGCCAGTCTGGAATCAGAAGCGCATCAGAGATCAGGACAATTCACCGAACTAGAACCAAGTTACCTGGTTGGCGACGCGCAATGGGTAAAAGATAAGCTGCAGCTATACAGAGACAAAATATCGATGAACTATCTGATTGCAAGAGGCCGGATCAGGGGCGTTTCCAATTCTGATCAACTGGCTTCACACCAGCAACTACTCGATATCACCCAGGACTGGCTGGATTAATCAGGTTGACCATCTGGGTACAAGCCATTAATTACCCTGAGTTTATCCAATGCATAATTGGGTATCGGCGACTGCTCTGCCAGCAGTTCCATTGTCGTGCCAGGCTCAGCCCGAACTACCTGGAGCTTGGGAACCCGAGCGACTGCGAAATCATCACGGGCCATTTTCCCAAAACTAAAGATCATGGATATAAACTGCTTATCATCGGCGATTTTACTCAAATCAAATTTTCCCGAACCGTGCATTATGAACGCTAACCGCTTGCGCATATCGAAAACGATAGCAAGACGAACTGGCCGACTGCCAAAGGGAGAATCAACGCGTTCGGCAATTCCCAGGTAAGCAGGCATACCACCAATGGTCAACGAGCGCCCCTCCCGAAGAGTATAGTTCAAACCCTGGGTCACAAAATTCTCAGGTGTCGCACCTTTATACAGTTTGCTCGTCGTCAAGAAGAAACTAGCCTCGCCTGTCTGGGAAACAAACTGCACCCCTCGAGGTGCTGGTTGTGGCCGCCAGCCTTCGGGAAAGGCAAACATAATTCCAAGACGGGGATGGTAGAATCGAGAATTACGAATAACACCAGCCTGTCTCGATGGACCATAAGCAAGACCATTGAGTTGTTCAAGAAACTCATCGGTATGAATGAATTCATCATAATCCAGCAGTAACTGATTAGATTCTCTAATGGCCTGCGTATAACGGGTGTCATGATCAGGGTGGCTTGACAGGAAACCATGATATACCTTCGCTGGTCGCTTCTCCAGGCGGGCTTGTTCTATTTCAATGCGATCCTTATTCTTAAGAATCTCAATGGTTTTCAACATTGCCTCTGGTGAATAGCCCGCTTTAGCCATATAACTGGCACCTACCTGGTCGGCTTCAAGCTCAAACTCTCGACTATAGCCGGTAATTAATACCCCGCCGAGAACCTGACCCAGTTCAGCGACACCCGGCTGCCCGGTGAGGATCGCCGCACCAACGGACATCATATCCTGGACTTTACTCCGGGTTTGACGGCGCAACCCGTGTTTTTCGGTGATGTGAGCAATTTCATGTCCGAGCACAGCAGCGAGTTCGGATTCGGAGTTCATATGCATGAGCATGCCACGCGTGATATAGACGAACCCGCCCGGTAGTGCAAAAGCATTAATCATATCGTCGTTCAATACCGTGAAATAGAAGGTCAAATGAGCACGACTGCTCTGCTCGGCGATCCGATTACCCACTTTGGTGACATAGTCCTGAAGGGCAGGATTTTTATAGATGCCAAACCGACCAATGATTTTCTGATGCTCAGCCGCACCTTGTTTTATCTCCTTTTCCTCTGACAATGCAAACGCTAACTGTGGCGTCATTACCACAAAAAGGAAAAGTATCTTATTCAAAGCATTCATGATTAATGGCCTTTTTTAATTCCTCAAACCCCCATGCGTCGCTAGACATAAGGTAAGCCGTTGTCGCATTCTTAAAACCCCTAAGATGCCCGGGCTGTCCTATTGCCTCATCACTCCGAGTCTTTATTAAAGCACCCTCGAGTAGACGATTATTATTATGGAACAAACCTGAAAATCAACTGAATGAATCGCGGTATTTACACCATCCCACTGATTCTGAATAATACAGCTAAATGGGTCAAGATAACCTACCATGCGAAAGCAACGTTTAGTTTCTTTCCTTCATCTGCTTTTCAGTCTAGTTGTGCTGACGACTGCAGCTGAACCCGCCCCGCTCGCAACCAATAGCGAAGCTGCCGACGAACTGCGACAATGGCATAACACAATAACCCAACTAGAAACTGAATCCGGGACCTTTTCGATCGCAATGGTTACGCCATTGAGGCAGTATGCTACGGCACTGGCGGCAACCGGCTCTTATGAAAAAGCCATTGAAATGCTACGCCGCGCCCAACACATACTACACCGTCATCAAGGCGTACATACCCCCGAGCAACAAGCGCTAATCCATCAGCTGGTATCGATTAACCTCGAAAGCCAGGATTACCTTATAGCAGATCAACTGGAGGGGTTTATCTTTTATCTTAACGACCGGAACGACGATCTGAACCTAAGAATAGCGGCCCACCAGGGCCTGGCTGATTGGTATTTCCGTTCCGGTCAATTCAAACGCGCGACCGCAACGGTAAAAAAGGCCATTGATCTAATCGAATCCGCGGGAGAGGATCAACACCAGGAACTTATCCCACTGCTGTTAAACCAGGCACGCTACCGCCAGATGGCAGGCCTGTGCTGCAACCGAAAATACCTGGAAAGAGCCCAGAAATTAGCCGAATCAACCCACGTCGCCACTGATGTAAAAGATGATATCCAGCTTCGCCTGGCTGATACCAGCATCATTGAAGGCAAGCAAACCAAGGCAGTTCTTCACTGGCAAAATCTATCAACACCCGTATCCAGGGAGCCTGGATTAATACCAGGAAGAAGGCAATTTAATAATCCAGAAGAAATGAGGAAGCAGTATTACCAGGTTGCCGACGACCCGTTGAGACGACCGAGTCTATACCAAATGACCCCGCAACAGCGCATCAATAACCTTTATCTTCCTCCCCAGTTTTTTATGGTTAACGATACTCCAAGTCCACTTCCCATTATCATCAGAGATAGCACAGAGAACATCAAAGATCAGGAAAAAGTGAGCCATACCGTGGGATCCCCATTCGTCTTTCTTAGAGACCAGCTGGAGCAGATTTTACCGCTCAGACTTAAGCAGGCAGAGGCTTTGAACGCCCTTGAATTAGAATTGACCTTTACAGTGACAGACCAAGGCAGAGCCAAGGACATCAGCATTAAAGGCGATGCCCCCCGCGCCCTGAAGAAACTCCTGCGAGACAGTCTAAGTACCAGTCGGTATCGCCCGGCTCTACAGTCAAGTCAGCCAGTAACGACCCATGATGTGTCTATCACTCAAACATTCACCATTGATGACGACGTTAAGAAACCATGAAAAATTTAGCAGGAAGCATTCTCCTTTGGGTATTAGCCGCATCAGCTTATGGCCAACAAGCCGTACTTGAATATGTCTATTCTGAATCTTTTATAGAAAATACGGACCAAAACCAAATCCTAGAAGAATTTACGCGCCTATTACAAACCGATCTTGAACAGGCGGCCGAATTCGCCTATGACTACTCAAACAAGTTATTAAACGCCGAAGAACACGCTGAGAATACCGCACTCGCTGGACAGATACTCAGCAATGCAGCCGTTGCCGATGCTGCCCTGGGACGCTACCAAAGAGCATCTGAGGCTTTTGAACGTGCTCTAAGACTCATTGAAGTAGAATACCGTGTATTCAGTCCCAACCTAATGAATGTCCTTTTGGCGTCAGGTATCACGGCTATTCATTTAGGAAAATTAGCTGAGGCCGAAGACCGATTTCGTTGGGCACAACACATCCAACATCGGCAGGCTGGTGTATTTACAATCGAACAGACCGAATCATTAGATTGGTTAACTCGATTGCATCTCACCCAAAACCAATTCGCCAATGCTGATATGGCTCAAAGATTCGGTCTGCGAATTGCCGAACACAATTATGAATATGGCAGCGATTCGCTAAGTGATGCCAAACTTAAAGCCGCCGGATACTTTGCTGAGCGAGGCAGCAAGTTACCTTTTGGCGTCGAAGACAACTATCTACTGAGCAGAGAAAACATGTTTCGTGAATCTGTTGTGCTCTATAAAGCAGCGATTGCCTCGATAGAATCAAGCTACGGCGAGGATGATCCCCGACTTATTGAACCACTGAGGAACTTTGCCAGGACGAGAACCACACAGAGAACCAGTGCTAGAACGGCTATACCAATCCTAAAGCGGGTGTTGTCTATCGTCGCCAAACAGACCGAGATCGATCCGATAGACTATTTAAGAGCCTGGGTTGAATTGGGCGATATCTACATCATTACGGGTGACAAACGCGCCCATAGCGCTTATGCCAGCGCTTGGGAGCGACTTGAAAAGTTACCCGATAAAGTCGAAGAATTAACGCATCTGTTTGCTAAACCCAAACTGCTATACCCTGCCAATCTGGGACCAATCTACTTGGAGAACCGCCCAAAAACAGTCAATTCAGATGAAGATGAGTTCTATGCCGATATCCGCTACCTGATCAATGAAAACGGCAGGGTCAGTAAAATCGAAATCGAAGACAAAAACGTACCTAATTCATACATCCGCATACTCAAAAACGTACTCTACAACAGTCGTTACCGACCGAGTCTCATTGATGGAACGGCTCAAGAGTTCACAATGACCGAACGTCGGCCCTTCGGTTTACTTATCTCAAATGAGGAACCGACTGACACGGTACCGGCGGAGCAAGATGCAGAACCTGAAATCGAAATAGAAGAGCAGACTACCTCTTCAGATACAACCGAGCCAGCGCCTGTGGTAACCGCTGAGGCTGAGCCAGCAGAATAGACCCATGGTGCTGATTTTCAAATATTACGCACCAACAATAAATTGCCTTATTTGCTCTGCCAAACCCTGACAAGCCGCATTGCCTGGCCGTGCAAGAATTGGTATTGGTAAAATCAGACCTGCTATATAGGAAGTACCATTCGCATCAGCGCTGATCTGACCTGCTGCATTCAGATTTTGCAAATCCCATATTGATGCTTCGTAGGAAGCATCCTCTTCCCAATAACTCATACCAAAACAACCGCCGCCAAAAGTACTAATTGTACAGCTCATAGAACCGCCACTATCGATAGTAACCGTATCCCCTTCAATCCAGGCCAGATAACGGATATTAGCCTCTTGAATTCTGTCCTGAACCCCTGGCTGCGCAAATAACTCACCCAGATCGCGGGCAGATTTAGGCGAGGTTCTTGCTTCAAACCAGGGATAAAGATCATCTCGGAATTCTGCTTGAGAAATCATGCGTATCGGCGGCGAGCCTGAAACGAGAATACCTTCCAAACACGCTGTAAAGCTTTCTTCAGTCTCACGATCGTTATAACTTGCACGACCCAGTATCACCATGGCTTCACCGCTACCGATACCAGTGACGCCCTGACGCGACTGTTCAATCCGAGAATTAACACAACCCGTCAGCAACGTCATCAATACGATTAAGTAAACCGCTGGGCCTAAACTAGCTTTAGGCCTAATCACGGATCAATCCTGGTAATTCTTCCTGCTCGATAGCCGTAAAATATCCTTTCACAAAGCCCTGCCTTAGAAAATCAATGGCAATCCTCGCTCCGCCATCACGAATAGCCAGTAAAGTCGCCGAATTAACCGCCTCCCCTCCCTGAAAACTTCCGCCTTCGCTCTTACCATAGCCAACCACTCGCCATTCACCGACCGACAAAGCCGCCTGGTCTAACAAGGCAAGTTTGTATTTCACAGAAGCAGAATAAAACTTGAGCCCCGAAATTCTTGGTGTAAGAAAACCATAATCTTCAATTTCTGGGATTATAACCCCGTCCAGACCGAGGTCCTGCATCACCTCTGGCGATAACTGCTCAGCATCGACTTCGACTACTTCTCGGAACAAGGTGGCAAACAACTGCCTAAAGAACAACAGATTCTGCTGACCGAGTTTAATCGTCCAGCTACCTTCATTCTTTAAGGTTTCATCATAAGAAAAAGTCTTGAAGCTATCGCTGTAATAAACACCCAGACGAACAGGTAATTGGGCTACCAGTGGCGTCGGCACGGTACCACTGACAACGACTGTTTTGGAGCACGCTGTCAACAACAAGAGAACGATTGCCAGGAGCATGGCCATCCGCGTAGTGACATGACTAACAGCCGCGACGCGAACTCGACTATGTGGACTTAAATTAGCCATCGTTAACCATAACCAGGCTCTTCTTCTACAATACTAACTATTTACTATGGAGTGAGCAGCAAAATCAAGGCCGGGGTTTATATTTTATGCCTATGGATAAGAATCTAGACGATTAATACCAGAGTAATCACTCTATATCCCTTTATTCATCGAAATTCAGCTAAAATTCAGTTTTAATCTGTCAACATTACTTTTTTAAGATAGAAGGGAACCGCATGCCTAAAAGCCTTACCACTGTCGCATTCGGCATCTGCATGGCCATCCTTTCCGGGTGTCAAAGTCAGTCGCCCCCTCCGCCCAGCAGCTCGCCCAGCATGCCCTCACCACCCAGACCGCCATCAAGCAGCACTCAC
>CAZGCW010000054.1:0-19294 GCA_964524295.1 uncultured Pseudomonadales bacterium
AAAATCAGAACTAATGGGTTCCAGCGGTTTAGGTTGGCAAGGCGACGCATTTGCCTCTACCGAACTGACCGCAACCCGTGCCTGGTTAAATTCCAGAGCCGTTACAATTTATGGTGGTACTAATGAGGTTCAGATGAACATCATCAGTAAACGAGTGCTGGGGTTGCCTGACTGAGCCCGATCCAGCGGTCGTGCTGATTTAACCCATTCAAAAACCCCGCACTACGGCCAGCCAAGCCCATGAGCAGCTATCCTTAGCAGCTATCCTTAGCAGCTATCCTTAGCAGCTATCCTTAGCAGCTATGCGACTGTTCCGGCCTGTCGCCCGAAATGATCAGGCTGTGCTACGGCCGGGTATTTTGTTGTTGGCTCCACAAGCAACCCATTTTAACCCTGTTGAAGCAGCGACTTGCATTATCTGTTATATTCCAGACCCGTAATCGGCGTAAATCCATTGATCCTCAAGCAAAACCCGTCTACACCTGACCTCCAGGACAAAAGTTTGTTCGCATCCCTGCTGGTGCGTGATTATCGGTATCTTTGGTTCGGCATGCTCGGCTCGGCATTTGCCATGAACATGCAAACAGTTGCTCAAGGCTGGCTAGTCTATGAGATGACTTCTTCGGCGATCCAACTGACCTGGGTAACCTTATCCTTCATGCTGCCCCAAGTCGTATTTTCCCTATTCGGTGGCGTTTTAGCCGATCGAGTGAATAAAAAACCTGTCATCGGCTGGGCCCCTATCCTGAACGGGCTTGCCACCTTATTCATGGCCATGATCATATTTAGTGGCCAGGTTACTTTCTGGCATTTCATCATTATCGGCTTCTTAAATGGAACAGTCATGGCGCTATCTATCCCTGCCAGAACTGCTTTGATACCTGAAATAGTCGGCGAACAACTCATCTTTAATGCCATGGCATTCAATACCGCGGCCTGGAATCTGTCACGCATTCTAGGACCCGCCCTGGCGGGATTCATGATCGCAATTTTCGCGGCTGGTGAGACTACATCATCGTTCGGTGTTGGCCTGGTATACCTAGTACTGTCATTGTTATATTTTGTTTCAGGTGTTTCAGTACTATTGATCCAACACCCTGGCAAACCCAGTCCCCAGAATAACAAAAGCCCGTGGCAGGATACCCTGGATGGCTTCAGGTATGTCTCCGGCTCTCCTGTCGTCGGAGGCTTGATTCTACTCTCTATACTACCCTTTCTATTTGGCTTATCAATAAACACCCTGCTACCCGCTTTCAATACCGATATCCTTCAAGCGGGTCCCGATACATTAGGCTTGTTAATGACAGCAATGGGTATCGGGGCAATTTTGGGTTCGCTGGTATTGGCCAAACTCAGTTCACTGAAGAAAAAGGGATACTGGGTCATCATCACCGCTGCAACCTGGGGTCTGGCTGTGGCTGGCTTCGGTACCACTGATCAATTTATCGTCGCAATGTTATTCATTAGCCTGACCGGCTTCATCTCAGCAATTAATATGTCAATGAATAGAAGCCTGGTCCAACTGCAGGTGGAACAAAGCATGCGTGGCCGGATTATGAGTATCGACCTCATGTCCCATGGGCTCATGCCCCTGGGCGTTTTACCTATTGGTTATATTGCAGAAGAATATGGTATTCAGGCCGGACTGGTGGTCAGCGGTCTGATTCTTTTCGGCAGCAGCCTGTTATTAGGTTACCTAACCAAGGCAGTTCGACAAATCGATACCGGTTATCTAGTCCCGGACGAACACATAGACAAACCGAGTTAAAAACTTTGCCCGGGCACGACTTGACCTGCCTACCCAGATTATCGGAATATCTCTCCTTACAGCAGGATTTTACATGCATTTAATTTTCAGCTATTTCTGGAGCATCTGCCTTCTAAGAGGTCACCCGGCGGATTTCCCCAATAACAAAATCATCCTGGGTAGCGTTCTAACAGTGTATTGCTGCTCTGTTGTATTGGCAGCTACTTTAACCTATCCACTACGCCCATTTTCCTCCGTTTTGGGAATCACCCTCACAGCCTTGATTATCCAAACCAGTCTGGTTTGGACGCTTTCCTGGTTCAAAAACGTACCTCAGCGATTTCCGGCGGTCTGGGGAAGTATGCTCGGTGCCGGCACCATCATGACGTGGATACTGCTTCCCATTCATGCCATATTGCTCGACAGTGACAGTGAGGCCTTACTTCTTTTTGCCGACTCAGCGACCTGGATCTGGTTAGGTTGGTGGTTAGCTATCGTTGGTAATATCCTCAGTAAGGCTGTAAAAATCAGCGTCTTACAAGGTGCCATCATTGCATTTGTAATCGAACTACTAGGCGTGATAACCACCTTTATGCTATTTCCTGGAACAGATTAATGCGCATTCATGTCCTAGGCATCTGCGGAACGTTGATGGGTAGCATTGCGCTGATTGCCAGGCAACAAGGCCATACCGTCACTGGCAGCGATCAAAATGTTTACCCACCGATGAGCCTGCAACTAAAGCAGGCGGGGATCTCTTTACAGGCCCCTTACCGTTCCGAGAGCATTCCTGATGCGACTGATCTCGTCATCATCGGTAACGCTAACCTTGCTCGAGGAAACCCAGCCGTTGAAGCGCTACTGGACAGTGGCACTGCCTACTGCTCCGGTGCCGAATACCTGGGCCGTTATGTCCTCAATAACAAATGGGTTATCGCCGTTGCTGGCACTCATGGCAAGACAACCACAGCCAGCATGATCGCCTGGATTCTCGAATACGCAAACCTCTCTCCGGGATTCTTAATTGGCGGCGTGCCGAGCAATTTCGAATATTCAGCCAAGCTGACCAACTCAATGTTTTTTGTGATAGAAGCAGACGAGTACGATACCTCTTTTTTCGACAGACGCTCCAAATTTCTTCATTACCGACCGCGAACTGCGGTACTGAATAATCTCGAGTTCGATCATGCTGATATATTTGACAACCTGGCAGCAATCCAACAACAATTCCACCTGCTGATAAGAGCCATTCCAGGTAATGGTCTTATCATCCTGCCTGATGACGACAAAGCCCTTGAAGAAGTAATCAATCAGGGTTGCTGGACACCAACGGCTGATTTTTCCTGCGAACAGGGGAGCCAGGCTGAAGTCCATGCAGACTTAATGACCGCCGATGGCAGTGAATTTAAAATCAGGGTGGCAAAAGAATATCAGGGCACACTCCGCTGGAAGCTGACGGGTCAACACAACGTCCGCAACGCTTGTGCTGCCATTGCCGCAGCAAGACATGCTGGCGTACCCCCTGCGCAGGCGATTAAAGCGCTGAATCAATTCAACGGTGTCAAACGCCGCATGGAGTGCCTGTTAGACCTTCCCCTGCTCAAGCTTTACGACGACTTTGCGCATCATCCAACTGCCATTCGTACCACACTTGAGGGACTTCGTGCGCACGTGCCTGACGATACCATCGTCGCCTTGATCGAACCCGGGTCTGCGACCATGCGCAAAGGAACCCATGGCCTAGAATTGATCGCAGCAACCGAAGCTGCGGATCAGGTCTTCTGGATGCAACCCGACAAGATCCAATTCCAGCTCAGCGCCTTGCTGCCAGATTCCGGCCATCAGCTATTTACGGATTCTCAGCCTCTAATCCAGGCTGTTCATGAATTAACCTCCGAATCTAAAAAAAGAGTACACCTGGTTATGATGAGTAATACCTCTTTCCAGGGAATCGCAAGCGCACTGACCAGAAAATTATCCCAATAATATTTTTTACTCATACCCTATAAAGCACCTCCAAAAATCTCAAGCATCCGATCAGACCCGCGTTAATACCTAAAACAAAGCTCATCAGCATCCAGTAAAAGGTTTAACCCGTTTTCACCCCCTGGCTCTTGTAACCTGTCTCCAATCCGCTATTATGAAAAATAATATATATCATATTGATTAAATGTTAAATCCCGAAAACGAGCAGATCTCAGCAACAAACTGGCACTTAAATGGGATTTTCGAATTCTGTCAGCAACGCAATATCAGTATTAATCTGCTCGTCAAAAATACCACTCTTAACCCTGTATGCGCCACCCTAGACACAGAATTAGCATGGTCAGACTACACCCAGGTTATCGCTAACTTACATCATCTATTACCGGATCAGGAGTTCGATGAGGCTTGCAGCCTTCGCTGGCGGCTACCAGAAAATATCTTTTGGAAGGACCTCGCGTTACTTCTGGATGATCCTCAAGATCTACTGATCGAATTAATCGGAGAGCAAGGTGACTTGTTCTGCGGTCTACCTATTGAATCAAAAATTAAAGAAAACAGTCTAGGTAGGGTTAAATTTCATCTGACCTGGCACACAGGCCAGGCGCCCACTGTCAGCTATCTCAGATTACTGCGTGCTGAGGTTTCCAGTTTCGCTGGTTTGTTAGGCTTATGGGATTGCCAGGTTTCCACAGTTCAGGGCACCTCATGGGCAGAAGTTGAGTGCTTTTACCATCATAAAAAAGGCTTGTTACAACGCCTGCAATTACCTCTTAAAAGGCTGATGTCCACCCACCGATCATTACAGGCGATACAAGTGCTTCGGCTCCAGGCTCGACAGCACAGAGCGGAGCGTTGGCGGCTCAAGACCCAAGTACGCGCGCAACACATCGCGCATTCTCTTACAGAGCAACAATTGCAAAGGTATCAATCCCTGGTCATGAGGGACTGTTGGTATATCTCATCCCAAGGTAAGTTCCTGATCGGCAAAAACAGTAGCATAACGCCTGTTTTAATGAGTCTGGAAGCTCGGAATCACAATCTGAACCATTTACTGCAATCCGCTTCACAAGCCGCGTTCTCCCGATTTATTGAGCACATATCGGTACGACCAGACGAGACCAGAAGTGTCGACTTAACGCTCAATACCAGCACAAGCCCTGTCCTCAGTATCAGGTTAATTTATCTGGGAACGGATTCTGACATTCGTGCTCAGGGCATCATGATCGATACCAGTGAGCAATATCAATTGCAACAGAGAGTGGATCAACTAGGATCCCTGGGTCGAAGCCTCAGCGAGTTGAACCCCATCGCGATGGTGGTCGTTAACCAATCGAATAGAATCATCTGGAGCAGTGATGCTTTTCATGACCTGACCAGCACCAGCCCCAGTGAATTACTTGATCAGGACCTGATATCTCTGATCCCAGAGGCACTGGCTGACCGCGAACTCCGGCACTTCTATTATTCAGCTGATGCTTCAAGCCAGATTAGGCGCATTGATGCCAAAATGATCATGAAGGATAGCAGCCTACGCGATATCAAGATTTCAGGCGACCGCCTAGATAATTCCTATAGCACGTCAAAACTGATCTTGATCGAAGACTGCAAGGACGCATCAACGGCCTTAAACGAAAGCAAGGTATTACACCTTGAACTTGATAAATCACGAAAAATGGCCACCATCGGCAATCTTTTAAGTAGTGTTGTGCATGACCTGAGTAATTTCCTGGTGGCAATCAATGGTTATGCGGCGCTGGCTGCAGAAGAAAATGTGCTCAGCAACAAAAATTATGCCGATAAAATTCTGCATGCGGGAAAACAGGCGAATACGCTCACCCAGAAACTGTTGAGTTACCACAAGCGCCAACCCCAGAAAACCACAGTTCAGGATCTAAGAGGCATCCTGACGCATTCAATACCCCTGCTGCAACAAGTCACTACTCCAGACATTAAGCTCACAGCACGCTGCCCGGAGGATCCTCTGTACGCTGATGTCGCTGAGGACCAAATTCAAAACATCCTGTTAAATCTCGTCATCAATGCTCGAGATGCCATACCGGATGAGGGTGAAATTATCCTTGAGGCATCAACTGTTGTGCTGACGCCTGGGTTCTGCAAGGTTGAAACTTGGGCCCGTCCCGGAAGATTCTGTGTCATTTCCGTTACGGACACTGGATCAGGTATCTCCGAGGAGGTGCTACCACACGTTTTTGAACCCTTCTTCAGCACCAAAACCGATGATCAGGGTTCGGGGCTCGGCTTAGCTAATATTCGTAACCTGGTTGAAGCCAGCAATGGATTAATCAATCTCTTCAGCGAACCATTAATCGGAACTTCGGTTAAGATATTCTTGCCACAATCTGGTGCGCCCGCTAAGCGGGTTACCGCCAAAGTAGAAAAAGACATTGCCTCAAACCAGGAAACCCTGCTCTTAATCGAACCTGATCTACGAGTTTCAAAGTATGCTCAACTGGTTCTTACCAGTATTGGATACACTGTTCTGACTGCCGATACGGGCGATGAGGGCCTCGCTGCCTATAAACAGCATCAAGATGACATTGATCTCCTCTTGACGGAACTGGTGCTTCCAAACCTCGCCGGGCAAAAACTCATCAAACAGGTTCAAGATTATAATCCCAACCAGAAAATACTCATCTGCTCCGCCCATCATCATTTCCCCAAACATGCCGCCTTCATTGCCAAGCAACAGTTACCCGTTCTCTCTAAGCCCTACCAACTTGAAGAACTAAGGCATACCGTGGCGATCACGCTAATCTCTGCCCCTATAAAAACAATGACTCGGTCGCCCTAAACGAAACAAAGCTAATGCAGCTAACTGCCTGGGTAACCGGCAAAAACCGTTTTTTTTAATTCAGCCCCCCTTTTTAAGTCACCTAAACCATGCAATCTGTTATTATCCGAATCCGATAACCTTCCACACTGGTTCTATTAGGTTTCAGATAAATTCAACATGAATAACTTGAATATTAAGCAGTTGCTCGATGAATTAATTTCTCAGGCCATGCTGAAAGCTGGCATCGAACAGCCTATTGCGCAGATACGCCAGTCACAAAAACTGGAATTCGGCCATTATCAGGCCAATGGTATTATGTCTGCTGCAAAAAAAGTTGGTTATCCACCCCGAGAATTAGCCCAGAAGGTGACCGACTTACTGGCTAATCATCCGCAGTTCAACTTTGAGGTTGCCGGGCCCGGCTTTATCAATATCCGACTGAAGACGGCCTTCATAGAAGAGAACATCAGCCAATTTAATGCGGCTAATCCTGCTACCACCACAGGTCAAAAAACAGTCGTCATTGACTACAGTTCGCCCAACCTTGCCAAAGAAATGCACATCGGTCACCTGCGTTCTACCGTCATTGGCGATACGGCAGCTCGAGTGCTTGAGTCCTGTCATCATAAGGTCATAAGAGCGAATCATGTTGGTGACTGGGGCGCACAGTTTGGTAGTTTACTGGCCTACCTGGACCAGATCACCGTGGAGGGAGAGGAAGTCAGCTCAAAATTGACGGACCTGGAGAAATTCTATCAATCCGCCAGCAAACTATTCCGTACTGATGAAAGTTTTGCCGAGACCGCCAGGCAATATGTTGTAAAACTGCAGAATAATGACCCACGGTGCTACCAACTCTGGGAGAAATTTATCCATGTGTCACTCGAGCACTGCCAGAGCGTTTATAACAAACTCAATATCTCTTTAACCGTTGCGGATGTAAAAGCAGAAAGCGCCTACAATGACGACCTCCCTTTGATCGTTAGCCTACTCCAGGAAGCGGCTTTGCTGACTGAGTCTGATGGCGCTCAATGCGTGTTTCTGGATGAATTCAAAGGCAAGAACGAACAACCCCTGCCAGCGATTGTCCGCAAATCAGACGGCGGATACCCTTACCTGGCCACAGACCTGGCAGCAACACGACATCGATCAATGGAGGTTAACGCCGATGAGGTACTGTATGTCGTAGGCGCCTCTCAGCGACTGCACCTGCGACAGGTATTTGCCGTGGCGAGCGCGGCTGGATTTATTCGACCTGAGCAGGTTTTTCGACACCTGCCGTTTGGCCTTATTCTGAAAGACGATGGCAAGCCCTTCAAAACGCGGGACGGCGCAGATGTTAAACTCATTGATGTACTCAATGAGGCCACCGAACGCGCCTTAACACTCATCAAAGATAAAAACAGCGCCATGACCGAGCAGGAGCAACGCACGGTTGCAGAGGTGGTCGGCATAGGCGCTATCAAATATGCAGAGTTATCAAAAAACCGGACTACCGATTATATTTTCGACTGGGATACCATGCTCTCTTTTGAAGGCAATACTGCGCCTTACCTGCAATATGCTTACACCCGCATACGCAGTTTATTCAGGAAAAGCAGTACGGATCAAAGTAGCCTGAGCAACGTAGTGTCTATAGAAGAAGACCAGGAGATATTGCTGGCACTCAGGGTGCTGCAAATGACCGAGGCCATTGAAGCCTACCTTGAAGATTATCAGGCTAATATCCTTTGCAACTATCTTTACGAACTTGCTCGTTCATTTATGAGCTTCTATGAACACTGCCCTATTTTAAGCGCATCGAATCATATTCAAGCAAGCAGACTGCAGCTAGCCAATATAACCGCTCAAACGCTTCACAACGGCCTAGCATTATTAGGTATCCGAACAGTAGAACGGATGTGAGCAGGGCTTTCTCCATCGTCGCCGCTAAATCCGATAACAATGTCATCGGTGATGGCAGTGAAATACCCTGGAAGGTCAAAGGCGAACAAGCCCTGTTTAAAAAAATCACCCTGGGCGGGTGCTTGCTCATGGGGAGAAAAACCTATGAGTCAATTGGCCGCCCGCTGCCCGGCCGCGAGACAATTATTCTCAGTAGAGATCGCCACTATCAAAAACAGGGCTGTGTCACAGCACCCTCTCTGGACACTGCTTTGGGGATCGCAGCGAAAACAAATCGAGCCATTTTTGTCGTCGGTGGTGGTCAAATCTACGCAGAAACATTGCCGTTGGCTAGCGACTTACATTTAACGACAATCCATACAATAGTGGATGGCAACGTATTTTTTCCCGATTTTAACTCTGAAGATTTCAAACTGATCAGGTCGGAAACCATTCACTCGAATATAAACTACAGCTATGCTCACTGGCAGCGTAGAAAGGAAACTTAAATGACTTTTAAAAACCGTGTCACTGAAATGCTCGGAGTAGAAACCCCTATCGTTCAAGCCCCCATGGGCTGGATTGCCCGGTCTCAACTTGCATCAGCTGTTTCAAATGCTGGTGGCATGGGCATTATAGAAACCAGTTCCGGTGAACTCGACCAGATAAAAGTCGAAATCAGTAAAATGAAAGACCTGACGGACAAACCCTGGGGAGTCAATATAGCCCAGGCATTCGTCAGAGATCCCAGCATCGCCCAATTTGTCATTGATCAGGGCGTTCGATTTGTCACGACTTCTGCAGGAAGCCCAACCCGCTACACTGAACCCTTAAAAGCAGCAGGCCTCACCGTTTTTCATGTCGTGCCAACCTTAAAAGCGGCTCTCAAGGCCATTGAAGCGGGTGTCGATGGCCTGATTGTAGAAGGAGGGGAAGGCGGCGGATTCAAGAGCCCTAATGAAGTCGCATCGATGGTATTACTGCCCCTGATTCGCTCGAAAACCAATGTCCCCATTGTCGCGGCTGGCGGATTCATCGATGGTAGTTCTATGGCAGCTGCTTTTGCTCTGGGTGCTGAGGGAATACAAATGGGCACTCGTATGGTTTCCGCGTTGGAATCTCCGGTCCACAACAACTGGAAAAATGCCATTATTAATGCCGAAGATACAGGCACTGTCTTCCTGAATAAATTTCATTCACCAGCGCTCAGGGCATTGCGCACGGAAAGAACATCGAGACTGGAGCGGCTGCCGGAAACTAACATCATGACTGAGTTTGGAACCGCTAAAGACCTCTATTTTGACGGCGATATGGAGGCCGCTATCCCATTATCCGGTCAAGTTGCAGGTAGAATAGACAGCGTCAAACCGGTCACTGATATCATTCAAGAAACACACGCAGAGTTTCTACAGATCATTAAAGAGCTTCATCAGCAATATGTTTGACCCGTCTATTTCAAGACCCACCAGCCGGTCTAAGCAGGCTATGCAGACAACCTATCTGCACCGTCAACCAGAACCTACCTATACCCTCCGCTCGGGGCCATCCCGACAGAACATGACTCAACACCCATTGGGTTGTTTTCAAGCGACCAAACAAATACGGGCGACTAAGCCAAACAGGCCAGGGAAACAAAATTCCGTGCATCACGGTCACAAACCATTGAGGACACGATCGACTCGTGTTCAGTTATTAATTCCAGCAATTGATTTGAATTGCTGCAGACCCCGACTTAACATAACCTCACTTCTATTCACAGGCAGGTATCATGGATATTGAATTCAGCGAAGACGACCTGGCATTCCAGAAAAAAGTGGTCAATTTTATCGAAGCTAACCTGCCCAAGGGTATGGAAATGTGGACCAAAAGGAATGAATGGTTTCAGGCGCTACGAGATCAGGGCGGCTGGGATATACCAAAATGGCCTGTGGAATATGGCGGGCCTGGATTCACGCCCACACAACGCTATATTTTTGATATGGAAATGGCGCGTCATGCCACGCCCCCTCAAATGCCGTTCGGCGTTGGTATGCTGGCTCCAATCCTGATGAACTATGGCAGCGAACAACAAATTGAACGATTCATGCCGGGTATTCGTGATGGCAGTGTCAACTGGTGTCAAGGGTATTCAGAGCCAGGGGCAGGATCCGATCTCGCCAACCTGAAGACGAAGGCAGAATTAAGCGAAGATGGCACCTATTATCTGGTGAATGGCCAGAAAACTTGGACTACCCTGGCGCATATTGCGCACTGGATGTTCTGTCTCACGCGGACATCGAGTTCGGGCGCAAAGCAAGAAGGGATTACTTTCCTGCTCATCCCCATGGACGACCCTGGGGTTGAAACTCGACCGATCATTACCCTGGGTGGTAGCCACTCCGTTAACGAAGTCTACCTAACCGACGTTAAAGTCCCTGTCACCAATCGCATTGGCGAGGAAGGCAAAGGTTGGACTTATGCAAAGGGCTTGCTTGTCCACGAAAGAACGGGTCTGGCGGGTATTCAAAATTCGGTTCTGGCTCTGGAAAAGGCCAAAGCCAATGCCAGATTAATCAAAGCAGGCCAAGGCTCACTCATGGACCTTCCCAGTTTCAAGCATAAAGTAGGCGCGCTTGAGGCAGAATTACTCGCCCTCGAATTTACTGAACTGAGAACACTTGCCCAAGTGAGTGCAGGACAGGGGCCGGGTCCAGAGTCTTCAATTTTAAAATTAAAAGGCACTGAAATTCAGCAACGTATTTCAGAACTCAATATCGAGGCAGCTGGCATCTACGCCGCTCCTTGGGGAGCAAAACCCATCGGGCCAGAATTCGCAAGGGGCGCGACTTCCAGCTATCTAGGAGGCCGGGCAACCACAATCTATGGCGGTGCTAGCGAGGTTCAAAAAGATGTCATCGCCAAGAATGTCCTGGACCTGGGTTAAGACCGAGATCCAGGTTAAGACCGAGATCCAGGTTAAAACCGGGGCTTAAATTAGAACCGGAGCTTAAATTAAAACCGGAGCTTAAATTAAAACCGGAGCTTAGGTTAAAAAAGGAATACACCATGGATTTGTCACTAACCAACGAACAACAACTGCTTCAGGATAGTATCCAAAAATTTATTAGTTCCGAATACAGTCTCTCTGAACGAAACAAACTTACCAAAATCGATCAAGGATACGACACCCATAACTGGCAGCAATTTGCGGACCTTGGCTGGTTGGCCATGACCTTTTCAGAGGAATATGGCGGCCTGGGAGGCTCGGTTGTTGACAGTATGATCATGCTGGAAGAGTTTGGTAAGGGCCTGGTAGTCGAGCCTTTCCTGTCGACTGTGGTTCTGTTCGGTGCGGCTGTCGAAATAGCTGGAACCCAGCAGCAAAAGCAGGACCTGATCCCTGCCATTATTGAAGGTAAGTTGATTGGAACCTTTGCCTGTGCGGAGGCCGTTGAACCAGATAACCTCTTTGCCATACAGACTCGAGCAACAGCCGAAGAAAGTGGGTTCCGACTAAACGGATCGAAATCGCTGGTCTTTAACGCGATCTCTGCAGACAAAATACTTTTGAGCGCAAGAACATCGGGCGATGATTTTGATGAACAGGGTATCAGTCTGTTTATTGTCGATGCTAAGGCCACCGGACTGACGCGCACAGACTACCCCACCGTTGATGGCTTAAAAGCATCTGAACTCCAGCTAAAAGACGTCCGAGTCGAAAGCGATTGCCTACTGGGTCACGCGGACACCGCCGGGCCTCTAATCCAATCACTGGCCAACCGGGGTATCCTTGGACTCGCCGCTGAGGCCATCGGAGCGATGGAAATCCTCTACAAAAGCACCATTGAATACACCAAGCAAAGGCAGCAATTCGATCATGCACTGGCAGATTTCCAAGTACTAAGGCATCGAATGACGGATATGTTCGTTGAATATAACCTAGCCAAATCCCTTTGTATGAAGGCAACGATGCTTGAAGCCCAGGGCGCTGCAGAGGCACAGAGAAATATCCATGCGCTCAAATACCTGGTCGGTAAAACCGGACGATTCGTCAGCCAAAATGCGGTACAGCTACACGGCGGTATGGGTATGACAGAGGAATTGCCCATCGCTCACTATTTCAAGCGTTTACTGGTCATTGATGCCCAGTTCGGGAACGCCGATCACCACTTGAACAAATTTGTAGGATAGGGGTAAAGGATTCGACTGGTACCCCCATGTAAAGGAGGCATCGTTGTCTACAGAAACGACTCTGATTACCACCTTGGGCTTGAAGGAGGACTTCTTGTCGAGTTACCTCCCTCCTCCCCAACCAGAGGCATCAGAACAGGATCTCGAATCCATCCATGAAGCGGATGCGTTCAAGCCCGTCCTGGCTACTGCAAAAACGGTGGCCTGCTGGAAGGAAATGCAATCAGCGTCGAAGCGAGATGGCCTGAATCTCTATATCGTTTCAGGCTTTAGATCCGTTCAATATCAACTTGAAATAATCAATCGTAAGCTAGCTGCAGGTCAGAACATGCAGCAGATACTCAAGGTAAGTGCGCTGCCAGGCTATAGTGAACACCATACTGGCAGGGCTTTGGATCTCGGTATCACCGGTGCGGCTCCCCTCACTGAAGCGTTTGAACAAACCAGCGGTTTTGACTGGTTACAAAAACATGCTGGGGAATTTTCGTTTTCCATGAGTTATCCCAGGAAAAACCCCTACGGCATCGCTTTCGAGCCCTGGCATTGGCTGTGCAATCCATAAACATTTAAGCTTTATTATTTCCCATAGCGCTTGATCTTCTCTGACAATAAATCTCGTTCATTCTTGCTCAAACTTCTCGGTTTCAAATTAGGCTTTTCCTGCCTGGCAAAAACGTACTTTTCACGACGGACGCGACGACCAGAGAATCCCAGACGCTTCAATAGTGCAAACACGTCATCAACCATGAGCGGATTACCGCAGAGCATGAAAAAATCAGTGTGTGGATCATACGGTTGCTCAGCCATCGCTGCCGTCACATAACCGCTACGCTCATAGGACTCCAAATTGCTTGCAGTTTCCCTCGAATAGCAGACCAATAGTTCAAAACAGGGTAGTTTCTTGCGCAACCCGAGCAACCACTCCGCGCATAGAAATTCACTTCGATCCCGGACCCCGAGTATCAACACCAAGGACCTGACTTCATCTGAGGGTGAGGCTGCCATCATTGACAACATCGGTATGAAGGGCGCCAGTCCGACACTGGTAGCGACCAGTACGATTTTAGCGGGTATTGGCTGAGGCAGAACAAGACGGCCATAAGGACCTTTTATGCTCACCTGCAACCCAACCGAGGCATTGAATAAAACCTGTGTGGCCCTGCCTTTGTCTACTTCCGAGACCATTAGATCAAGCAAGCCCTTGCCCTGGTCCTCCACCTGATTACACAGGCTGTAACTTCTTTCGAAACTTCCGGCATCATCAGTAAAAGTAAAACGATAAAACTGCCCAGCTAGAAACGACGCACTACTGCTATGGGTTAGGAACCTGAATATCCGCGTTGACGGACTTATCCGTGTAATCTGCTGTAACTCGGCTGTTATGTGACTAGTCACCTACTCTCCTCGCATCAAGGGTATTATGACATGTTCTCCACCTCGAGATCTTGGTAAGCTAGAAATCTGAAACGAGTCAGAGAAATTACGCCATGCGCATCGGTATTGTAGGAGCAGGTGCTGCTGGATTGGCAGCTGCCAGTGTACTGAAGGCTGAGCATGAGTTAATGCTGTTTGAGCAGCAAAAAAGTCTCGGTGGCCTTTGGAACTACCAGGATGACCCAGAAAAAGGCGCGCTTTACCCTTCCCTAAGAACCAATCTACCTCGGCAACTAATGGCTTTCTGGGACTATCCCTTTGAAGATCGTTCCGCAGGCACGAACACGAGTGATTTCCCGGGCCATCAAACCGTTCTCTCTTATTTAAGGGCTTTTGCGGAGCATCAAGGCATAGGCTCACTCATCCGATTTGATACCGGCGTATCATCAATTCAACCACCGGATGGGGATTCATCGCCCTGGACACTGGTCACATCCCGGGATGAGACTGAGTATTTTGATGCCATCGTGGTCGCCAATGGTCACTATGACCAACCTCGGTCACCTGAAATCAGTGGCAGCCATACATTCTCGGGAACAATCAGCCATTCAAAAAACTACCGAGGTGCAAATTCGTTTGCATCAAAGCGGGTGGTGATCTGGGGAGGCGGGGCTTCAGCTCAGGATCTCAGCCGAGAAATTGCCAGCAAAGCTGAACAGGTATTCCATTGCGGCTACCCAAAGCCACATCTGATGAACTCACCACAATCAAATATCAGCTATCATTCAATTCCGATCAAAATGGATGGCCACAGGGTGTTTTTATCCGACCAGAGCCTCCTCACCCAGGTCGACCACTTCATCTACTGCACAGGCTATCATTATGCTTTTCCATTTCTTTCAGATGTGATCGTCAATGTATCGGACAATCTGGTTTCGCCCTTATATAAAGATATTATTCATCCCGACTATCCAAGCCTGGCTTTCATCGGCATCCCTTATCTAATTATCCCTTTTCCGTTGTTCATCGTTCAGGCAACCTGGTTTGCCAAGCTACTTTCTGGCACACACGACCTGCCATCACAGCAGGCAATGAAAAACGAAATAATGCAGAAGATAGCATCCTTTCAAAAGCAAAAAGGGAAACCCTGGCATTACCACCGCCTGGGGGATCAACAGGGTCCCTACATGGACAGTCTGATCGAAGACTATGGTGGTCGCCCGGTACCAAAGCGGTTCCACCAGATGGCAATGTCAGCCCAACTGTGTCGACAGCAGGATCCAGAGGGATTTCGTAATCTCAATATCGACCAGATCCTCGAAAATGCCGCTCGGTTACAACACTCAGCCTAAGACAGCATCCATCACACACCGGGAGTCCTACCTGGATGTCACTTCGGCTACAAATAAGGCATAGTTGCTCTAAGATCAACTAATCCAAATTGCTTGAATTAACAAAGAAATGAAAGTCACTATCAATGGCCAGGTAGCAGCACAATTTGAACCTGTCAGAACTGCATTTAAGCATCTATGGCAGAACTCAGAGTTGGGCGCAGGCCTGTGTGTCTACCACCATGGTCAAAAGGTAGTCGATCTCTGGGGAGGGTGGACTGACCGCGAAAAATCGAACACCTGGTCAAGCAATACCCTGGTTAATATCTACTCAACAACAAAGGGACTGGCCGCGCTGGCAGTCGCTATTTTATGCGATGAAGGATTGATCGATTATGATCAGAAGGTTGCGCACTATTGGCCCGAATTCGGCCAAGCCGGAAAGGCGAACATAACCGTCGCCGAACTGCTGTCACATCAGGCCGGGTTAAGTGGTGTTAGCCAAACTCTCACCGTGGGTGATTTGTGCGACTGGCCTAAAATGGTCCAACTACTGGCAAAGCAAGCGCCGCTGTGGCAACCAGGGACCAAAGCCGGCTATCATGCTATCACCTGGGGTTACTTTCCCGGCGAACTCATCAGGCGAATTACCGGGCAGACACTAGGCCAATACTTCTCACAGAAAGTAGCGATACCACTCAATGCGGATTGTTATATTGGCCTGCCCGATCAACTCCACTATCGATGCGCGACGCTAAACGGACCCAATCACACGCCAGCAACACATCAATCTGATGACCCGTCAAAAAGCATAAAAACGGCCGAAGCAGAAACATCAGAGATCTTTAGAAGTGCACAATTAAACCCGATAATAAGACCCTTTAAGGACGCTTGTTCAAAACCTTGGCGGCGCGCTGAGATCGCCGCAGCCAATGGTCATGCGACAGCGGCTGGAATCGCTAAAATCTACGCAGCACTAGCAAACCACGGTGAACTCCAAGGGACTAAAATCATTTCCAGTAGGGCGTTGGCAACCGCCCTGATAACTGAAGTCGAAGACGGCACGGACCTAGTGCTGGGACATGAAATGCGCCGCTCCCGAGGCTTCATCCTCAATACGCGCTCTGCTTTTGGTCCCAATCCAGAGGCTTTTGGCCACAATGGCGCTGGCGGCTCAACCGGTTATGCTGACCCCGTCGAAAACCTGGCTGTAAGTTATGTTATGAATCAAATGAGGACGAATGATGGCACAGAAAAAACCCGAACAAATGTTCTCAACGAAGCTATTTATGCCTGCATTTAGCAGAGTACACATCAATGACCTAAACAACGACAATCACCCCTATGTATAAAAAATTACTAGCAGAAGGCCTGGGAACTTTTTTCCTACTGACCACCGTGATTGGCTCCGGCATCATGGCGGAACAGCTCTCGGGCGGCAATGATGCGCTCGCATTGCTGGCAAACACCCTGGCGACCGGGGCGATTCTGGTGGTCATCATACTGGCGTTCAGCGATCTTTCTGGCGCGCATTTTAATCCTGTAGTCAGCCTGGTTATGCTCATTCAAAATAGGATTACAATCGGAGAAACAGCAGCCTACATAAGCGTTCAGGTGCTCGCAGGCATCGCTGGCTGTTTTGCTGCACACGCCATGTTCGAGTTGGAAGTCATACAGATTTCCACTCACCACCGTTACGGCTGGGGCCAATGGTTAGCAGAAGCCATTGCCACTTTCGGGCTTATTATGACCATCCTAGGTTGCCATCGTTTTCGGGCTGATGCTTTGCCTTTCGCGGTCGGTTTATACATTACTGCTGCCTATTGGTTTACGGCATCGACTTCGTTTGCAAACCCCGCTGTTACTATAGCGCGCAGCCTGACCAATACTTTCAGCGGTATATCACCCACCGATGTACCCGCCTTTATCATCGCACAATTACTCGGCGCCTTAAGTGCTCATATCATCATGAACCAATTGTTAACCAATAAGCATTAAGCTGATGCTGTGTAATCTATTTTGTTAACCTATTCTGTGGCAAACTTCTATGTGCTTGATGGTCATTGAAGAATCATCGATAATTCCCTGCGCTCGGCTAATGCCCTGCTACTTCGTTTAGACACTGAATACTTCATGCGTGATTATTTCTTAAGACGATTACTGTTGATCCCTCCTACCTTAATTGGGGTCACTATTATCGTGTTTGCCATTACTCGGCTGGTGCCTGGTGGTCCCCTCGAACGAGCTATCATGGAATCGCAGATGCTCGATGCAAGCTCAGGTGTCAGCAGCCAGAATGTGGGCCAGGGTATGGCGCTCTCTGAAGGTCAGTTACAGCAACTCAAGGAATACTACGGCTTCGATAAACCCATTTTCATTAGTTATGTCGAATGGACCGGCAAGGTCCTACAAGGCGATCTCGGTTCATCTTATCGATATAATGAACCCGTCTGGGAAGTGATAAAGGATCGCTTCCCGGTTTCCATCTATTACGGGCTAATCACGCTGGTGTTGACTTACAGCATCTGTATACCCCTGGGAATTGTCAAAGCCATAAAACACCGTACCATGGTCGATAGCCTCTCATCGGTGCTTATTTTTACGGGTTATGCCATACCCGGATACGCGCTTGGCTCACTGCTTCTGCTGTATTTTTCCGTGCGCCTGGAATGGTTCCCAATGGGCGGGTTCGTCAGCTACTCATTTGATGAGAAAGATCTCTGGGGAAAAGCCTATGACCTCATCCAGCATTCAGTCTTACCTCTTATCTGTTACCTCGTCGGTAGCTTTGCTCTGGTAACCCTATTACTAAAGAATCACCTGATGGACAACCTGGCCGCAGATTATATTCGCACCGCCGTAGCCAAGGGCGTCTCGTTTCGTCAAGCGGTGATAAAACACGCTTTAAGAAATTCTCTTATTCCTATTGCCACCACTTTTGGGCAAAACATTACCCTGGTCGTCTCTGGCTCTTTCCTGATTGAATCTATCTTTGACATTGACGGATTCGGTTTACTCGGTCTTTCCGCGATTCTCGACAGAGACTATCCTGTGGTCATGGGCGTGGTGCTGCTTGCCAGTCTCCTATTACTAATCGGAAATATACTGTCCGACATCCTGGTGGCTTTCGTCGACCCTCGGATTAGATTCGAATAATGCTGTCTCATTTAAATCCTCAAACCAGGAAACGACTGCAGCGATTTCAAAATATTCGCTTGGGTTATTTTAGCTTCCTGATACTGGCCAGCCTGATTGTGCTGCTCTGTTTTGCCGAACTCCTCATTAATAGCAGAGCCCTTATCGTACATTACGAAGGAGAAACCTATTTCCCTACTTATGCCGGATTTTATTCAGGCAAGGAATTCGGGCTCGATTATTCCTATGAAGCCAACTACCGCCAGCTTGCCAATCGTTTTGATGAAGAACAATCTGATAACTGGGTACTCATGCCATTGGTCCCATACAATCCTTATGAGAACCATTCTCTGGGCAGCGTGTTTAAACCAGAACCACCTTCTCTGCAGACACAACATTACCTGGGTACCGACACAACGAGTCGGGACATTCTGGCAAGGCTGGTCTACGGCACGCGCACAGCACTACTATTTGCATTTGCCTTTATGATTTGCGTCTACTGCATCGGTATTCTGGTTGGCTGCTCGATGGGCTATTTTGGCGGTGTCTTTGACCTCATATTTCAACGCTTGATTGAAATATGGTCGAATATTCCCTTTCTCTATATGGTGATTATCGTGTTCTCTATAATTCCATCAGATGCCTCGATACCGGCCCGAATCAGCATCCTACTCATGGTGATGGTGTTATTTTCCTGGACCAGCATGACCTACTATATGCGCACTGAAACTTACAAAGAGAAATCAAGAGACTACATCGCGGCCGCCAGAGTAATTGGTGCTTCAACAATGAGAGTCATTTCAAAACATATACTGCCTAATGTCCTGGCAACGCTGGTGACTTTCATGCCTTATACCATTGTCTCTGCCATCG
>CAZGCW010000055.1:0-19287 GCA_964524295.1 uncultured Pseudomonadales bacterium
ATCAAAGGGAGCTTTCGTGAGGACATCAAGATTTGTGGTTTTGTTACTACTGTTCATTTTTATTGCTGGCGGCGGAATCGTGATTGGCCGGGACCGTCTTTTGCTGTTCACCATGGCGAACGAATCGCCACCTGAATTACTGGAGGTCGAATTTCAAGGCAGCGATGTCAGTTGGTTTGATGATTACTATACGGTTCATGCCATAGATGAGAAGACTTATGCTATTGGTGAGCCGCGTTATTACCAGCAGAATTATAATTACTTGTTGCTGGGCGAGAAGGAAGCAGTTGTCTTTGATGCAGGCACTGGACAGCGTGATATTCGCTCAGTTGTGGCGTCGATCACTCAACTGCCAGTGACCTTTATTCCATCGCATCTGCATTATGACCATATTGGTAATGAGGTCATCTTTCAGCGTACCGCGCTGATTGATCTACCCCATCTCAGGAACCGGGTCCAGGAGGGTGTGTTGCAGCTAGCCTGGTACGAACACTTGGGAGAGGTGGAAGGATATGCGGCGCCTGCCTTGGCAATCAGTCGATGGCTAGAACCTGGAGGTACTATTGATCTGGGTGGCAGGCAATTAACCGTGTTATACACGCCGGGGCATACTGACGACTCGATTTCATTGTTTGATCCTGTTTCGAATTATCTGTTTTCGGGTGATTTTATTTATCCCGGGCCGCTCTATGCCTTTTTGCCGAATAGTAATTTGGGAGATTATGTACAAGGTTCTATTACGCTTGAGGCAATCGCGGGAGAACACTTGCGCATTTTTGGTGCTCATCGGGCTGGGCCGCTTGGTATGCCCGAACTGGCCCTGAGCGATCTGTCTAGATTGCGGATGGCACTGGAAACGATACGAGCAGGTCGAGCTCAATATACCGGGTTTTACCCCGTCAGCTATTCCGTGAATGATAAGATTCAACTGCTTGCTGAACCGGCCTTTTTGCAGAGCTGGCAGGCACGGTATCCAGAACTCGCCCAATAGAGCGCTTTATCCCAGCCGTAAAGCTTACATTGGGCCAGCTCCTGAGTGACTACTCTGGTCGCCTGGTCGAAAGGGTTGCCGCCGGGGCTATGCAATCATAGTTTAGTATTCAAAAAAGCCCTTGCCTGATTTTCGACCTAACCATCCAGCGCGCACATACTTGCGAAGTAGAGGATGGGTACGGTATTTAGGGTCGCTGAATTCCTGGTACAAAACGTCCATCACAGCCAGGCAGACATCCAGCCCGATCATATCTGCCAGGGTCAGGGGGCCCATGGGATGATTAGCGCCCAGTTTCATGGCTGCATCTATATCCTGAGCACTGGCTACTCCCTCGGCCAATATACCAACGGCTTCATTTATCATGGGGACCAAGATACGGTTCACCACGAAACCGGGTGCTTCAGCAACTTCTACCGGCTGCTTGCCGATCTGCTTTGAGATTTCAACGACTTTATCCACGGTTTCCGGGGAAGTCGCTATACCCTGGATGATTTCAACTAACTTCATAACCGGTGCCGGGTTAAAGAAGTGCATACCAACGACTTTTTCCGGGCGCATTGTGGCACTGGCTATTTCTGTAATTGACAGTGATGAGGTGTTCGAAGCCAGGATAGCACTGGGCTGGCAAACATGATCGAGTTCTGCGAACACGGTTTTCTTCACTTCCATGTTCTCGACAATGGCCTCAATAACAAGGTCACACGCAGATAAATCACTCAGGTCCGTCGTGCCTGTTACTCTGCCAGTAATGGCCTCTTTTTCAATGACTTCTATCTGGCTTCGGGCAACCTGCCTGTCTAGGCTCTTATCGATGGCGGCTAGGCCTTTTTCCACCAATGCTTGATTAATATCGCGCAATACCACATTAAGACCGGCGCTGGCGAATAACTGAGCAATACCGGCTCCCATGGTTCCCGCACCCAATACTCCGACTGTATTCATTATGATTACCCATAGAATTGAGCCGGCGAGATTACCAAGGTTTAAGCGCAAATATAATCGCTCATTTCTCCTTACAGAGTCTGGAATATATGGCTTGTCGTAGTTTCCTTTTGTTTCTGCTAAGTGTACTACCTCTTTGACTTTTGCCAGTCTTTGTCTGTTAGGATGAGTCTTCTGGTTGATGTTTTTCAATCTTAGATTTGGTTCGGTCAGGTTCAGTACCACGGTTAACAAAATCAGGTTTGGCCTGTAAGGTCGGGCTGAAGTGCATAAAATAGGATTCAAATTTTTGTCGCTCACGAGGAGATTAAAGTGGAAATCATCAGGACAGTATTCTGCAGTCACAAGTTTGTAAAAATACGGTTGTTTGTTCTAGTCGGTCTGATGGGCCTGAATCTGAGTGGTTGTACCGCAATCGCAGTTACCGGTGCTTTGTCCACTGCTACCAAAGCGGTGGTTAGCGTCGTCACACTGCCGGTAAAAGCAGTAACTAGCATCGCAGGCGGTGATGATGAGGAAGCCGAAACTCAGCAAGCTGACCAGGATGCTCATATAGAAACGCCGACGAAGGATGAGCTAAGCAAATAGAGCCCAAATTTATGCCGCTTGATCGGTAGACTGATTGGGTGATGGCGCTAAAAACGCTTCTATTGTGAAAAGCGGGTGTGAAAAGCGGGTGTGAAAAGCGGGTGTGAAAAGCGGGTGTGAAAAGCGGGCCTATTTGAGCCGACTTTCTATTGCGTGGGCACAGGGTCGTTAATGATTAGTTTGCATCGGTTCCACCGATTGATTTTTTTCAGTATGGCCAGCAAGCGTAATGTGGGTAACTGGTTAGGACTAAGTCAGGGAGGGTATCGATGAGGTTGCAGGAATTACTGGAACAGGGCATTGGTTATGATCCCCATTACCTGCCTTCCATGAATAGCGATCATCTGCCCATGACGCTGTGCGCAATGCAGGGCCTGGGTGCAAGGGATGCCCAGTTGGAGCAGTTTCAAGCTGAATACCGATTAAAATTAAGAACCGTTTCCTCGAATTCGCTGAGTGCGGGTTGGCGTGGAGCAGTGGGGAATCCGGACGAATACCTTGGCCTAATGCATTATTTGAGGGCACAGATTGATCAAACAAGTATTAATGAGGTAGTAAAAGAGTTTTTACCCGAGTTTCTACCCGGTCTGGGTTTACAGGCATTTCACCCGATTATTCGCCTTGGCTATGCTATCGATTTTGAATCTTCTGCTGAGACCGCTGCTGCCTTGGCTTATCTGATCACCAGTCACCGAGAAGTTCCTTTCAGCCAACAGCACCGAATAGATTTGCCCGTGGCTCTTGCTCAGCAAGTTGATGCTGGGAGACAGGGGTTCAAGCAAGAGAGGTTTAGCCAACGGATGGCTGAACTGATTACAACTGATGGTTATCCTATTGGCACAGCTTCATTTGAAGCCTGTGCGAATTGTGCTTTGGAAGTCTATATGGGTACGCGTGATTTCTTTGCTCTGCATATGGTAACCGCAACTCAGGCGGCAAGAATATGTGCTCGGTTAATTGATTCCCAATTAGTCATGAGTTGCCTGACAGGTGCGATCCTCGCTGCACATAAGGCGGTAGACAGTCCACTGTTTGCCCAGCCAAAGCCTGTGAACACTGCGCTTGACCCAGAGCATAGCCTGAAATATGCATGGGCCTGTTTGTCTGAGTTTGGTGCTTATGGTGATCCCAGGTATCTGGAGGAGATTAGAGCTTTTCGAGATATCGGCCTGATTCCAGCATGGTCTGCCAAGACTGTTAGGTAATTCGGATGTGCGTTATTCGATGATTTCTTCAGTCCAAATCCCGTTGTGATTGGCAGTCATTTGCAGCCGTTAACTTTCGATATGAAAAAGTTTATTGTAAATAACCCAGCGATCATCAACTTTTAGCAAAGACAGAGTGTCCAGGAAAATCATCCCTAGATAGCCGTCTCGGACTCGAGCGATGGCGGTGGCACCCGCGATTTCAATCGATGCAATTTCGAGTAATTTTGGTTCTTTTTCCTCCGCTGCCGATGGCAGCTGCCCGGCGACAGAGTCTGCAAATGCTGAAACGCTTAGCTGTACCAATTGGCCTTGCATGTAGCCCGTGATTTTTGCGTCCTCATGGAACACGTGTCGAACCTTATCGGCGCTGGATTCATACATGCTTGCGAAATAGATTTCAATGGTTTCTGAAATCAGGTCTCGTTCTGTTTGTGCCATGATGGCCTCCTGTGCTTTTACTCTCGATGCTTTACATGTGGTGCTTTACTTTTGATGTAGGCCAATTGACTGATCTAAACACTTATCTAGCCTACTGAATCAGGTACTATTTTTGCAAGAGGCCCGGTTTAGCCTGCCCGCTTTACCATAATAGACAGCAGTGTTGACCCCAGCTAGCTTTGTGATCATGATCAGAAGAAAATGTAATGTGATGAGAAAAAGCAGCCACGGGGCTTATCAGGCAGGTTTGGCATTGACACGGGTGTTTAGTTCGAAATGAACTTGTCAGTAGCTAAGCATCGTCACCAGCCGTTCAAAATGGGTTAGATTCCTGCCGGGGTGAATGATTAAAGGAGAACAAGCATGGTTTTTTTCTTGGGAGTCGGGTTGTTTTTTTCTGTGCATGCGGTGGGTCTGTTTCCGCCCATCAGGGCTAAGTTGGTTAGCCGTCTCGGCCAGAATGCCTATCTGGTTTTATATTCGCTGTTGAGCATTGCCGGCCTGGTCTGCTTGGTTAGCGGGTTTGATAGTTCCTATCACGTGCTGTCATCAACACCCGTGAGCGCGGATGTCTACGCTACCGGATCATACTGGATGTTCCTGTCTTTGTGGCTATTATTGAGTGCCAATCTACCGACCTACCTAAAACGCTGGACTTATCATCCAATGACCTGGGGTATTGTGATTTGGGGTATCGGTCATATGCTCGTTAATCCAGACGTGCATTCCAGAGTGTTATTCGGTGCTTTTGTCTTTTTTGTGCTGGTATCGGCCGCGACTTCGTCAAAACGAAGCAGGCCGATTGGAGCGAGCCAGCCCAGAGCATTTCTCGATCTGGTTTGCTTTTGTCTGGCGCTGTTATTGACCTATCTGGCCGGG
Organism: uncultured Pseudomonadales bacterium; assembly: GCA_964524295.1. Classification (GTDB taxonomy): domain Bacteria; phylum Pseudomonadota; class Gammaproteobacteria; order Pseudomonadales; family Azotimanducaceae; genus UBA9926. Next base: position 5,050 of record CAZGCW010000055.1, read on the forward strand.
CGGTTTCACGGAAGTTTCACCGGCGTAGCGCTGCCTTTCTAGTCGGTTGGTAAAGATGATGAAGTTGAAGAGCCGGTCGTGAAGACAGATATCGAATTTATGGATGAGGCGATCGTGCAGGCGAAACACGCTTCCAAACAGGGTGAAGTCCCGGTTGGGGCGGTTGTCGTATTGAATGGGGAAATTATTGGCCGTGGATTTAATACCATGCTGGCGAGTCATGACCCCTCAGGTCACGCAGAAATTCAGGCGATCAGGCAGGCTGCCCGGTCCATGGGTAACTATCGTCTGACTGGCACAGAAGTTTTTGTCACATTGGAGCCTTGTAATATGTGTGCGGGTGCTATGGTACATGCTCGTATTGAAAGACTGGTGTTTGCTGCCCGGGAGCCCAAAGCGGGGGTCATTGTTTCCAATGCGGAGTTTTTTAAACAGTCGTATTTGAATCATCGGGTCAAGGTCTCCGAAGGGGTTCGCGAAGACATCTGCAGCACTTTGTTAAAAACGTTTTTTGTAGCACGGCGAAAAGCGAGCAAGAAAATTACCCGCTTCCCAACCTGATGCAGTTTGATCGCGGATCGCTGCTTTTAGGGGAAAATTGTCAGGTTCACTTCAATATCAGGGTGAAGTCCCGTCCAGCATTGTTATAATAGGGTTTTCCCGGACGTATTCTGAATATGTTGCATATCAATGGTGGCCCTGCTTTTTCCGCCTTTCGAACAGCCAAACTCCAGTCAGCAATCGACAGTGAAGATATTCCTGTCGAGTTGATTGAAACACGTTTTATACACCTGGTTGATTTTGTTGCACCACTCGATGAGCTGAGTCATCGTAAGTTAGAACGTATATTGACCTACGGGGCAAGGCAAGATGATCGGCTAACAGCAGCGGCTATTGACTCCGAATCGTCTCTGGAACTGTTGGTTGTCCCAAGAATTGGCACCATATCTCCCTGGAGTTCAAAGGCAACCGATATTGCCCTGATCTGTGGTCTTAGTATGGTGAAGAGAATCGAACGGGGTATCACTTATCTATTTAAAACTGAGACTGGATTAACTGCAGCACAGAAATCCGAATTAGGTGAACTGATCCATGACCGTATGACGGAAATTGTACTCGATGGTCTAGCTGAGGCAGAGGCAGTTTTCCAGTCAGGTAGCCCGCAAGCCTTGGCCAGAGTTCCTTTAATGACCGAAGGACAGCAAGCGCTTAGCGTCGCAAATAGCACTTTGGGCCTAGCCTTAGCTGAGGATGAAATCCAGTATCTTGGTCGTGCCTTTACCGAAATGGGCAGAGACCCAACTGATGTTGAGTTGATGATGTTTGCTCAGGCAAATTCGGAGCATTGCCGACATAAGACGTTCAGAGCGACCTGGACAGTAGATAATGAGGCGCAGGAACATAGCCTGATGGATATGATTCAAAATACTTATAAGGCCTCTAATGGCGCCGGCGTGCTGAGTGCCTATGAGGATAACGCCTCGGTTATTACCGGGTTTGATGCAGCCAGGTTTTTCCCGAATGCTGAAAGCCGATCTTATGGGTTCGTTCATGAGACGGTACCCATACTCATGAAAGTCGAGACCCATAATCACCCAACTGCGATCGCCCCTTTCCCGGGCGCTGCTACTGGATCCGGCGGCGAAATCAGGGATGAAGGTGCTGTTGGGCGTGGGTCTAGACCGAAAGCGGGTTTAACCGGGTTTTCTGTTTCCAATTTAGATTTACCAGATTTGCCTGAAGCTTGGGAGACTGACTATGGCAGGCCTGAGCGCATTGCTTCGGCTTTAGATATTATGATTGATGGGCCCTTGGGTGGTGCGGCGTTCAACAACGAATTTGGCCGGCCCAATCTTTGTGGTTATTTCAGAACGTTTGAGCAGACGGTTGAGGGTGAACGGCGTGGATATCATAAGCCAATCATGATTGCCGGAGGCTTGGGTAATGTCCGTGAACAGCACGTAGAAAAAGGACCCGTAGAAGTCGGTTCGGCTTTGCTTGTTCTAGGCGGGCCAGCCATGTTAATTGGACTGGGTGGTGGCGCTGCCTCCTCCATGGCGACAGGGTCAGCTCATGCGGATCTGGATTTTGCCAGTGTGCAAAGAGGCAATCCGGAGATGGAGCATCGTTGTCAGGAAGTGATTGATCGATGCTGGCAATTGGGAGAAGCCAATCCCATTCAGTTTATCCATGACGTTGGCGCGGGAGGCCTGTCTAATGCATTGCCCGAACTGGTTAAGGATGGCGGGCGTGGCGGACGATTTGAACTTCGTGATATCCCAAATGCTGAATTAGGTATGACGCCGCTGGAAATCTGGTGCAATGAAGCCCAGGAACGTTATGTGATGGCAGTCAAGCAAACCGATATTTCGCGCTTTAAGGAGATCTGTCAACGAGAGCGTTGCCCTGTCGCAGTGGTGGGAATAGCAACTGAGCCACACCATCTTGAAGTGAGTGATGGCGTCCTCCCAGATAAGCCGGTAGATCTGGCCATGAATGTCCTGTTTGGCAAGCCGCCGAGAATGCATAAAGAGGTCACCCGGCCATTGAATAACGGCGTACCGCCCGATTTAAAAATAGACTTGGTAGAAGCAACACACCGGGTTCTGGGGCATCCCGCTGTCGCCAGTAAATCATTTTTGATCACGATTGGTGACCGTAGTGTTGGTGGTTTAGTGGCGCGAGATCAATTCGTAGGCCCCTGGCAGGTTCCTGTGGCAGATGTGGCCGTAACATCGACTACGTTTGTGGGTAAGACAGGAGAAGCAATGTCTATGGGTGAACGTAGCCCCGTCGCGCTATTGGATAGCCCCAGTTCTGGGCGGCTTGCGGTTGGTGAGGCTCTGACTAACATTGCCGCAGCAAAAATCGAGAGCTTGCAGGATGTGAAGCTGTCGGCGAATTGGATGGCAGCCAGTGGCCACCCTGGAGAGGATGCTAATTTGTTTGACACGGTGCAGTCACTTGGAATGGAACTGTGCCCCGAGTTGGGAATTTGTATCCCGGTTGGTAAGGACTCCATGTCGATGCAGACGAGATGGCAGGAGGATGATGAAAATAAGGCAGTAACCTCTCCTTTATCTCTAGTGATCTCTGCATTTGCGCCGGTAACTGATGTCCAAGCCACGCTCACAGCGCAGCTACAACCCCAATTGAGCCAATTGATTTTGGTCGATCTTTCCGGAGGTAATCAACGCCTGGGTGGTTCTATCTTGCTCCAGTGCTGTTCCCAGGTCGGGCAGCAGCCCCCCGATCTGGATCAGCCAGAAGGGCTTCGGGCCTTCTTTCAGCTTGTGCAGGAAACATCGTTTCGACAGCAGATACTGGCTTACCATGATCGCTCTGATGGTGGCCTCATAACGACCTTGTGTGAGATGAGTTTTGCTGGTCACTGCGGCCTGGATATTAGGGTTGATGAAGAATCCGATCCGCTGGCCTTCCTGTTTAATGAGGAGTTGGGGGCGGTATTACAAGTCGCTGAACATCAGGTCGAAGCAGTTTTAGATAAGTTGGCTGAGACGGGTTTAAAGGCGAGTTGTGTCGGTCGGATAAGGCAGGATCCGCTTTTGAAAGTGCTTCAGGGTAATAAGGAGATCGCCAGCTTTGCGCGTACCCAGCTCCAACAGCGCTGGTCGCAGGTGAGCTATCAGATTCAGAAGATGAGGGACAATCCAGATTGTGCCGACGAAGAATTTGCCGCGCTGGCTGATGAATCCGATCCTGGATTATCGGTACACTTAACGTTTCCCTGGAGCAAGAAACACCCGATACCTTCAATAGGTCTAGGCGCCCAGCCTCGCGTTGCAGTGCTGCGAGAGCAAGGCGTTAATAGCCAGGTTGAAATGGCAGCGGCATTTGTACAGGCTGGGTTCGATGCCGTCGATGTTCACATGAGTGACCTGCTGTCAGGAGGGGTCAGTCTTGAAAGTTTCAAGGGGATGGTCGCCTGTGGTGGGTTTTCCTATGGAGATGTATTAGGTGCGGGCGAAGGCTGGGCAAAATCGATTTTGTTTAATGATAGCGTGAGATCATTGTTCCAAACTTTTTTTGAGCGAACGGACACCTTTACCTTGGGTGTCTGTAATGGGTGCCAGATGCTTGCTGCCCTGAAGGAGCTCATTCCTGGTGCTGAGTTGTGGCCGAGGTTTGTCAGTAACCGTTCAGAACAGTTTGAAGCCAGGTTTTCATTGGTCAAGGTTCAGGACAGTCCATCGATCTTACTCAAGGGGATGTCGGGATCGCATATGCCCATTGTCGTATCACACGGTGAAGGTCGAGCGGAATTTTCTGATGCAGAATACGAGCGATTCAGTGCTGCTGGATTAGGGGCAATGCACTTTGTGGACCATCGTTTGCAACCTGCGAGCCACTATCCGGATAATCCGAATGGGTCGATTCATGGATTAACGGCAATCACATCAGCAGATGGTAGAGTCACAGCCATGATGCCGCACCCAGAACGGGTTTATAGGACAAATCAGTGGTCATGGACGCCTGAAGACTATGGAGAATATAGTCCCTGGATGAAGTTATTTGGTAATGCCCGGCAATGGCTTGATTAATAAACTGCAGTTGGGGGTGATTTTGGTGTTTGAATGCGCTGCCTGAGTATACAAAAAGGACCCGTTTATTATGCCTTACTTCTTGTAAGAAACCGTGATATTGCCTTCATGGAACTTGAAGTTGCCTTCGCGACAGTCTTCAAAGTAATGTTCGAGCGTTTGGCTCACTGACGGGAAAGACAATTCTTCCCAAGGAATCTCTTCTTCTGTAAACAGTTTTGTTTCGGTCGTTTCCGTGCCGGGAAAAAATGAAAGGTCCATTAACTCGGCTCGATAAAACATATAGACCTGCGAGATATGCGGAACGCTAAACACGGTATAAAGCGCTATAATTCTAATGTTTGCATTTGCTTCTTCGGTCGTTTCCCGGGTGGCGCCCTCGGCAATGGTTTCACCGTTTTCAAGAAACCCAGCCGGTAAGGTCCATTTGCCGATACGAGGTTCGATCGCTCGTTTGCACAGGAGGACCTGGTTTTCGTATACCGGAAGGCAACCGGCAATGATTCTCGGGTTTTGGTAGTGTATGGTGTCACAAGCGCCGCAGACGTAACGAAGGCGATTATCACCCTCTGGAATCTGTTGAAGCAGGCTTGCGCCGCATTGACCACAAAATTTCATGAACGGAGTATATACGTTAGGGTGTTCTACACTCAATGAGAGTTGCTTTTGATTGAAGAATTGAGATTAAGATTAGCGAGTTATCAGCCAGTTGATTGTCCTCCCGAGCACCGGCATAGAAGTGCAGCCGCTGTTCTGGTGCCGGTCCGGCTTGGTTCGCATCCATCCGTGATTCTAACGCAGAGGTCTGGCGGGTTAAGTAGTCATGCTGGTGAAGTTGCCTGGCCGGGTGGTAAGGCAGATGAGCAGGATCAGTCTCTGGGTGAAACGGCTTTGCGGGAAACGCGGGAGGAAATTGGTTTACAAAGCCAGGAAGTTGAATTGCTGGGGAGATTGGCTTCTTTTGTTTCTAAATTTGGCTTATGGGTGACTCCATTTGTTGGTTTGGTGCAAGCGGAGGCGAGGTTGCAGGCAAACCCCGGTGAAATTGAGGCGATTTTTGAGGTTCCCCTGCAATATTTTTTAGATAAACGAAGGATCGCAACTGAAAGACTCGATCGCCAGAATGAAGTTCAGTTTGCGCCTGTCTATGAATATGAAAATTTTAGAATCTGGGGATTGACCGCGTTGATACTGGAAGAGTTCCTCAAAGCCGGATTGAACCTTGATGCTTGATGCCTGTGTTAGAATTTAACCCGGCAATTGAAGTTTAGGGAAAACATGATTTATCAGTTAGAAGACAGAATACCGGAATTAGCAGAGGAATACTGGATTGCGGACAGTGCCATCGTGATTGGTTCAGTCAGATTGTTGCTGAATGCCAGTGTCTGGTTTAACGCGGTTATCAGGGGCGACAATGACCTCATCACGGTAGGGGAGAATTCGAATATTCAGGATGGAGCCGTTCTGCATACGGATGGGGGTTACCCATTGACGATTGGCAAGAATGTGACTGTGGGTCATAAGGCGATGCTGCATGGTTGTTCGATTGGCAATAACGCCTTGATTGGTATCAATTCGGTGGTCCTGAATGGCGCTCGGATTGGTAATAATTGTTTGATAGGCGCAAATGCCTTGATTCCTGAGGGAAAAGAAATTCCCGATGGGTCCCTGGTGATGGGTTCTCCTGGTAAAGTCATCCGAGAACTTTCCAGCCAGCAGATTAAAGCGGTAGAGATGAGTGCTTTGCATTATGTAGATAATGCCCGTCGATACAGATCTGGGTTGCGTCTGATTAGCTGAGTTCAGCACTGGCCTTTTTCAGCGGTATATTTTTGTAACGATTGTGGTTTATAATTTGGCCATGATGGACATAGCCTCCTCAATTTTTTCTTCTCCGGCCTGCTGCCTTGGCAAGCAGGCGCTGACCTGTGCGCTTTTACTACTACGACTGCCGTTGTAGGCGGCCTGTACAAACTCCTGCATTGTCTTTTGAATCTCGTTTTAGCGAGAAAACTTCAATGAATGAGAATAGGTGATATGAACAGCGATACCAGAACCAATGCAGCGGAGCGGTCTGTCAACAAAAAGATGCCGTTCCACAAATACAAGCCCTTTAAGCCCATCGCATTATCAGACAGAAGTTGGCCGGATAAGGTGATCAGTCATGCGCCCCGCTGGTGCAGTGTTGATTTGCGCGATGGCAACCAGGCTCTGATTGAACCCATGTCGCCATTTGAAAAACAACAGATGTACGATCTTCTTATTGGTCTGGGTTTTAAGGAAATCGAAGTCGGGTTTCCAGCCGCTTCGCAGACAGATTTTGATTTTGTAAGAAATATTATTGAGGCCAAGGCCATTCCTGAGGGTGTCACTATCCAGGTCTTGTGTCAGGCAAGAAAGGAGTTGATTACTAGAACCTGCGAAGCCGTCGAGGGGGCGCGTGATGTTATTTTCCACCTCTATAATTCGACCTCTACTTTGCAGCGTAAAGTCGTTTTCGGCATGTCGCGTGAGGAAATCATAACCTTGGCTACGGATGCAACCGCGTTGGTGAAAGAGTACACCCAGCCACTGGTTGATGCCGGAACCAATGTGATTTTAGAGTATTCACCCGAGAGTTATACCGCTACAGAAATGGATTTTGCAGTTGATATTTGTGCGGCAGTAATGAATGTCTGGCACCCAACTGAAGCTGAAAAGATTATTTTGAATTTGCCATCGACTGTAGAAATGGCAACGCCCAATATCTATGCGGATCAAATAGAGTACTTCATCAGGAAGTTACCCGAGCGTGAAAAGGCCATAATCAGCCTGCATACCCATAATGATCGTGGCACGGGAATAGCTGCCTCAGAATTAGGGTTGATGGCAGGCGCGGAACGTATTGAGGGCACGCTGTTCGGTAATGGTGAGCGAACCGGGAATTGTGATCTCATTACCATGGCGATGAACCTATTTTCTCAAGGCATTGATCCGGAACTTTATCTTTCCAATATGCCTGCGATTGTGGAAGTCTCTGAAAGCTGTACCAAGATCCCTATTCATGTTCGACAGCCCTATGCGGGTGAACTTGTCTTTACCGCCTTCTCAGGATCACACCAGGATGCGATCCGTAAGGGCATGTCGCATGTCGAATCCGGGTCCGATGGTGCTTGGGAAGTGCCTTACCTGCCCATAGATCCAGCGGATGTGGGCGGATCCTATCGAGAGACCGTGCGCGTAAACAGTCAATCAGGGAAAGGAGGGGTTGCCTTTATTCTCGAGAATTATTTTGGTGTGCAGCTTCCCAGAGAAGTCTTGCTGGAACTGAGCCCCATAATACAGGCAGTTTCTGAAACCGATGGTGGCGAACTAAAGCCGGAAACTATCTGGAACACCTTCATAGCTGAATTTGTGGAAGTTAAGGGCCCCTATCAGTTGTTGGACTATGAGATTCATAGCCTTGATATGGAGAATGAGGAATGTACAGCGCGCCTGGCAATATCAGAAAGTGAAGTTGATATTTCGGGGCAGGGTTCTGGACCGATTGCTGCCTTTGTGGCGGCGCTTATTGAAACACTTAACGAGCCGCTGAATGTCGTGGATTATCAGGAATACGCTCTAAATGAAGGTAGCGAGGCACAGGCGATCAGTATCTTATCGATAACCGACGACGAGCAGCGTAAATATTATGGTGTGGGTATTAGTCAGAACACCACGACGGCTGCATTTAAGTCGATTATTGCGGCAATTAATCGAAAATGGCGTTGACGAAGACCCTACTTGCTACTTTTTCTGCTTGAAATCGGCAGAGGTTATTGTTCCAGATTGTTCATGGATAAAATCAGCAACTCATCAGGAGAATGCCATTGTGGGCTGAAATAGGAAATAGTGAGCGCATCCTGCTAGGCCTGGCACTGATTTTAGTCGCCGCTTCAATCTTAGTTATTTTTTTTCGCGAAAAGCAAAGAAGAGTTGTTGCCGACCGTGAGTTCCTGGCGTTTTTGCACGGGGCAACCACCGCGATGGCTTTGCTGGAGTCTGCCAGCGATAAGATACTCACGGTCAATTCCCTCTGCGAAAACATGTTCCAGCGAGGTAGCGATCTGTTGGTTGGACGTACCTTTCCAGAATTGATTCATACGCTTAATGATACGCTTTCGACCCGAGAAATAGAGTTCCTCTTACCGGATGAGGACACTGTGTTGACGGTGTCTGCGACGGAAGCCCCGCTTGTTTTTGGTGGCGAAAAGTGCCGAGTTATTTTTCTTCATGATGTCTCGGATAGAAAAGCGCTGGAAATGGATTTAGTTGAGACTCGAAATTCGCTGGAAAATCAGGTAAAGGAACGGACGCTATCGCTGGAGGAGAGTAGAAGTCGACTGACCATGGCAGTTGAACATTTTTCAGAAGGTTATGCCTTGTTTGATAGAGATCAGAAATTGATTCTCGTGAATAGAAGGTTTCGCTCGATTCTGCCTGAGATAACCCACCTTATTACCGGCGATATTTCTGCGACAGAAATTTGGTCTGCGGCCTTGAGAGAAGAGGCGATTTTCGCGTCGGCTGAAAAAATAGAAGAACTCAGGGAATGGTTTCTCAAGAGTACAGAAAAGAGTCTAGCTACCATTGAACTGCCTCTGAGTCATGATCGCTGGGCACGCTGTACGATTAAGAATTTGCCGAGCGGTTTGCAGATTATCACGCTAACCGAGGTAACTGAGTTGCGATTAGCGGTTGATGCAGCAGAAATTGCGGCGAGGTCAAAAGCAAACTTTTTAGCCAGCATGAGCCACGAAATCAGGACACCCTTGAACGGTATGCTGGGCATGCTGGATTTGCTGATGCGAACCAGTTTAGATGGTAATCAGGCTGATATGTTGCGTACCGCACAGGATTCAGGCGATTCTCTGTTATCGATTATTAATGATATTTTAGATATATCCAAAATTGAGGCTGGTAAACTGGAATTTGACCCGCAGCCAGTCGACCTGCTCGACCTGGCCGAGTCGGCAGCGATTATTCTTTCGCCAAATGCAAAGAAAAATGAACAGCATCTGATTGTTTCTGGTGATCCTGGGCTGCCGGAGGCATTACTTGCTGATGGGCTCAGGGTCAGGCAGATTCTGCTGAATTTGCTGGGTAATGCCATAAAATTTTCTCCCCAAGGAAGCGATATCCTGGTATTTGTTGAGTTGGTCGGGCAAAGACCCGGGTTGGATAGTACGGTGCGCTTCGTGATTCAGGATAGTGGTATAGGTATCTCGGAGGAAGTACAGAAAAATCTGTTTGCTGATTTTTCACAGGCTGAGACCACGATTAGCAGGCGCTTTGGGGGCACAGGTTTGGGTTTGTCTATCTGTCGTCGCCTTACTGAGATTATGAATGGCTCTATTTCGGTTGAAAGCGCGTTAGGCCAAGGATCAAGTTTCACGGTCGAGATTACTTTCGAAGAAGGTCCATCTTCTACTTCAAGTCGGCCAGAAGCGGCGCTTAAGGGCGTTCAGATTTTCATTCTCGAGGAAAATACAGCCTTATATACGATGGAGCGCCGGGTGTTAGAGTATCAGGGGGCGAAAATCACTCGGGTTAAAAATATTGAAAACCTCAAAGCGCAACTGACTTCAATAGAGCCTGATGGTACCAGACTGATCAGTGATGCGGTGGTCATCATAGGGGCTACGGTCACTCGGAATCTGCAAGAGCAGTGGCGCCATGAAATCATTCAGGCGTTTAAAAGCCCGCTGTCCTTCGTGTTGATGGGTTATGGTACCCGACAGCGGATCAGGGTGTCGGCGGATGGACTTGTGCTTATTGATTCAAGTCCGCTGCGCTGGCAAGAGTTGGTATCTGCTGTGACCGTGTCGCTTGGTCGTGAGGAGCTTGCCCAGCATCAGAGTGTGGCTCTGGAAGACTTCGGGGGATGGGTCCCCCCCTCTGTGGATGAGGCGAGGCAGCGCGGAGAACTCATTTTAGTGGCAGAAGATAACGTAATTAATCAGCAGGTGATTCGGCGACAGTTGAATGGCTTGGGTCGTGCCTGTGAACTGGTAGATGATGGTTTGGCTGCGATTGAAAAACTCAGAAGTAGTCAATATGCCCTGTTACTAACGGATTGTGATATGCCCAATATGGATGGTTATGAATTGACTCGGCAGGTTCGAAGTGAAGAAATCGATTCGACCCATCTACCGATAGTGGCGATTACTGCCAATGCAATTGATGGAGCTGCTGAAGCCTGTTTTCAGGCTGGCATGGACGACTATATAGCAAAGCCTGTTCAGATGGCCGAATTGCATCGAGTTTTAGAAACCTATATGCCGCGAGAGGTGCCTGTTGTGCTGGAAGATCAGGACGATGCAACCGGGAATCAAGCAGACCAAGGTGGAGACAGGATTCTGGATAAATCAGCCTTGACGGTTATATTTGGCGAAGACGAAAAGGCAATTCAAGAACTCTTGGAGGAGTTTTTGGTATCGGGTGAAGAAACGATGACTGCTTTGAGCAACGCTTATGATACCCAGTCCGTCGATGAGGTGAGGGCATGCGGTCACAAATTGAAGTCAGCGGCGCGAACGGTCGGTGCTCATGTTTTGGCGGATTTGTGTGAGGTGCTTGAGACTGCGGGTAGGGAGAAGGACTGGAGTAAAATTAATGATCTTGTGCCAGGTGCCATTACGGCGCTTAACCAGGTCAGAGATCGCATTCAAAATGGTTAATCGAGTAGGGCAGGCCTGAGTCAAAGTCAGAAATCTGTAGCTTCTGGCGGGCAAATAATCTTAGCGGTTCTTATCATATTGTCCTGCAATTGGATGATTTCGATCCTATAGCCGTCCAGAGTTAGGCATACCGGGGTTTCGGGTATGGTTTCAAGGTGTTCAGTGATGAGGCCGTTAAGCGTTTTAGGTCCATTCTGGGGTAGACTCCAACCCAGCGCTCTATTGATACTTCTGACGGTAGCACTGCCATCGACTAGATATTCTCCGTTAGGTTGTGGATGAATATCATTGCTAGCGGAAGCCAGGTCGGTTGTAAATTCCCCAACAATTTCCTCAAGGATATCCTCTAGAGTAACAATACCCTGGATGTCTCCGTATTCGTCAACGACCAGGCCGATACGTTCTTTTCTTTTCTGAAAATGACGAAGTTGAGTCTGCAAGGGTGTGCTTTCGGGAACGAAGTAGGGATCGTCTATTACCTGGAGGATAGCTGCTTTGCTTTGGCCTTCTTCGGTCAGAAACCGAACGCAATTGCGTAGATGTAAAATACCGATAATTTTATCAATATCCTCGCGGTAAACCGGAAGGCGGGTATGTTGGGAGGAACGCAGCAGAGATATAATTTCTTCTATATCATCATCAAGATCGATACCGATAATCTCATTGCGTGGCACCATAATGTCTTCGACGGTGACTTTGTCCAGATCCAGTACGCCCAGCATCATATGCTGCGATTGAGATGGGATTTTGCTTCCCTCGAATACGACGGTTCGTAACTCATCCCGACTCAAATGATCCTCAGTTGAACTGTTTTGCTGTAGACCAAAGATGCTCAGCAGACCATTGGCCAGCCCATTAACCATCCAGACCAGGGGATAAAGCAGCCAGAGTAGTATCTGTAAAATGTAGGAAGAGGGTAGGGCGACTTTTTCGGGATAGGCTGCGGCAATTGTTTTGGGTGCAACTTCTGCGAAAATAAGAAATACAACAGTACAGATAACCGGTGCCCAGACAACGCCATTTTCACCCAGTATTCTGATGGTTAAAATGGTGGCAACTGATGCTGCCGAGAAATTGACAAAATTATTGCCGATAAGAATGACACCCAGTAGCCGGTCAGGGCGGTTGAGCAGTGTTGATACCCGCTTGGCGCCGCCCGATCCCTGTTTCATAAGATGCCTTAACCGATAACGATTAAGGGCCATCATCGCTGTCTCAGACCCAGAGAAGTAGGCGGATAATATAATCAGGATAATAATGGCGGAGAATAAGATGCCAAGGGACGGGTCGTCCAAAGAGAATTACTCTAGAGTTGTCTATTTCAGTGAGTTTTATAGGATTACGGGGGGGGGTGTCAAGTTAACTAACCCGGATACAGAATCATTTCGATGACAATTTTGCTGCCAAAATAGCCCAGAACTAGCAAGATAAACCCGGCCAGCGTCCATCTAGAGGCTAATGTTCCTCGCCATCCCAGGTAATAACGACCCCAAAGCAGGATCACGAAAACCACCCAGGCTGCTGCGGTGATTACGGTGTGGTGGACCAATCCGGGAATGTCAGCACTTTCCAGAAATAGAAATCCTGATGCGATGGATAAGGTCAGGAGTGTCAGGCCGTACCATATCGACTTGAATAACAAGGTATCCAGCGTCTGGATCGGGGGTAACATTTTTGCTAGAGCCGATTGCCGTTGTCTGAGGTAGTAATCACCGAGAGAAAGAGCCATCGCCTGTAACGCGGCGATGGAGAGGAAACTATAGGCAATCACAGAAAGGACAATGTGCAGGATTAGGCCATCGGACAATGCACTTCTTGTCGAAATTGTGTTTGGAAGCAGTAGCAGCAGGATGATACTTAAAGCGGATAAGGGAAAAACGACAAAGGCTAGATCACTTAAAGTCTTGCGTAGGCTGCTCAGGACAATTAATGAAGAGATAACCAGTGCCATCAGGCACAGCATGGTGAAAAGTCCGAGATTAACCCCCGATACGTGGCTGAGTATTCGCCATATAAGAAAGCCATGAAAAGCACAAGCAGCCAGGGAACATAACTTCGTAAGCCATTCATGCCTGAAACCGGATTTTCGACCTAGCCACAGCAAATACAGGCTTATCAGGTAGGTGGCGATGGCGATCAGACCCAAATTTGTTATCTGCATGTGGCCATTTCATCTCAGCTTGGGGAAATGTTAAAAATAAAAAATTGGTCCAGCAATGTTATATAATAGCAGCATCTAGCCGTTCGCTCATTAAAAATCAGCTCATTGAAGTAAGACCTACTATGTTTGAATCACTATCTGAGAGACTGTCCTCCACCCTGAATGCCCTCACCGGCAAAGGGGTATTAACCGATGACAATATTAACTCTACCCTCCGTGAAGTGAGGATGGCATTGTTGGAGGCTGATGTTGCCTTGCCCGTGGTTAAGGCTTTTATAGAGCAGGTGAGAAGCCGGGCTGTCGGTATGGAGGTCGCCAAAAGTCTGTCTCCAGGGCAGGCGTTCCTTAAAATAGTCAATGAAGAATTAGTCACGGTCATGGGATCGGGTTCTTCCGGTCTGGATCTGCAGGTCCAGCCTCCGGCAGTGATCTTGATGGCGGGCCTGCAAGGGGTCGGTAAAACTACCAGTACTGCGAAATTGGCCAGATGGCTTAAGCAGCATGAAAAGAAAACCGTTATGGTGGCCAGTACTGATGTCTATCGGCCAGCAGCAATAGAGCAATTGCGAACACTGGCAGGTAGCGCTGAACTGCTGTTTCATGACAGTGACAAAACGCAGCAACCGGTTGCCATTGCTAAGGCTGCCCTGGCATCCGCGAAGAAGCAATTTGCTGATGTGTTGATCATCGATACGGCGGGTCGCCTTCATGTTGACGGCGAGATGATGCAGGAAATAGGATCCTTACATGAAACACTGAAACCAGCGGAAACTTTGTTTGTAGTCGATTCAATGACGGGTCAGGATGCAGCAAACAC
>CAZGCW010000056.1:0-19263 GCA_964524295.1 uncultured Pseudomonadales bacterium
GCTCGGCGATGATCTACCTCCCTGTGAGCTCAATGTGGCCTCTCAAAGAGGCCAGCATTTTGGTTATCCCTTTGTCCATGCACGTTCCATTGCCGACCCTGAATTCGGCGACAAACTGGGCCAGCTACAGACAACGGCACCCATCCTGGAACTGGGACCACACGTTGCTCCATTAGGAATCGAGTTCTACACCGGGAATCAATTTCCAGCTGCCTACAAGCACCAGCTATTCATAGCTGAGCATGGCTCATGGAATCGGAGTCAATCTGCTGGACATACAGGACATCGAATCACTATAGCGAAAAGAACAGACCAGGGCCTTGACTATGAAACCTTCATTGATGGCTGGCTGGACAACAACAAGGCCTGGGGAAGGCCTGCCGATATCCTCGAATTACCCGATGGTAGCCTGCTTATTTCTGATGACAAGGCTAATGTCATCTATCGGGTTAGTTATACCGGCGCCACCATGACAAGTCGCCGCCACGTTGAGATTATGAACAGGACTGGAGTGCTGCTTCCATAGTTCCTGGCATAGCAATACAGGCGCATTCAAAATAAGCCGAAAAATCGTTTTTTATATTTCTTCTCGCAGGTGGCCAACTGATTGGTGTAGCGATTGCTGCGTGCCGCCACTTTTTTAGCGACGTCAATTAACCACTGCTTTTTCCGATAAGAACCTTTAGCGAACCCGCCGTGACCTTCATGGTAGGCCAGATAGAGATTATAGGGGTCGTCCTTGGCTATATTGTTGCGTCTGTGGCTCTGGTCAATGTACCAACCTATAAAGTCAACGGCATCTTTAAATTTATTCCTGTCCGCTGTCCAGCGGCCTGTGGCTTTCTTATATAGGTTCCAGGTTCCATCGATCGCCTGGGCATAACCTTTAGCACTGGCTGGTCGGCGGCCAGGTATGATCCAGAGGATTTTTTTCCTGGGCGGTTTGGCCTTGGCTTTAAAACTGGATTCCTGGTGAATAATCGCCAGCATAACCGGTATAGGTGCTCCCCAGCGGGCAGAAGACTTATTGGCCGCTTTGTACCAAGACTTCTGTTCATCAAAAACGGCACAGATATCATCAATGTTGCTCGGTTGTTTCGCAGTACAGCCAAATATCATGAATAGGGTAATCAGATTTACCACCGTGATCTTACGTGCGCTGTTATTCATGGTCTGTTCTCTGTTAATAGCCGCTTTAGTTCATCCTCATCAACAATGCTAATATTCAAAGCCTGGGCTTTGGTTAATTTCGATCCCGCTTGTAGTCCCGCGACCAGACAATCCGTTTTTGAAGAAACCGAGCCCGCTACTTTGGCTCCGAGACTCTGTAGTTTCTGTTTCAACTCGGGCCTGGTAAAATCGGTTAAAGTACCCGTAATCACCCACGTTTGACCCACCAGCGGCTTATCCTGGTCATTATCCTGGATAGCGGGCCATTTCACACCTGATTCAATCAGGCGATCAATGACATCATTATTCTTAGGCTGCTCAAAGAAACGGTGTACTTTTTCTGCCACCACAGGTCCAATATCTGATACAACCTGAAGTCCTTCTACATCAGCAATACGCAGTCGCTGCAGATCCTGAAAGTGAAGTGCCAGGCTTGCCGCCGTGGCCTCACCCACTTCCTGTATACCAAGGCCATAAATGAACCTCTGTAAACTGGTTTGTTTTGACTTGTCCAGTGCAAGCAATAAATTGTTCGCTGACACAGGCGCCATCCGTTCCAGTTCAATCAGCTGATCGAACTTCAAATCATAAAGATCAGCGGGGTTTTCAACCAGTTCCGCATCGACCAGCTGCTCAACCAGTTTCTCCCCAAGGCCATCAATATCCATAGCCAGCCGCGAAGAAAAATGACGCAAACTTTCTTTTCTCTGGGCCGAACAGATCAGGCCACTAACGCATCGAATCGCAACTTCGCCCTCAGCCCTTTCAAGCTCAGACCCGCATGCGGGACAGTTCAAAGGCTGTTCAACCGGCAGTGCATCTGTAGGCCTTCTATCCTTAATAACCGAAACTATCTTGGGTATCACATCACCTGCCCGCTGCAGCACGACTGTGTCGCCAATCAGGACATCCAGCCTTTTGATTTCATCAAAGTTATGCAGGGTTGCATTACTGATAGTCACGCCGCCTACCTGCACTGGCTCTAATCTGGCAACCGGCGTGATTGCCCCTGTTCGACCCACTTGAAACTCGATGCCATTGAGCCGCGTCATGCCCTGCTCAGCCGGAAACTTACGCGCAATTGCCCACCGGGGGGTTCGGGTCCGCATGCCCAACTGCCCCTGTAAGTCCAAGCCGTTAACTTTGAATACAATACCATCTATATCATAGTCGAGCTCAGGCCGTTTCAGGCCAAGTTCTTCATAATAGCGAATACAACTGGCACTACCACTGACCAACCTGCTCAGAGGATTAATTCGAAAACCCCATTGCTGCAGTTGTTCCAGAATCGCGAAGTGCCCCGCCGGGAGGGACCCTCCTTCAACCAGACCAACGCTATAACAGTACATGGACAACCGTCTACTTGCTGTCAGCCGACTATCCAGCTGTCTGAGAGAACCCGCCGCGGCGTTCCTGGGATTAGCAAAAGGATTATCACCCTTGCTCACCTGCTGTACATTAATATCAGCAAATACGGATCTGGCAATATAAACCTCGCCACGCACTTCGAGCTTCTCAGGATACCCAGCGCCTCTCAAAAACAGGGGTACCGACTCTATTGTGCGCACATTTTGGGTCACATCCTCCCCTGTCAGTCCATCCCCCCGAGTGGCTGCTCGAACAAGCTGACCTTGTTCATAAAGAAGGCTAATAGCCACGCCATCTATTTTTGGCTCACAGGTATACGCAATGGGTGGCGCAAGATCCAACAAACCTAATACCCGTTGATCAAAATCGACTACATCACTATCAGAAAAAGCATTATCTAAGGAGAGCATCGGAAGCTGATGGGTAACCTGTTGAAACCCCGCCAACGGAACGGCACCCACACGTTGCGTGGGCGAATGCGCAACCACAAGCTCAGGGTGCGCCTCCTCCAACCGAATCAATTGTTGAAATATAGCGTCATACTCAGCATCAGAGATCTCTGGCCGATCGAGAGTATGATATTGATAATTATGATGATTAAGCTTTTCGCGAAGTGCCTCTATACGTGCTACCACAGCTGCAGAAGTCATCGGTTATCGCATCCGACGATATTGATATTCCTGCAAATCCTGCTTACGGTACTCAATCGCCTGCTCCGTCATCATACTGCGTGACTCATCACACAATTGAGCGCCCAAGTCCTCCGCCAGCCGGACCCCTGCAACTATCATATGCTCAAAGCAGGCAACAGGATCTTTCAATTCATGGGCTCGCATGAACAGGATAATGCCCGGCGTCACCAGTTCATCGATTTCCTCAAGATCAAAGCTGCCCGGCTCAACCGCATTTGCCAGGCTGAATTGAAACCCACTCTCGGGGGAATCAAAATGAAATATATTCATCTCGCCAAAGGCAAAGCCCAGCTTCTGCAATGATTCAAACAGGATGCTGCCTTGAATGTCACCGAGAACATTAATCACCACATATTTTTCATCGACTTCACTTTGCACAGGTTCTGCGACCAGCTTCTCACTCTCGCCAGATTGGTTCTGGGACGCCTGGGAAACCTCGGGTTGGCTTGATTCGGGCTCAGAACCAGCCTGCAATGGGCCATTCTGAGTTCCCTGCTTAGGCTCAGTGTTATTGAAAACCTCTCCGTCAACTGCCTGCAAGGACGCTTCAGTCTGGGTAGTAGAGTGTAGTAAACCGTTCTCAGTCTCCTCTACATCCTCTTTAGCAGGAGACTGATCAGAGACAGGAATATTCGATTCCCCCACTTGTATTATCCTGGCACCACCATTGGGCAATTCGGCTTTAAAAAGACTTAGATCGTTCTGATCTGCGTTCAGGCTACTATCGGACATAAAGGTTTTGTCCAACTTGACGGTCAACCTGTCCGAATCTGTCCACATCCGCCAGAATCCATGTAGCAGGACTCCTGCGACTGAAACAATTCCTACGATAATCAACCAATCTCGAAAATCTAAATCCACAGCGACCTCTTCTTATTCGCCCTTTTCGTCTTTGATCAAACAGCCGCCATCGCGACAGCTTCCTCCACATCCACGGATACTAGCCGAGAAATCCCTGGCTCATGCATGGTGACTCCCATTAACTGATCTGCCATCTCCATAGCAACTTTATTATGGGTGATAAAAATAAACTGCACTGTCCGTGACATTTCTTTCACCAGATCAGAATAACGCTGAACATTGGCATCGTCCAACGGCGCATCGACCTCATCGAGCAGGCAAAATGGTGCTGGATTCAAACTAAAAATAGAAAATACCAATGCAATCGCCGTCAACGCTTTTTCCCCTCCAGATAACAGATGAATACTCGAATTACGCTTTCCAGGCGGACGTGCCATTAAACCGACCCCGGTATCAAGCAGATCCTCTCCTGTCATTTCCAAGTAAGCATGGCCACCACCAAACAATTTAGGGAACAACTGTTGGAGCTTCGCGTTGATGAGATCAAAGGTTTCTTTAAATCTAGTCCGAGTTTCAACATCTATCTTGCGAATTGCCTGCATGAGTGTTGTCAGGGCTTTTTCCAGGTCCTCGTTCTGGGCATCCAGATACTCCTTGCGTTCGGCCTGAACCTTAAATTCATCAATGGCTGCTAAATTAATCGCGCCCAGTCGCTGGATCCGATTTTCAACTCGGGTAAGCCGTTCTGACCAATCAACCTCACTGGCTTCTTCCGGCATCTCATCGAGCACTGAAGTCAATTCAATATTTTCTGCAGCCAATTGTTCTTCGATGGTATTTCTTTTCACATCCAACATCTGAAATTCCAACCTGACCGCTTCGAGTTTTGATCTCACTGAATCTACCGCGGATTCAAATACCGAGCGTTCTTGTTCCATACCCCGTATATCGAACTCGATGGCCTCAATGCGTTTTCTTCTTTCTGTCAGCTCCCCTTGTGTTTCTGACCGCAACTTCAATTTTATATCGAGTTCTTCCTGAAGCTGACTGCGCGGGTTTTCGACCTCATCCAGAGTAGTCTGCAGCTCGGCTTTACGCAATTCCAGTGTCGAGAGTTGTTCCCTCAGCCTCTGAACTGCCTGACCATAAGAATCAGTCTGGGCAGTCAGGTTCTGCCACTGTAAAGCCAGTGAATGACTAGCCTCCCTATCCAACTGCGCCAGCTTTCTGGCATCTTCAAGCTGAACCAAAGCCAACGCTCGCCTATCGACAACCTCTTTGCCGCGGACTTCGTTCGCTTCCATCTCATCCATTGCTGCTTGCAACAGCTTACGGGCATCGGACAACTGCTGGAGATCCACCTTCTTTTGTGCCTGACTGTCTTTAATTTCACTTTCGGCCCTGGCCAAATCGCTTGATGACTTTTCCAACTGGGCAATTCGGGCAGTCAGCTTGGCCCGGGTTTCTCCATAGGTACGCTGTTGTTCTGCCAATCTCATCTGTAGAGATTCACGATCAGTTTCAATCTGCTTCAACAATTGCATCCCACCCACCGCTTCTGTCTCCAAATCAACGATCTCAGTCTTGATACCTTGCAATTGAATATTAATTTCTGACAGCTCAGCCTGACGCTGGATAACACCAGAGGTGGTATCATTTTCGCGACTGAGTCTAAGCCAGTTACGTCCCATCCAGATACCTGACCGAGTAATGACGGAATAGCCCGCCGACATAGTTTGGCTTAACTCGAATGCTTCATCGAGGTTTTCAGCCAGATAAACTTTCTCCAGCCAATCGTTTAGATCCGCAGCAACCTCGACGACAGAATTTAAGGTGGGGATGTCAAGACCAGCCTGATTGACCGCATTGGCCGATTCCGAAACCAAGCTCAGGGAACCTTGCTGCAGGCTTTCTGAGGCCCTGGCCAGGGGTTCTACATCCGCTACGACAATCGCTTGCAGGTTTTCGCCTAGCACAGTTTCTATAGCGACTTCCCATCCATCGACAACCTTGAGCACCTCTGCCAAACGGGTATTTCCAGCTATGTCTTGTGTTTCTAACCAGTTAGACTCTTCTCCACCCTGACCCAGTGCTGCCTCCTGCAAAGCCTCCAAAGAAGATAATCGACCGGTTAAATTCTGCTGAAGCTGCCTTCTCTCATCCAGCCTACTCGCTGTCTGCTCATTCTCAGTTCTGCACTCGTTTAAAGCCCGCACCTGTTCAGCGATTTCTGATTCAATTCGCTGACGCTGCTCCTCTTGAGTTGACAGCATCGCTTCTAAAGGCGCGACTTCCTGTTCTGTCGCCTGGCCTGATATTCGCTCGACATCGGCTGCCAATAGCTGTAATCGAGCATTGGTCCTTTCAATAGAATCCTCAAGAAGCGCTATTCTGGATTGCTGGATTTCCCCCGCTTGACGCCTTTCTGCAACGTGCTGATTAAACGTTTCCCATTCCTGCTGTATGCGGCCAACGTTAGATTCGGCCTCAGCAACCTGCGCCAGGGATTGCTGTTCAGACTCTGACAATTTCTCCTTCTGTGGCTGTAACTGCGCCAACTGATCTGTTAGCAGCGCTAACTGTTTGTCATCCTCTTGCAGACTGGTATTCACCTGCACCAGTTCCGACCCGACCTGGAGGGAATCATTTTGTAGTTGTTTAGCACGCTCAGACTGATACTGGATTGTTTCTTCCAAACGAGCAATATCAGTACCCTGATCATAAAAGTTCCGCTGGACGTGATCGATTTCATCCGATAGCTGTTGCAGGTACTGGCGTTTTTCTATGACTTCAGCCTCACTACCTCGCTGCTCGGCAATTCTCGCCTGCAGATCAATTTCCAACTGATCAATGCCAGACTTCTGCGTGTTTGCCTGATCATTAAGGTGCTGCCAACGTAAACCCTGTAGTTGGGCCTTTAAGATCCTCTCGTCCTGTTTAAACTCGGTATACTTTTCTGCCGCTTTCGCTTGGCGTTCTAAATGATGTAACTGCCTCTGCAGTTCCTCACGCAAATCGTGCAGCCGGTCCAGGTTATCTCTGGTATGACTGATGCGGCGCTCTGTTTCCCTCCGCCGTTCTTTATATTTTGATATGCCAGCCGCTTCTTCAATATAAACTCTCAGGTCTTCTGGCTTCGCTTCAATCAATTGGCTTATCATGCCTTGCTCAATAATCGAATAGCTCCTCGGGCCGAGCCCGGTACCAAGAAAAATATTGGTGATATCTTTTCGCCGACACTTAACGCCGTTTAAGAAGTAACTGGATTGGCCATCTCGACTGACCTGTCTTTTCAACGAAATCTCGCTATAAGAGGCGTACTCGCCCGTCAACCTACCGGCCGCATTATCGAACTGTAATTCTATAACAGCCTGGCCCACTGGTTTTCTGGTATTAGCGCCATTAAAAATAACATCCGTCATCGACTCACCCCTGAGGTTCTTCGCCGATATCTCTCCCATTACCCATCTCACTGCATCGATAATGTTAGACTTTCCACAACCATTGGGGCCTACCACAGCACAGAGATTGGTCGGAAATGGAACCGTCGTCGAATCGACGAATGACTTAAACCCAGATAGTTTTATAGCTTGAAGACGCATCAGAGAATGTTACTAGAATGAACATAATAGAGAAACCATATATTGCTAAACAATGTAGAATTAACTCGGGAGTAAATCAATTGACTCACAACCATAAACACTCATCTAGGACAAGGTCATTACCGTGATTACTGGTATCCTGGTTTGTCTTGTTGCCATTCTGGTTGTCGTGTTGTTTGTTGTGCCCCGGCCTACACTCGATCCTCGCCCCATGCCCTCTGTGGTTCCTTCCGGACAACCGATAACCGACCTTCAGGCGTGGCTAGAAACCCAGGAGAAAACACAAGCCAATGTCATCACCGGAGCTGAAGCTCGAATCAAGTTTGCCAATGAGCAGCAACCTCAAAAAACCAGGCTTGCGATTCTACATATTCATGGTTTCTCGGCCTGCCGCCAGGAAACCGCACCGGTTGCAGAAAAGATAGCCGATCACTTCGGAGCTAATTTGATAGAGGTGCGACTTGCTGGACATGGCTTATCAGACAATGTCATGACCGCCAGTGCCGAAGACTGGCTGCAAAGCGTTGTCAATGGTTTTGACATTGCCAGCCAACTTGGTAACGGCATTATCATTATCGGCACCTCAACGGGAGCGACTTTGGCTGTCTGGGCTACTGCAATGCTGCAGAAGCAGCCCGATCAGGTCGCTGCGTTATTACTCATGTCGCCAAATTTTAAGGTAAACTCGCACTTCGATTTCCTGCTAACCCTGCCAGCAGCCCAGGTCTGGATTCCCTGGATTCTCGGTCGGGAGAGAAGCTGGCAACCCGAGAGTGACCTGGTAGCCAAATACTGGTCCAGTCGATATCCCATTCAAGCTATCATTGAAATGCAAAAAGTGGTTAGCTGGTTCCGAAAACAACCTCTGGATGCTTTCCATACGCCATTAGCGCTCATGTACATGAAAAACGACCCGACAATAGATCCGGCCGCCGCTGTAAGAGATTTCAGTCGATGGGGAACGGCAAAAAAACAACTGATTCCCGTCACCGTCAGTGGCGACCGTGCCGAACATGTATTTGCAGGTAACCTATCGCAAATTAACAGGACCGCCTGGTGCGTTAAGCAATTCAATGACTTTCTAGCTCAAGCGATAGACTACCGATGAATCAAACCAATACAAATCCAAGTCTCATTAACAAACTGATCCGAAATGATTCATTCACCCACCATTCATTAGTCCTATCCAGGCCCAGCATAGGAGTCATTTGCTTGGCATTACTGTCGAGCCTTTTAGCGTGTCAACCCGAGCACGCCCTTCAGAACCCGCCCGTAATTTATCCGGAGTCTGCCAAAGTAGACCAGGTTGATGACTACTTCGGCATAAAGGTGGCCGACCCTTACCGTTGGTTGGAAAACGATCTCAGCGCAGACACTGCCGACTGGATTAACCGGCAGAATGAAGTCACCTCCACCTACCTGAATCAAATAACTTATCGGCAGGAACTTAAAGAAAGACTGGAGCGTCTCTGGCACTATCAGCGCAAATCCAGACCCTTTTTTGAGGGCGAGTTCGAATATTTTTACCAGAACAATGGCCTACAAAACCAATCCGTTATTCAACGACGCAAAAACGATGGCCCGGTGGAAGTTTTTCTTGATCCCAACACATTCAGCGAAGACGGTACCATAGCGCTGTCCAATCTGGCCTTTTCAAAAAATGCTGAATTGGCGGCTTATACCATTTCCGAGGCGGGTAGCGACTGGAAAAAAATAATGGTCATCAATGTTGAATCCCGAAAACAACTAGAAGCACCGATTACCGACGTTAAATTTTCAAATATCACCTGGTTTGAAGACCAAGGGTTTTATTATTCCAGTTATAAGCGCCCCAAAGGCAGCAGACTAACCGAGCAGGTCGATGATCATCGACTCTACTTTCATCTCATAGGAACTCCGCAGCGTGACGATCTACTGATTTTTGGAGGTGATGAATCCAGCAAACGAAGGTACGTGAGTGCCAGTTTAACTGAGGACCATCGATATTTGAGCATCCAAAGCTCACTGACGACCCGGGGTAATGATCTTCGTATCATGGACACACTCGCAAAATCAGCAGAACCAATCGTGCTGCTGGAACATTTTAATTCAAATACTAACGTCCTGGGTAATGTTGGCGAGACCCTCTTTATCTTCACCGATCTCGATGCACCCAATGGTAAGGTAGTGAGCGCGACACTCGATGCGCCTGATCCCGACCAATGGCGCACACTCATTGCCGAATCCGATCAGCCACTCCGAGTAACCATGGCTGGGGGTTATCTATTTGCACACTACATGGAAGACGCACAATCTGCGCTATATCAATACGATTATGAGGGTAAATTGGTCCAGGAAGTCGTATTGCCGGGATCCGGGTCTGCCTCTCTCCCTGATGGTAAACAATCTCAGAAAACCCTGTATTACCGATTCAACAGCTATAAAACACCCCCCAGCATATACAGCTTTAATACCGACAGTGGTGAATCGAAGCTCTACTTTTCCCCATCCATACAATTTGACCCGAGTCAATACGTGTCGGAACAGATTTTCTACCGGTCAAAGGATGGAACTCGGATTCCTATGATCATCACGCACCATAAAAACCTGACTAAAAATGGCCTCAATCCAACTATATTGTACGGTTATGGTGGATTTGATATCAGTATCACGCCTTCCTTCAATACCGCCATAGCACTTTGGCTATCACTTGGCGGCATCTACGCAGTGCCTAATCTGCGTGGCGGTGGAGAGTATGGCAACGCCTGGCATGACCAGGGTATCCAGATGAAAAAACAAAATGTTTTTGATGACTTCATCAGCGCGGCCGAATTATTAATTAACGAGCGTTATACCAGCAAACACGTCCTGGCCATTTCAGGCCGTTCCAATGGGGGACTACTGGTCGGCGCCGTTATGACCCAGCGCCCCGATCTCATGCAGGTTGCTCTACCGGCGGTGGGTGTTCTCGATATGCTGCGCTACCATACCTTTACTGCAGGTGCAGGCTGGGCTTATGACTATGGTCATGCCGAACAAAGCCCAGAAATGTTCAATTATCTCAAGGGATATTCACCATTGCACAATATTTCACAGGGCAACCAATATCCAGCCACACTGATCTCTACAGGCGATCATGACGACCGCGTTGTCCCCGCCCATTCGTTCAAATTTGCAGCCACTTTGCAGCAGGCGCAAGCTGGCCCCGCACCCACCCTGATCAGAATTGAAAAGCAGGCCGGTCATGGTGCGGGGACTCCTGTCAACAAAACGCTTGAGCAAACTGCAGATCAGTTTGCCTTTACCCTTTTCAATATGGGGGTTAAACAGCTTCCCCCAACCGATCCAGAATGATCAGGTCAATATTATGATCCGAATAGGTTTAATTTCCGATACCCATATGCCGGGCACCCTTAAGGAATTATGGCCAGCGGCACTGGAATTCCTGAATGGCTGCAATTACATCCTGCATGCTGGCGATCTCCATACCCTCGATGTGGTTGACCGATTAACGACTATTGCCCCCACCTATGTAGCCAGGGGTAATGGCGATGAGGGCCTGAATGATCCACGATTACGTGATCACTGGCTGTTGGAATTGGGTGGCATAAACATAGGATTAATACACCAATGCCCTTCTCCTGAGCGAAAATCGACTCAGACGATTCACAAGAAACTACTTCGACATTTTGAAACGCTGCCCGATATCCTGATCTTTGGGCATACCCATTATGAGGTATTACTCGCTGATCATGACCTGCTTTTTATCAATCCAGGATCCGCCATACTACCTAGAAATCAATCTGTTCGACCGGGAACACTGGGAGAGATTATCATTGACCAGGGCAAAGTCCGGGCATCGCTTCATCAAATAGTAGATACTTCAACCCTACCGCATCCTGAAATTCCAATGACGACCTATTCCCCACAAGCCATCCAGTTACCCGTATAATGTCTAACTTGCGCTGGCAGCAGCCTTGTGGCAGTTTGACCCAACTAAATGATTAAGAGTTCATAGTGATACTGGATTTACACACCCATTCAATAAAATCAGACGACGGTAGGGCAAAAGTTGAAAACTACTGCCAATGGATCAAAGCTCGCCAGATCCCCATCGACGGCTTCGTACTCACTGAACACAGGCAATTCGATTTCGACTCGGATTATTCGAGCCTGGCAGCTAAGTACAACCTGGTTATTCTTAAAGGCAGTGAAGTCGAAACTGAATACGGCCATGTCCTGGTATTTGGCGTCAGTGCGGCACTAACGCAATGCTTCGATTTCTCAAGTATTGATACCCCACTGGCTACCGTGCTCGAGGCGACAGCTGAACACGGTGCAGTTGCAGCGCCCTGTCATCCCGGCAGGCCCAGGGTTGGTATGTTTGCCCACACTGAGGAGCTGGGAATTCCCAAAGGGGTTCAGATCGTCGAGATATACAATGGGGGTAGCCGCGACGACGAGGATCAAATCGCCATTGACCAGGCCAATAGGCAAGGCTACCTCGGTATTGGTGGTAGTGATTCGCACATTGTTAGCCATGTGGGCCGATGCGCGACTCGATTCGACCAACCTGTTCGCACTATAGACCAACTTTTGGAAGCACTACACAGTGGTGGCTTCGAAGCCATTAACCTAAAAGCCTCGGGAAGCTCATAGATATGGATACCGACATTATTACGCTTAGAGAAAAGTACCTACACAAAGATTTCGATGAAAAAGAATTCACTATCGACTCCAAAATAACCAGCGAATACGCTCGTTTATGCGGAGAAACAAACCCAAAATTCCTGGATGCGAATCACCCAGAATTCCAGGCACCACCCACCTTTATCGCTTGTCTCAGCGGGGGGCGCTCCCTACCCGAAGGCTTTCCGCGATTCGGTCTGGGCATGGATGCAGGCAAGGGTGTGGAGTGCCTGATCCCAATCAAACCAGACCAAACCATCACGGGTAAGACTCACCTACATGACATTTATACAAAAACCGGCCGGTCAGGACGGATGGTTTTTGTTGTGGCCAGAATCGAGTTTTACGACGCGGAACGCCGACACCTGGCTAACTCAGATAGCCGAATGGTGATGCGGGAGCGGAAAAAATGAACATAGAAAAACTATCTGATGTCGAATTTGGTGCAGAATTGCCTACTTTTTCCCCGGACACGACGCTGGCTACCGGCGCAAAGTTTGCCAGACTGGTAGGCTGGAACGCACCGCGTTTCACAGATCATGAAGGCGCAAAGAAAGAGGGCCTCGCCGGCGCGATGATCCCGGGCGTCCTGAGCCAGGCCTATCTGGTAGCGATGATCCACCAATGGGCTCAATGTGCAGAGATTAAGTCTATCGATACCATATTCAGAGCGCCTGTTATGGCGGATCAGATTTATACAGTCAATGGCGTCGTCACAGACATAGATGAAGAAGCTTCAACGCTTGAAATCGACTTAACTGTCACCAATGAAAAATCTGAGACGCGCGTTTTTGGCACAGCGACGGTATCAATGCCGAGTGGCTAAGCACCCAAACTTGGAACTGAAACGCGCAAAAAGCCCCGTAAAAAGGGTTTGGCTTTGACACTATCGCTCGGGGTCGTTTAACTCGCGCTTGATCCAGACAACATTTAACTGACTAACGGCTTGAATAAGGGTATATTCAGACTCTCGTGCTCTTCCCATTCTACCTGCACCGCCATTCCTATCGACACATCTGAAAGCGGGTCAGCGACCCCCACCACATTGCTCAATATACGCGGCCCTTCTTCCAAGTCGATCCATGCCACTGCATAGGGAACCCTGTTTCTAAAAAATGGATGGTAACTCTGCCTGACCACGCTATAAGTATAAACTGTGCCTTTCCCTGAAGAGACTTTCCATATCAGTTCTCCTCCGGTGCAGCCAGGACAGTGACGTCTGGGATAAAAAACCACCTCATCACACTGTTTACACTGCTGATATCTGAATTCACGTTGTTTGGTTCCCTCCCAGAATTCCCGAGTATCGAATTCATCAGCTCTAGGTAACGGTCTTACTGGTTCATTCATTAATCTCTCCCTAAGATAATCGTTCCAGCTGAATGTCGACTGCCCAGCATGCCGCCATTGCCATGAGCCACAGCGAGCTTCGCATCAGCGACCTGTGAACAGGACTCACCACGTAACTGTCTGGCGGCCTCTATCAACAGAAATATCCCACGCATGCCTGGATGATTGGATGACAAGCCACCCCCATCGGTATTCAATGCAGGTCCATCAAGGGGCCTGTCATAACGCAGCCTGCCGCCTTGAACCCAACTTCCGCCTTCGCCCTTCCGACAGAATCCAAGGTCCTCTAATAGGGTTAGAACCGTAATACTGAAGGAATCATAGATCATGGCAATATCCATTTCTGCCGGCGTGACACCTGCCTCTCCAAAGGCCTGCGGCCCCGACTGAATTGCTGCACTGCAGGTAATGTCCCCACCTGAAGTAGGATATTTTGTTGCCTCGCCACTACCCAAGATCCAAACCGGAGACTTTTTGCAGTCCCTGGCCACCTCCGGTGAAGCAATAACTACCGCACCGCCACCATCTGAAATCATACAACATTCAAGCAGATGCAACGGATCGGCTATCATTCTGGAACTGACTACATCCTCAATAGTCGTCTCCCTGATATCCAAAAATTCCAGATCCTCCATCGCCTTCACTGCCTGCGGATTACGCATGGCATGTAATCGTGTTGCGATGGAGATCTCCGCCAACTGCTCACTGCGCGTCCCGTAATTATGCATATGTCGGTGCGCGACCATTGCATAATTTGCAATCAGCGTCATCCCTGCAAATGCATCCATATTCTCTGCTGGATGCATCGACGCCCCACCACGGCCGCCCACACCAATCGCTCGCGCGTTACTATGCGCTGTAGAGCCGTAGGTGAGTAAAGCCACACTGCATTTACCTGCGGCAATATCCCGCTTGGCATGGGCCGCATGAAATTCGTATGAACTGCCTCCTACGCTTGTCGTATCGATCACACTCGGCTGCAGACCAAAATACTCGGCAATGGTCAGTCCGCCCATGCCACCACCTTCGCCCGCATCATATATCGCATCTACGTCCGACCAATTAAGGCCCGCATCTTCTAAAGCTCTGGCCGCAGATTCAGCCTTTATCTGTAGAGGGCTGATTTCACCTTCAACATCCCGGCTTGGATATTCATGAATTCCGACAATGGCTGCCTGCCTCTTTTGAGTCATTCCGATCCCCTATTTACACCATTCATAATACTCATAATTACCCCCAATCTCTTGAAACCCTGTCTTATATCAAGCTGCTGACAGATTAAAACTATCCCAGGGTATTATTCTGTCATGAAGCCTCGCATGACACTTTATATCATAACTACTCTATGGCAGATTAGGACTTTTATAACTGAGACTAATATGTTCGTAATCTGCCTAACAGGGGGAATTGGCTCTGGAAAATCAACTGCAGCCAAGTACCTTGAATCACTCGGTGCTCACATAATCGACGCTGATAAACTCGGGCACGAAACTTATATGCCAGGAACAAGAGCCCACGCAAGCATTGTCAGTACTTTTGGCACAGATATTCTCGGCGACGACCAGCAAATTGATCGTCGAGTTCTTGGCTCCAAAGTATTCGGTAGACCAGCGGAATTAAACAAATTAACCGATATTGTCTGGCCGGAAATTAGAAAACTGGCAGAGACCGCCATTAAACAGGTCCAGTTAAACGATGCCAAAACCGTCATTATTTTTGAGGCAGCGGTTCTAATCGAAGCAGACTGGACAGATTTAGGCGATGAAGTCTGGGTCATTACCGTTGAAAGGCAGACGGCGATAGAACGTTGCCAGGCAAGAGATGACTTAAGCCGAGATGCCATAGAAAACAGACTTAATGCTCAACTGAACAACGAGGCCAGAATGGCCAAAGCAGACCAGGTGATTTCAAATGACCATGGCCTGGAGCAATTAAAAACTAAAATTGACCAGCAATGGACCCGGTTACAAGCTGGATGACCACCAGAGGTCGCTGGCTTACCGGTTTGTACCTGCACCCTATTTTTCACGTCCTGAAAGGATTGGCGTAATGAGTATTCCAACTTTTGTTGTGGTTTTCTCCGGTAATGTTCTGGATGGTTTTGACGTTACCCAAGTCAAAGCGCGCATGGCCAGTCTTATTCGGGCGGATGAGGAGAAAATAGCCACGCTTTTCTCTGGCAAGACCATCGTCATGAAGCGCTCAACCAATAAGGACGAAGCCTATAAAGTGATGTCAGCCCTCAAAGCCGTGGGTGCCGATGCGCGAATTCGTCTGATTAAAGAAGAGCCGGAGGATATAAAACCCATCAGCGAGGCTCCGAGTGATCAGACTGACGCATCTGATCCTCAGCTTTCCCTCGCTGCCAATGTAGGTTTTCTAGTAGCACCATCAGATCAAGTCCCGGCACCTGCTTTAGACCTGAGCGGACTGGCCATAGCTGCTATTGGTGATGACTTGTCCACGCAGCCCAGCAATTCGGATGCCGTTAATATCGACACTTCGGCGCTAAGCGTGAAAGAAAACGATGGTAGTCCTTTAATTGAGCCATCAGCAAAACCACCCCCCCTTGTCAGTCCAGATTTCATCCTTGATGAACCCGGTGCTTTACTCGATAGCTCTACTCGGGAGTCTGCAGCCGTGAGCCCGGACACCTCCAGCCTTAGCCTGCGCGAAATGCAGGGTAACCTTGTTGAAGATAACGAAAACCCAAAACCTCAAACACGGGTAACACCGAATACCAGCCATTTACGTACCGTTGAGATAACGGACAATGGGAATTCCTGAACGGTCGGACTTGATTTTTGTCAGCGCTCATCTGCTTTTATAACGCGCAGTAAATGAATCCGTTAACTCGCCCACTATCCGGAAAACCGAGACCGCTCGGTTGAGGGTTTTTAACCCTATCCTATTGGCTGTTTCTACCCTGGCGTCCTTGCTAAAGAGGCATCGAACCAGGATGCGGGTAAAACGCAAAACAACAAACAACCATCCTCAATCCAGACCGCGCTGGCGCAATAGCGCTTCAACCCGAGGCTCCCGACCAGCAAATCTTCGGTAAAGGTCCGATGGCTCAGCAGTCCCTCCGGCTTCCAGTATGTGCTTTCTAAAACCCTGCGCTGTTGCCTCATCAAAAATGCCATGGTCCTTGAAGATTTCGAAGCCGTCGGCATCAAGAACCTCAGCCCATATGTAGGCGTAATATCCAGCTGAATATTCCTGCCCCTCGAATATATGCTTGAAGTACGTCGAAAGGTATCTTGGATCTATGGCCTCGTGTAGCCCCATATCTTGCGCCACAGCGGTTTCCAGCGCTCTGACACTCGGCATCTCCTCGTCAATTTCATGCCAGGCCAAATCCAAGTAGCTGGCAGCAAGATACTCGCTGGTCGCAAAGCCCTGGTTAAATTTTTCAGACTCGATCAACTTTTCAACCAAGGACATGGGAATGACCTCCCCAGAGTCGACATGCCGAGCGTATTGCTGCATCACCTCAGGCTCCGTTGCCCAGTGTTCCATAATTTGTGACGGCAATTCTACGAAGTCCTGCTTGACATTAGTCCCTGACTGACTTGGATATCGTACCTTCGAGAGCAAGCCATGTAAGCCATGACCGAACTCATGAAACAAGGTTCTGACCTCGTCCATACTTAACAGACAAGGGTCAGATTTCGAAAAATTACAGCAATTGATAATCACCGGCGTGATCGCTTCATCCAAATGGCTCTGGGACCGAAAATCGCTCATCCAGGCACCCGAATGTTTCGAATCTCTAGCGAAATAGTCGGTCATAAACAGACCGACAAACGTTCCGTCCGCTTCTTCAACGCGATAACAATTGACGTCAGCATGATACGTTGGCGCATCCTCCATCAAGACAAAACGGATGCCAAATAGTTTGCCGGCAACAGCAAAGGCCCCTTCACGTACCCGCTCAAGGGAAAAATAGGGTTTACAGACACTCTCATCAAGATCAAACCTCTGCTGGCGAACTTTCTCGGTATAGTAGGCCCAGTCCCACGGAGCGAGGCGAAAGTTACTGCCCTCTTCTTGAATTACCTGCTGCAAGGCGTTTGCTTCGTCAACGGCTCTCTGCCTGGCCGGTTTCCATATCTGATCCAATAAATCTCTGACGTTAACGGACGAGCCAGCCATCCGATCAGACAACATAAAATCGGCATGATCAACAAAACCCAATTTTTTCGCCCGGCGGGCCCTCAACTGGGCAATTTCGGAAAGGATCACCTTATTGTCCTGCGCGTTATCACGATTACCACAACGGGTATAAGCTCGATAAATGGTTGCTCGCAGGTCTCGGTCATTAGCAAATTGCAGGAACGGCGTGATCGACGAACGCGATAGTGTAAACACATGCTGACCTGTGCGGCCGCGTTCATAGCCCTCTGCCAGAGCAGCATCACGAACCCACTGGGGTAAGCCTGCCAACACAGTGGGAGAATCGACGACCCATTCAAAGCGGTTACTTTCTTTGAGCACATTCTGACCGAACTCAGTCATCAATGTGGCCAGTTTCGTATCGATTTTCTGCACTTCCCGGCGACCTCCCGGGTTCAGGGCAGCACCCGCGCGAACAAATTCCTTGAACAAATCATTAATGAGCTGGGTTTGATCTGGGTCTAATCCCGTCGCGGTTTCTTTGACCTGAGTAATTCGTTTAAACAGTTTTGAGTTCTGGTATATCTTGGCTTCATGCAAAGCCAGAAGCGGCGCGATTTTTAACTCTAAAGATTGAATCTGATCATTAGTGTGGGCAATCGCAAGATTAAAAAAAACAGCTTCTACCCGCCTTAGTAATTCACCTGATCGTTCTAATTCCTCTACGGTATTCGAAAAAGTAGGGTTTTCAGTACAGCTAATAATGGCATTAATCTCTTCAATATTTTGTTTGAAGCCGGCGGTAAAAGCCGCTTCGAAATGATCGGGTTTTATTTCCGAAAATGGGGGTATTCCATTGGGCGTTTGCCATACGTTAAAAAAAGGATTACTCATATTTTTCCTAAAACTGGCCCTCTTCTGGGTGGTTAATGGCGCAGGCTAAACTGTATCAAAACCACTTCCAGACCGGCAATGCTATTTTGCCATGATCTCACAAGTACTTAAGTGAAGTTAATTCAATTGAATAATCTCAGATAATATCACTGTTACTGTTGAGATCGATTCATGAGATTTTCGATCTCTACAGGACGCGCAACGATAAGTTATAGAATTATTGTTTTGATTATTTTATAGTAAATAGAAATTACTAAGGAGAAGTAAAGTGGAACGTATCAAAATAGTATTCGCGGCCTTTCTGATTTTTGCAATTTCAGCCTGCTTGTCAGTACAAGCGGATATTCGTGAAGTGTTCATGTGCAACTACCTTGACGGTAAAGATCTGGAAGATGTCATGTCTGCCAGGGACTTCTACGTAAAACAGGCAAACAAGGCTGGTATCGAGATCCCAACATCGTTTGTTTGGACTCCCTACAAAACAACCGCAACCCGTGACCTGCTTTGGTTTAGCAATCATGAGAACCTGGCAGCATTTGCAGCCACAGCCGATGCACAAGCCGCCTCAGCAGAGATGGCAGGCGTTCAGGCTCGCTTCGATT
>CAZGCW010000057.1:0-2562 GCA_964524295.1 uncultured Pseudomonadales bacterium
GACCGCTAACCCTTCGAGGACTTCACCTAACTCTTCTTGAGAATCGACCCAGCGGCCATCAACAGTTGTGATGACATCACCCTTTTGTAAATTGGCATTTTGACCAGAACCAACACCCACTTCCTCGATTACAACGCCCCTATCGGTCCCCAGACGAGCTTCATCTTCCTTGGTCAATTCTCTAACTCGGATACCCAGCCGATTCAGGCGGTTATTTCCAGAGAGAACTGAAGGCATATTCTGGCCCTTTGGATCCAGTTTGCCTACCGTCACCGGTAGTACTTTCCTGTCACCGGCCCTCACCACAACCACAGTCACTTCAGACTCCGCTTTGGTCCGACCCACGATGTGGGGTAAATCAGAAGACAGGTCAACTGCTTGATTGGCAAATTCAACAATAATATCGCCTTCTTTTAGGCCAGCTCGCTCCGCTGGGCTATCAGCAAATACCTGGGTCACGAGTGCACCAGCGGCTCTATCCAAACCAAAGGATTCCGCCAGATCACGATCTACCTTTTGGATCTGAACGCCTAACCAACCTCTGGAAACCACCCCTTTATCTTTTAGTTGCTGAACAACTTCCATGGCAACGTCAATAGGAATTGCAAAAGAGAGTCCCATGAACCCACCGGATCGAGTGAAAATCTGCGAGTTAATGCCAACAACCTCGCCTTTTAAATTAAAGAGCGGCCCACCGGAGTTTCCTGGGTTAATGGCCACATCTGTCTGAATAAAAGGCACATAATTGCCTCTCTCATCAGGCAGGCTCCGGCCCTTGGCGCTGACAATACCGGCCGTAACAGAAAGCTCAAATCCAAACGGAGAGCCGATAGCAACCACCCACTCTCCAACCTGCAGATTCTTAGACTGGCCGATTTCGACAACAGGAAGATCTTCAGCATCTATTTTCAATAACGCTAAATCCGAAACAGGGTCTGCACCGACCAACCTGGCTACTCGCTCACGTCTGTCACTTAAAGCAACAACAATCTCAGTGGCATTTTCAACCACATGGTGGTTCGTTAACAGGTAACCATCTTCAGAAATAATGAACCCGGAGCCGGTTGCAGGCCTGGGTGCTGGTTTTCCCTGGTAGTCCCGGAAAAAGCGCTTGAACATCTCAGGGACTTCGTCCTGATTGAACTGATTTGACCGAGTCTTAGCCTCTCGAGTTGCCGTAATATTAACCACGGCTGGCGACGATTCAGCCACCAGGCTAGTGAAATCAGGCAAGCTCCCATGTACCTTCTCTGGTGCCAACCAACACACAGCGACAATGCAAACTACCAGTAATCTCAACGAATTCATCGCACTCCCTCTACTCTATTTTAATGTCGTTAAACGTCATTCGACGACACCCTATGATACCCAGTGCCAAGCCCAATACGGCGACTGATCCCTGCACCATTGCTGAGGTGGTCATGTGACTCGCAAACCAGGGCAATATAACAAACATAGCTAATGGTAAATACAAACTATTGACAAGCAATTTAACCCATACCCTGCCGGACAGACTGATTTTTATGCTGTCTTGCTCAAACTCCCCCGGTAGTGTCACTACTTGCCTGTCGGAACAGTGCCTGCTACAACCGCTGCAGCCAGCACCAGTTAGGTGAACTTCAACACTGGAGGGATGACGCTCAACTACCTGAGCATCCAAACTAAGGGTCATCATATTCATCAGCCGAAGTTTAGTCTTAGAGTCTAGTATATAACCGGCTCTACCGAATCTGCGACCTTCTTGGCCATTTGTACCGGGACGTTACCTACCAGGGTGATCTGGCCGTGATTATCCCTCAATAACCGGGTCACCACCGCTTTACCATTCACCTCTGTGGCCATTTCTGGGAGCCGTTTGGCTTTGGCGATAAAAATTGAAAAGGTGGCAACACCATCGCTAAAATGAAGTCTGTTCCCTGATGCTCTTACCGTCTTGAACCCATTGGGTAACCACCGGACTTTGAATGAGGGCCTAGACTCGGATTCCTTCAAATCATCGGTCATATGATGTGAAACCGCATTGACAGGTATTCGGTTGAAAGCATCTTCTCCGACGGGCTCACCAATTGACACCTGTGAAAACTGGAAAATCTCCCTTATTCTTCCGCTACCAATCAAATGTGACTGAAGCAGCAATCCAGATGCTTCATCGACCCACAGCATATAACCATAGCGATCATCATCTCGTGGCTGAACAGATAACTGCACTGCAGATCTATCAGCCACTCGATCTCTGCCATGCAGGGCCAGTCGATAGCCACTTTGAAAACTGGTCAGTAGGTCGGAAAATGATTGACTGAAAGGCCCCAGAGAGAGGTCATGCTCTAACTCACCTGGGTCATGTGCATCGTGGTAACAAATAATCTCATCGCCAGTCCGGAGCAGGTTTCTGGTTGCGCCATTTAATTGATAAATACTTTCGCGCACCAAACCATCCTGATTTTCATGGGAGATGCGCATGGTATTAAAATCCTTTCCCCGAATGAACGTAAATACACCTGAATAGGTTTCATACTGCTTCGCTCGGATCATTTTCTCCAGCCACTGCTGAGCCGAACCATC
>CAZGCW010000057.1:2572-19081 GCA_964524295.1 uncultured Pseudomonadales bacterium
GTGACAAACGCCAAGCCACTCAAAGCGCCCATAATCAGACTGACAATTGGGCGTAATCCTGGCTTTTTCATGCGGCAACCCTACTTTGAGTTCGAGCTGGGATAGTTAACAAAGCGGCTATTCCTGGGTAACTGATTCATTCTGTCGTGCTCGTACAAATAGGCACGTAAACGCTGTTTACCCTCTTCGTCAAGTTCTTTTAGTTCAGGGCCAGCTGCCACACCATCCGTAGGCATCATTCCCGAAGCTAAACTACCGGCCAGAGCCACGTTTTCAGCGCCTGAAGTCTGCCTGTTAAATTCATGGTTAGTCTCATCCTGGGCTAGATTTGGCGTTGTCGCCGGGCCATCCAGAGCTGGATTCAAGTTGACCAGAGACACCAGGGCCAGCATCGCCGCCATCGCACCCAAAGGCAGCATGTGATTCGCCACCTTACGGCGAATATCAATCAGGTTCTGCTGCAGTTTGTACCCGTAACCAAAAGCAGGTTCAACTGCCAAGTGCGGCTCTTCAGCAATAGCATGTTGAACTCGTTCATACAGCATTTGGTGCTGTTTCGGCGAAAGTCGACGCTTTGATTCAATCGCTTTACCGGCCAGCCTGATTTCCTGCCAAAGTACCCAATCTTTACTGGACGAGGTAACATCCGCCTGCCTCAGTAATTGATGCTCCTCCACCTCGGAAAGTTCACCATCATAGAGTGCTGATAGTAGTTTCTTGTTATCCATTAATTTTAACCACCTCGTAAAACCTCTCGTATGACTTCAAGTCGTAAAACTTCAAGTCGTATAACATCAGGCCGATTCCATCTTGGCAATACTTTTCTCAATCGATTCACGACCTCTAAATATTCTCGATCTGACCGTGCCAACCGGGCAATCCATCACGTGCGCTATTTCGTCGTAACTCAAACCATCAAACTCTCTTAACATTAGAGCGATTCGCAATTCTTCCGGCAACGCTTCCAGCGCTCTTTGGAGAACGCGCTCTAATTGCTCTCCTGATAACTGTTCCTCAGGATTGCTTCCTTCGCTTATGACAACAGATTGTTCAGAAAATTCCCGCTCATCTACATCAATATCCGTGTCTGGTGGTCTTCTTGACCGGGCAACCAGAAAATTTTTCGCCGTATTAATCGCAATTCGGTACAACCAGGTATAAAACTGTGCGTCTCCTCGAAACTTATCCATCGCCCGGTAAGCCTTAACAAACACTTCCTGGGTGACGTCCAGCACTTCATCCTGATCACGAACATAGCGTGTTATCAGATTTGCAATTCGATGCTGGTACTTTAATACAAGCACGTCAAATGCCCGCTTGTCACCTCGCTTTACACGCTCTACCAGCCTCTTGTCTGATTCTGTTTCAGAGTTCAAGCTCTACCAATCAATATAAAAATTCGCAAGGTGTCAGTATGACACCTTATCACCTGAAAAGTTCAGGGTTATCTCGTTAACCCGCCTTGATCAAATCTCAGATGATATCAGAATTATCCTATGAGGAATCCCTGAGCCGGTTTATCATCACTTTTTTTAAAAGGATTACCATGCCTAAATCACTCTCTGGTACCCGTCATGAAGTAGACGTGCTCATCATTGGCAGTGGCGCAGCCGGCATGACCCTGGCTCTGAATTTGCCCGCGACGAGCAATATAGCCATGTTGTGTAAAGAAGATCCCAATGAAGGTTCAACCTACTATGCTCAGGGTGGCATGGCCGCGGTACTAGATGAATACGACACAACCGACTCTCATATCGAAGATACACTGATTGCCGGCGCCGGCTTATGCCATCGTGATGTCGTTAAGCACGTTGTAGAACAAAGCCCTGATATCATCAACTGGCTAGTCACCATGGGGGCCAGCTTTGACCGACGCGTCAGCAGCAGTGGCCGATCCGAATTCCATCTTACCCAGGAAGGTGGACACAGTCACAGAAGAGTAATTCATGCCGCGGATGCAACCGGCAGGGAGATTTCGCACCGCTTAGGTGCAGCTCTGGCAAAACAGTCTAATTGCAAGATCTACACTAATCACATCGCCATTGATGTTCTGACCAGCGACACTCTGGGGGCTGCATCAAAACACTGCCTTGGTGCCTATGCCCTGAATCTGGAAACCAAACAAGTAGACTTGTTTCAAGCTGCTTACGTCGTTCTGGCAACGGGGGGCGCAAGTAAAGTCTACTTATATACCAGTAACCCCGATACCGCCTCAGGAGATGGTATCGCGATGGCCTGGCGAGCCGGCTGTAGAGTCGCCAACCTGGAGTTCAACCAGTTTCACCCTACCTGCCTTTTCCATCCCACCGCCCGGTCTTTTCTGATCAGCGAAGCGCTACGCGGCGAGGGGGCTCGGCTAAAGCTGCCTGATGGCACTCCATTTATGCACAAATTCCATGACGAGGCAGAAATGGCGCCTAGAGACATCGTCGCCCGAGCCATAGATCATGAAATGAAACGAGTGGGTTGTGATTTTGTATTACTGGATATCAGTCACAAACCAGCCACTTTTACCAGGAAACACTTCCCGAACATTTACCGTAAATGCCGGGAATTTGGTATAGATATTACTCAAGACCCTATCCCTATCGTACCCGCTGCACACTACACTTGTGGGGGCGTCGTCACCGACATTAACGGCAGAACCGATATAAAGGGCCTGTATGCCATCGGCGAAACGAGTTTTACCGGATTACATGGCGCTAATAGGATGGCCAGCAACTCGTTACTGGAATGCATGGTTTTCGCCCGCTCTGCGGCAGCGGATATCACTGCCCAACCTGCTGCATCAATCAATATTCGATCGATTCC
Organism: uncultured Pseudomonadales bacterium; assembly: GCA_964524295.1. GTDB lineage: Bacteria > Pseudomonadota > Gammaproteobacteria > Pseudomonadales > Azotimanducaceae > UBA9926. Next base: position 5,384 of record CAZGCW010000057.1, read on the forward strand.
CTCGTGGGATGAAAGCCAGGTCACGGCCTCGCAGGAAGACGTCATTCTCTCCCATAACTGGGAAGAACTGCGTCGTCTGATGTGGGATTACGTCGGTATCGTCAGGTCCAATCGCAGGCTGCAAAGAGCTAAACGGAGGATACATTTACTGCAACAAGAAATATCCGATTACTATGGCCATTTCAGCGTTAATAGTGATTTGATTGAACTGCGCAATCTAACCCAGGTCGCCGAGTTAATTGTCAATAGCGCCCTAAAACGACACGAGAGCCGAGGACTGCATTTCAACCAGGACTATCCGCAATTAGCCACTGATAGTGAAGATACGATTCTAGAACCTTTAAATTTCCTACAGACTGAATCAGCCTAGAACTGAAACAGGGTCCCATCATCCATTGAAACGCAGAGCGACTGCAGCTCGACGAAATGCCGGTGCTGGGACGCTGTCTCTGAAAACTGAAATATAAAACCGCAGACCCGTGCGACTTTGCACGCAAAAGACCAGCATCCATGTCGTTACACAGCAACGACCCAGTCGATGTCCCCGCTGTTGCGATCCATCCCCGAAAAACAAGTCAAAGACGTTGCCATCCCCGGTCACACTAACCACTTTCCTCGGCGCATCAAGGCCTACCTCTGCATTCACTGCCGCGCAGAAATGAACCAGAACAGCATAACTGAGTGCGACAACCAAATAACCAGACAGCCCACTGTTTAAGGTGCCTACTACCGCCAACCCATGGCAAATAAACAGACTCATCAACTTCAAACTGGAAATACCCGGACGTAATGCCACACAAAATACTGACTCAGGCAGGGAGTCGATTACGGTCGGACTCTAGTAAGCATGAACTGGACCAGAGCCTGAGTAGCTGAATCAGAAGGTTCAGCTCTTTCGCTGAACCACTCCCAAAGTACGGGGTCTTCCTCGGCCAGCAGACTAACAAAGGTACGCTTCTGATTTTCAGCTAAGTCAGTAAAAGCATCTTCAAAGAAGGGAACCAGCAACAAATCTAATTCCGCCATGCCTCGACGACATCGCCAGCTGAGTCGATTTAATTCCATTTGTGAAAATCCTGGCATTGATTGAATCCCCCACTACCTTATTGTAAAAAAGGTTTACCGTTAGTAAAAAAACGACTTTCACTAACGAAGCATCACCAAAACACACAGAAAGCGGTAAACTAACCGCTTTATACAAAGTAAATCATATGGCCCTTACTGCACTCACTCACTTCGGATTCCTTATGATCAAGGGCCGCGACGCTGAAACATTCCTCCAGGGTTATACCACCTGCGACCTTGCCAGACTCGATCAGGTACCCGCACTGCTCGGGGCTATCTGCAATATTCAAGGCAAGGTAAAAACGACTATGATCGTTTCAAGAATAACGCCAGCGGCAACCCTGCAGAAGGACTGTGACCCTCAGACTGCTCCAAACGAAACCAGTCTGCTACTCAGAATGCATCGCGACTCTGTTAAGGCCATCGAATCATTTCTTGCCAAGTATATCGTTTTTTCCAAGGCAAAGATGACCGATGTTTCTGAAAACTGGTACTGCTATGGGACTCATCAGCAGGAGACAATCTCGGGCAGCCTCAATATCTCTCTTCCAGCCATGGCCTCTCGACGAGAGATCTGGAGTCGCCAACCGCTTACCGCGACCGGTTCTTTAGACACCTGGCTAACCGAGGATATCAAGGCTGGTATCATCTGGGTCAATCCTGATACGAGTGATACCTATCTACCCCAATCCCTAGATCTTGACAGGCTAGAAGGCATCGATTTTAACAAGGGCTGTTATCTGGGCCAGGAAATCATCGCCCGAGTGCACTTTTTAGGAGAAACCAAGAAACGACTTTTTACTGGTTCATCGGAGACGCAGATTGATGAACATACTAGGCTGACCTCTGAGAACAAACCCATCGGCTCCATTCTTTCCATAGTCCAAACAAAAAAAGGTTGCCTCATATTGGCCCAGATCAACAGTGCCTCAAGGCGGATTGAAGTCTCTGCAGGCGGCCGGCAGCTAGCGTTCTCTCGAATCAGCTGAATTACAGTCATTTTATAACGCAAGGGATCACAGCCCCTAATCAAAGTGATTTTCCAACCAATAAGCAAACGCATCCAATGATCGATAGGTCACTGGCTCGCCGTCCGCAAACGACCAACAGGTCGCCAGAGCGAGATCAATAAACCCAACCGCGATTAAATCCTCTACTGGGTAACGGCTTAATTCAGACAACCTCTGGCATCGCTTGAATACTAAATCAGAATCCGAAACCACCGTTTCAGGTCCAGCCCCATCTTGCCCTGAATAGGGCAGAAAATTATGAATAAACCGCCCACAATCATAGATGCGTGGACCAATCACACCTTTAGGATCGATAGCAACCCAACCGAGCGCGCTATCTTGTAGGATATTTTCATGATGCAGATCGCCATGCAGCACTGAAACATCGCGCCATTTCTTGGTCAACACACGATTGAATTTATTGGCTAATTCAACATGAGCCGCCAGTCTCGGGGTCTGCTCGAATGTTGCAACGTCAAAAGCACCCTTCAACCAATCCTGATAAGTCGGCAAATGATCATTTTTGTCCGCGGGCACCTGTATAGAGGTCAATAACGGCGCCGCATGGTGGACCAAGTCACAATCCAACGCAGGATTAGCAAGTAGGCCCCTCAATGTCAGACCCGGCCGAACCCGTTCCATCAGCAAGGCTCGTTTTGGTTCATCCCAGTCCAGAACAGGGACTACCCTGTTACTTGAAAATAGCCTCAGGGCTTCTATTTCGGTCAATTGTTCTGGCTGCGGCAGGCCTACCTTAAGGACGCACTGTTGCGCTCCGCGCTCCGCGAAAAAAACCGTGTTAACTTCTAACCCAGTTTCCGCACGACCAATCAAGGTCAAATCCCATTGTGCCATACAGGCCTGAATCAGTTCCGGAAACGCCTGAATCCAGGTAGTACCAGAACGCCCAAACCTGGCCCTAATAAAACGCTGCTTCGCTTGGTCGAGTTCCAGCAAAGCTGATGCCGGCAATTTCTTCACTTGCCCTGAACAGCCATACTACAGCTCATGCAGCCAAGGCACCGGCTCCACACCGCGAGACAGCAGATATTCATTGCACTGGGAAAAGGGCCGGGAACCAAAAAAGCCCCGATAGGCCGACAGAGGCGATGGATGCACAGAAGCGATGATCCTGTGTTTATGATCATCAATGTTCCTGGCCTTCTTTCCAGCTGGGTTACCCCAGAGGATGAAAACCAGTCCTTCCTTGCGCTCATCCAGTAGCGAAATAATTCGATCCGTCAATTTCTCCCAACCTCGATTTTGGTGAGAGCCGGGTTTATTTTTCTCAACACTCAATACCGTATTAAGAAGCAAGACGCCTTGCCTGGCTAAACCACTAAGATCCCCGTCTTTAAACTTGAAATCAGGCTGACCCAGATCAATTGCCATCTCTTTAAAAATATTTCTAAGGGAAGGGGGCAATGCACTCTGTCTGCGTACGGAAAAACTCAAGCCATTAGCCTGACCATGACCATGATAAGGATCCTGCCCTAAAATAATCACTTTGACCCGCTCAAAAGGCGTCGCCTTAAGAGCAGCAAAAGTGTCGTCATGTGCTGGCAAGACGACCTTGCCTTGACCTCGCTGTTCTTTCAGGAAATCATCCAAGGATGCCATATAGGGCTGCTCAAACTCTTCTCGCAAATGGTCTTGCCAGCAAGCTGGCAACGAATTGAACCAATCGCTCAAGGAAATATTCAGGATCTAGGCCGCATATGAGGAAACAACACCACATCCCTGATAGAGGCCGCATCCGTCACTAGCATGACCAATCGGTCTATACCGATACCCTCACCCGCAGTCGGGGGTAATCCATACTCCAAGGCAACCACATAATCTTCATCATAATGCATTGCCTCATCATCTCCCGCTTCCTTCGCAGCCACCTGACTACGAAAACGCTCAGCCTGGTCTTCAGCATCGTTAAGTTCCGAGAAACCATTAGCGATCTCGTTACCCATAATAAACAACTCAAAACGGTCGGTTAATTCTGGATTCTCATCATTGCGTCTAGCCAGGGGAGAAACTTCAATCGGATGCTGGGTTATAAAAACAGGTTGCTGAATTTTATCTTCAACTAATGCTTCGAACAGCTCCATAGTCAACTTCCCCATCCCCCATTGGCTGTTAACCTCAATACCAGAACGCTCAGCCAGTTCTAACAGGTATACCCTGTCTTCCAGCCTAGACTTATCCAGATCCGGGTTATAATAAGCAAGCGCCTCACGCATGGTCATGCGCTTAAAGGGCTTACCAAAATCCAAAGCCGCACCCTGGTACTGAAATTCAGCTGTACCCAGCACTTCTATCACCAACCGCCGAAAAAGATCCTCAGTAAAATCCATGAGATCATTATAATCGGCATAAGCCCAATAGAATTCCAGCATGGTGAATTCGGGACTGTGTTTGGTGGACATCCCTTCATTTCTGAAATTTCTGTTTATTTCAAAGACTTTTTCAAAACCACCGACAACCAGTCGTTTTAGATTCAACTCTGGTGCCACTCGAAGATACATATCAAGATCCAGAGCATTGTAGTGGGTAACAAAAGGGGCCGCTGTGGCGCCGCCGGGGGTTGACTGCATCATCGGCGTTTCTACTTCCATAAAAGATCGTTCAGCCAGATAACGGCGAATGAATTCCACCGTACGAGCCCGCTTTACAAAAATCTCTCGACTATCTTCATTGACCATCAGATCGATGTAACGCTGGCGGTACCGAGTTTCCGTATCCGTCAATCCCTTGTATTTCTCAGGTAGAGGCCGGAGCGATTTAGTCAACAACCTGACCTGTGCAGCCTGCACCGATAGCTCACCTTTCATCGTCTTCATCATGACACCATCACAGCCAACGATGTCCCCAAGATCCAGGCTCTTAAATGCCTCGTAAGCTTCCTCACCCAGGTTATTGCGGCTCACATAAAGCTGGATACGACCCGATACGTCCGCAATCGTCAGAAAACTGGCCTTACCCATCACCCGTTTCAACAAAACTCTTCCGGCGACCTGCGCTGATAATTGCTTTTCAGCAAGCAGATCCTTGTCCATCTCACCGTACTGTTCGTGCAGTGCTGACGCCAGGTGACTGCGCCTGAAGTCATTGGAAAAGGCACCGCCCTGATCACGTAACAACTGCAGCTTCTGCTTGCGCAGAGCGATGATTCCGTTTTCGTCTTCTTCTATGGTTGGTTTGCTCATCTATTCGCTTCCCACTCTGTCCTATAAGCCCTGCTTCAAACTGGCTTCTATAAATGGGTCAAGTTCCCCATCAAGAACTGCTTGTGTATTTGCAGTTTCAATATTGGTTCGAAGATCCTTAATTCTGGACGCATCCAGCACATAAGACCTGATCTGGCTGCCCCAACTGATATCCGATTTATCATCTTCTATCTGTTGCATCTCCGCGTTACGTTTTTGCTGTTCTATTTCATACAGCTTTGCTTTCAGCTGTTTTATTGCCTGGTCTCGATTCTTATGCTGCGATCGTTGGTTCTGGCATTGAACCACTGTACCTGAAGGCAAATGGGTTAAACGCACAGCAGAATCGGTCTTATTAACGTGCTGCCCACCGGCACCGCTCGCACGGTAGGTATCTACACGGATCTCTGACATGTCGAGATCGATGTCAATATTCTCGTCCAACTCAGGAGACAAAAACACCGATGCAAAGGAAGTATGACGCCGGTTTCCAGAATCAAAGGGCGATTTCCTCACCAATCGGTGGACTCCCGTCTCGGTTCTCAGCCAGCCAAAGGCATAAGACCCCGATACCCTGACGGTGGCGCATTTAATGCCAGCAACATCACCGTCAGAGAGTTCAATTATTTCTGCCTTGAAGCCTTTCGCCTCACACCATCTGAGATACATTCGAAGCAGCATATTAGCCCAGTCTTGTGCTTCGGTTCCTCCTGACCCAGACTGAATCTCGAGATAAGCATTATTAGCGTCGACCGGACCTGAGAACATCTTCTGAAATTCAAGGCCATCAAGATCATTGAGAAGCCCCTGCAAATCAGCTTCAGCCTCATCCAACAATGCCTGATCCTGTTCTTCTACCGCCAAATCAACTATTTCCTGAGCTTCTGTCAACCCCTGGTCAAGACGGTCTATGGTCGCAACAATCGTTTCAAGAGCGGCTCTTTCCTGACCCAGTTTCTGAGCCCTTTCAGGTTGCTCCCAGGCTTTAGAGTCAGCTAGTTCTAATTCAACCTCGGTTAATCGTTCTTTTCGGTTTTCATAGTCAAAGATACACCCGCAGCACATCAGTTCGTGCCTTACTGTCTTTTATCTTAGTCTGTATCGCATTGCTTTCCATGATATTTTCGGCTGGTCCAGGGAAGGCAGAATTGTAAACTAATGTCTAAATACCTTCTACCGGGATGATTCCACTAACCCTATGAATTATTCAAAATTGGTGCTGAATAACTAATTGCACCCGATCAATCCCTCGATATCGGTTCACATCAAGTTTATAAGCGAAATGGGGTTCATGAACCTCTATCAATTGATTACGATTGAAAAAAATACCCTCCAAAATCGAAGGGGATTCTTTTAGACGCAATTGCAGTTTCAAGTGTTGGCCCGATAACAAACGCTGCGAGACAATTTCAAAATAATCATCAAATACAGGTTCTTCAAAGCCCTGGCCCCAGGGATGGTCACGAACTATTTTAGTCACTGTTGCCAAGCCGAACTCAGAAACTGGTCCATCCGAATAGCAGACCTTTTCACGTGGATCATCTCCCAACTGGGAACGGGTAATCTCGTTAAATCGAATTGAAAATGCGTCTAAATGATCCTGTTCGAGTGAAAGTCCGGCCGCCATGGCATGGCCACCAAATTTACTAACCAGCCCGGGTGTTTCTGAAGCAATCAAGGCCAAGGTATCCCTCAGATGAAATCCTTGAATAGACCTTCCAGAACCTTTTAGCGAACCATCCATAGCGGGAGCAAAAACGAATACCGGTCGGTTTAATAGATCCTTAATCCGGGAAGCAAGGATTCCAACAACGCCCTCGTGCCAGGAAGGATCAAACAAGCATAAGCCGGCACTGTCTGTCTTTGAAAAATCCTTCGATTTGAGCAATTCATCGGCTTGCTGACGCATATCCGACTCAATACTTCGCCTCTCCATATTCAATTGGTCAAGCTGCTGTGCAAATTCATCCGCCGTATCAACTGATGCAAGTAAACACTCAATACCGATGGACATGTTTTCAATCCGACCGGCTGCATTTAGTCTTGGACCCACAGCAAAACCCAGGTCCCGGGTGGTGACCACTTCCGCATCAATGCCGGCAATCGCGAGTAATGCCTTGATACCACTATTAGCATGTCCGGCCCTAATACGGCGTATGCCGTTATCCACTAGTATCCTGTTGTTTCTATCCAGGGGAACCAGGTCAGCGATCGTTCCAAGGGCAACCAGATCAAGGTATCTCGCTAAATTGAGATTGTGTGCCTTGTCATTATCTTGTTCTCGTAATCGAGCTCGAACACCGGCCAGCAGATAAAAAGCGACTCCGACACCTGCTAGATTCTTACTCTGGAATTGGCATCCTGGTTGATTCGGATTCACAATAGCAGCCGCATCTGGCAACGTGTCACCAGGCAGATGATGATCCGTTATGATCACCTCGATACCCAACGACGAGGCTCGCTGAACCCCCTCTACACTTGAAATACCACTATCAACCGTAATCAGCAAATCCGGTTTATTACCGCTCGCGAGCTCAACGATCTCTGGGCTAAGACCATACCCTAGCCTGAAACGATCTGGCACCAGATAACCGACATTATCGGCGCCCAAGGCCCTTAAACCGGAAACTAGCAGGGCAACGCTGGTAGCCCCGTCGGCATCATAATCACCCACTATGAGAATAGATTGCCGCTTGGCCATGGCATTTTCTATCAGGCCAACTGCCCGACTGAAGTCCTTCAAACCAGCAGGCTTAATTAGTCCTGTTAGCGCATAGTCAAGCTCGGTAGCATGCTGCAATCCTCTGCTGCTGAGCAGTTCTGAAAAGAGTGGATCAACCCCATCGAGAGGCCCTACTCTGGGTCGTCTAAGCAGACTGACTGCCACTTATCCGCCAAAATCAAATATTCGAAGCAGCGTAACAGACTCCAGCACATCAGCCGATGACTCCAACTCCTGAATAGCGGTATTCATTTTTTCTTCAACCACCTGATCGGTTGTTATGACAATCGTTGCTATATCTTTGTCCGGGTCTTTTTGCAGCAGCGCCTCTATGCTGATGTCAAAATCTCCGAGAATGCGGGTAATACGGGACAAGACGCCTGCCCTGTCTGCTACCCTAATTCTCAGATAAAAAGGAGACTGACACCGGTCAATGCTCAAAACAGGCTGGTCAATGGTTTCACCTGGGAGAAAACCCAGTGCCGGAATGACTGCGCCTCTAGACAGATCGACTAGATCAGAAAGCACTGACGATGCGGTCGGTCCCGCGCCAGCGCCGGGGCCGCAATAGAGCGTCTGGCTGGCTGCATCACTGAGAACCATGACCGCGTTCATCACATCATCTACCTGGGCAAGCATCTCACGCCCATCTATGAGTGTTGGGTGAACTCTTAGTTCGATCCCTTCTGGTCCGGTTCGGGTAATCCCGAGGTGACGCAATCGATAACCCAGTTCCGCCGCAAAACGAATATCCTCAATCTGTACTTCCTGAATTCCCTGCGTGTATATAGCGTCAAAGCTCAGTCTAGTACCAAATGCGATGGCACTTAAAATGGTAAGTTTGTGTGCCGCATCAAGTCCTTCAACATCAAAAGTGGGGTCTGCTTCGGCATAGCCCAATGCTTGCGCTTCTGCCAACGCAGCCTCAAAACCGACGTTTGATCCCGGATTTGACATCTGAGAAAGGATAAAATTAGTGGTCCCGTTAATAATTCCCACCACGGCCTTGATTTCATTTCCAGCCAGGCTCTCTCGCATCACCTTAATAATGGGAATACTACCGGCTACGGAGGCCTCATAGGTAAGCTGTTGGCCTTTGTCTTGGGCTAGTTGAAACAATTCCTCCCCATGTTGGGCGATCAATGCCTTGTTCGCAGTGACCACGGATTTCCCGGCCTCTAAGGCCATACGAACCAAGACTAACGCATCCTCTGTGCCACCAATGAGCTCGACCAGAACATCAACAGCCGGATTCTTGGCTACTTCAAATATATTATCCGTGAAAGCGAAAGCTTCAAATTCGGTCTGGCTCGGTTTACTGCGTGAGCCAATCTGTACAATATTAATAGGCTTGCCAGTTTTTGCTGCTAGCAACGACTGGTTCTTGCTGATCAACCTAACTAAACCACCCGCCACGGTTCCTGCGCCACATATTCCAATATTCATAATTGACTTACTCACGAATTAGTCTGTGAAATTCCACCCTGCGTTGTTACGCGCTCTTTAATACTTTCTTTATCCCCCTCACAGCCTGCCTGATGCGATGTTCGTTTTCTATAAGAGAAAATCGCACATGGTCATCCCCATACTGCCCAAATCCAACACCCGGTGAAACCGCGACACGCGCCTCTTTAATTAACAACTTGCTGAATTCCAGTGAACCTAAATGTCGGAATTTTTCCGGTATCCTGGCCCATACAAACATGGTTGCCTTGGGTACGACTACTGGCCAACCCGCCGCCATCAAGCCTTCGCACAACACATCCCGGCGCTTTTGATAGGTTTTCCTGATGTCGGCTACACATTCCTGATCACCTTCCAGGGCAGCGATAGCGGCAACCTGGATGGGCGTAAAGGTTCCATAATCAAGATAGGACTTAATCCGCGCCAAAGCGCCAATCAATTCTTCATTACCAACACAGAAGCCAACACGCCACCCGGGCATATTATAACTCTTCGACATGGTGAAGAATTCAACCGCGATCTCCTTTGCCCTGTCTACCTGCAAAATAGAAGGCGCGGTATAGCCATCGTATACCAGGTCAGCATAAGCCAGGTCTTGAACAATCCAGATGTTATAGCGAAGCGCGATTTCCACGACCCGCTCAAAAAACTCCAAATCCACACAATGCGCTGTTGGATTTCCCGGAAAGTTCAACACCAGCACTTTCGGTTTCGGCCAGGTATTTAAAATCGCATTTTCAAGCTCAGAAAAAAAGTCAGTTTCTTCTGTCAGCGGAACGTGCCGAACATCAGCATCTGCTATGACAAACCCGTACGGATGCACCGGATAAGAAGGGTTAGGTACCAGTACTGAATCACCCGGACCCAATATCGCCATCGCTAGGTGAGCAATACCCTCTTTCGAGCCCAGGGTTACAATGGCCTCGGTTTCCGGGTCTAAACCAACGTCATAACGCTTCTGGTACCAATCACATATGGCTCGACGAAGCCTGGGAATACCTTTCGACTGGGAGTAACGATGGGTATCTCCACGCTGTGCGGTTTCAATCAATTTATCAACGATATGACTGGGCGTAGCCTGATCCGGATTGCCCATGCCAAAATCAACAATATCCTCTCCCCTGGCGCGAGCCTCGTTTTTGAGCGCATCGGTAATGCTGAATATATAGGGGGGGAGCCTCTGAATCCGATGGAACTCTTCCATTTAACTGCCATCTAGTACGGGTGATGCACAGTTTAAACAAGTCCCTGACAATGGTCACGAACTGTTAGCCAAATCATGATCAAAAAAACAGGCTGAACAAAAAACAGATGGGAATTTATTTCTGGCACTGAAATACCCAAACTGTGTCTAAATATAGCAAGCGGGCGATTTTTTAGCCCGGCATTAAAGAAAAACCTGATCGAAATGACGTCAGGACAACTTTTTGATCCAAACAACGACCAGACACCTTCTAAAGATCGAGCCTGTCCGGGTGTATCGCAGCATCAATCCCCAGAGGAAATTCCAAGCTGTTGGGCCAACCTCTCCGCAGGTAAGTAACCGGGCAGTAGCCTGCCATCCTCAAATATAATGGACGGGGTTCCGGTAACACCGACTGCACCGCCAAGCGCATAGTGCTCAGCAACAGGGTTGGCACAACTAAGATGCTCAATTTTTTGACCTGCTTTCGCCCGGGTCAGTGCCGTTTGCTGGTCATCAGCACACCAGGCAGAAACAATTTTGTCATAACTTTCGGAATCCAAACCTGCTCTGGGATAAGCCAGGTATCGAACTTCTATACCCATTCGGTTCAACTCAGGTATCTCCTGGTGTAATTTACGACAATATCCACAGTCAATATCAGTGAACACGGTGATTGCTGTTTTCTTGCTACCTGACTTGGGTGAGAAAACCACCATATCTGTCTCGGCTATCCCTGCAATCAAATTCTTCCGTAACTCATTTCGACGCATATCACTGAGATTAACCAAACTTCGACCTGTCGCCTGATACAGGTCGCCAACAATGAAATAAGTACCGGTTTTGTCGGTAAACAGGACGGTGCCATCCGACAATACGACTTCATATAAGCCTGGCATCTGGCTCACCACCACTTCTTCCACAGGTAACTTGCTATTCTCCTGCAGGGCAAATCGAACGGCATCAACCGCCTCGTTATCAGACATCGCTGCCCAGGAGATCAATAGACCCAGCAAACCTATTATCAATCGTGTGTTCAAGTAGGGACCCTCAACTTTACAGTCAGTTTAGCGAGTTTAGGCTGTATTGCCCAAGATTGGAAACTCAACCGCGTGGATGATGTTCTACATGCAGGGATTTCAATCGATGTTTAGCTACATGAGTATAGATCTGAGTCGTCGTCAGGTCACTATGGCCTAACAGCAACTGCACCACTCTGAGATCAGCGCCATGATTCAATAAATGAGTAGCAAAAGCATGCCGGAGCGTATGCGGGGACAGCGAGGTTCTAATAGCCGCTACTCTGGCATAGGCCTTGATGCGATACCAGAATGCCTGGCGAGTCATAAAATCACCTCGATTACTGGGAAAGACTACGTCCGCAGCGCCATTTCCCTTCAACAGGCTGGGTCTTGATTCATTGATAAAACGATCCAGCCAGAGCAACGCCTCCTCACCAATAGGGACCAGCCTTTCCTTACTGCCTTTACCGATCACTCTCAATACACCCTGTCGCAAATTAATTTCGGTCATCCTTAAATTAACCAATTCAGACACCCTCAACCCGGCAGCATAAAGAAATTCCAGCATGGTCCTGTCTCGCAACCCCAGAGGCGTGTCAATGTCAGGCGCTTCAAGCAATCGGTCAACTTCCTGTTCTGAGAGCACGTCGGGCAGTTTTCTACCTACCTTCGGATTATCAATCTGCAAAGTGGGATCAATCGAAATCTTGTTTTCTCTAAGTAAAAAACGGTAGAACGACCGTGCAGATGAAAGTGCACGTGCTGTCGACCGGGCGTTTAAACCCAAGGTCATTCGGTGCGCCAGAAAGGCCAGCAAATCTGCTCTATTCGCCTCCAATAGAATACGATTACGAGCCTGCAGCCAACAACTTAACGCCTCAAGATCCCTGCCATAGGATTCTAGGGTATTTCGACTCAGGCCCTTTTCGATCCAGATGCTATCCAGATAGGCATCGATCAGTTCCCGATTTTCTACTGTTATCTCTGCTTTCATTCAACCTTTGGAGTCCATTAACCGCTGCTTATCCAAATCATAACGCCGACCTGCCAGATAAAATAAAGGAATCGCTGAAAATGAAATGATCGTAAACCATAGCAACGCCTGGGTATAAGGTTCAGCAACGCCCTCAGACAGCAAATAATCAATATAAACACCGGCTAAACTAACACCGATAGCCACACCCACCATATTCAACAACAATATATAAAAGGCGACAACAGTTGCCCTGATCTGCGCTGGAACCAGCTCCTGCACGGTAGCAAAGGTAGGGCCATAGAAGCAGCCTAATTGAAAGAAACCGGCAAACACACCAACCCAGAATAAAAAAGTACTCGGGTCAACCAATCGATATGCAAGATTAATCGGCGCTAGCACCAACATGATCACAAACAGAAACATGGGCCTGCCCAGGCCCGTTTTACGCAGGAACCAGTCGCCGCCAATACCGCCAAACAAATTGCCTGCAATACCCGCTACGATCCCTATCCAGCCGGTGATCTGGGCAATTTCAGCTCGATCAAATCCTCTTTCCTGAACATACCAGAGTTGATCAAAAGTAGCGGCACCCAGGACAAAATGAAAGGCAACCCCCCCGGCTATCGTCATAATAAGAGCGGGGGAGGCTTTCAGTGCTGCAAACAATGCCCTGATCATTGCCATGAAACTCTGATGAACCTCAGCTGACCCCGCACTGGCGTTACTTACCTGTCGGCGCGGCGTTTCCTTAACGAAGAACAGCATAGCCGCCAGACACAATCCAATGGCGCCAAGCAAATAAAAACAATTTCGCCAACCGATCAAGGGGCCTAGATAGCCCACTATCAACAAACTAACACCCACTCCTATAGGTACGCCCATGTAATAAAAACCGGAAGCAAAGCCAAGCTGTCGAGCAGGAAAGCGATCCGCCAGTAGCGACATGGAAGCGGGTGTCAATATAGATTCACCAACCCCAATGAACATCCTGGGCAGGGCAAGGCTGACAAAGCCTCAGGTGCTGCCCGAGGCTGCTGTCAGCAGACTCCACAGGGC
>CAZGCW010000058.1:0-19068 GCA_964524295.1 uncultured Pseudomonadales bacterium
CAGCGTGACTTGGACTGGCTCGATGCCCTGGCGCAATCGACAACACAACCGATTTTAGTTTTTGGACATCATCAGTTATGGGATCCTGCAACACCTCATCGATCGACGGACTATTTCGGTATTCACCCCGATGAATCTGAAAAACTCATTAATCTATTCGCACGCAGGCAGTCTCTGCGGGGTTATTTTTCCGGCCACACCCATCGCAACCGGGTCAGGCGGTTTGATGCAACCGGAGACAGGCCTTGGGTAGAAGTCGCCTGTGTCAAAGACTTCCCCGGTAGCTGGGCCGAATATCGGGTATTTGACGGCGGTATCCTACAAATACACCATCGCATCTCCACGCCCCAGGCCCTGGCCTGGACCGAAAAAACCAGGGACATGTATAACGGCACTTACTTTGACTATGCCTTTGGGCAACTATCAGACCGCTGTTTTGTGGTAACACGAAATTAACCCAGCTTTGAATTAACCCGACTCCGGCCGCGACCCTTACCGAGACAGCCTTGCCGACAGGTCAACCTATCAAAGACCTATGTTCTCAGATAAGTTGATTTAGAAGCTGTTGGTAAATCAACCTCAACTTTAAAATGTGGATTTTCACGAATTCTTGCTTTAATCCACAACAATTCTTTCCAGGTGGCGTAAAGTCCATGCGGTGCCGGAGGAAGGTCATTTTCAATGGCCTGCCTTAATTTTGGCAAGTTAAAAAAAGGCACGGCGGGATACATGTGATGTTCAAGATGATATTGCATGTTCCAGTAGTAAAAAGAAGGTAACCAAGCGCACGTGTAGGTACGGGTGTTTAACCTGAAATCAGGTTCATTGGAATTCAATCCATAATGTTGTGGTACTCCTGTCAGGAAACCCAGCCAGGAGCAGTAAAAAGTTCCGAATGTAAACACGACTATCAAAAAGCCCTGTCCGGTAATCAAAAAGAGAAATGCGAGCAGGCTATGTCCCGCAATTAAGCAGCGGGCCCAATTTCGATGCCGACGCCTTAGGGCTTTGTCTGCCTCAGGCAAGACATGCTGATACCAGTCACCGGTCAAATGACCATTGGCATGGTGCCAAACCATTTTCAGCCTCAACCAGGTTGTCCGTGGATTCCATGCAAGTAGTCCCAACCACACTTGCCCTTGCTTTAAACTGAACTTGACGGGAAGCAAAACCTCTCCATCGTAAGCCGCATGACAAGTGGCCTGATGATGAACCGAATGACTCTGTTGGTACCAGATATGGTCTGACCAGCTAATAAAAGCATAGACTGATTCAAAAAAGACATTTAACCAGCGCGTTTTAAATACGGTCCGGTGTTGAAGTTCATGGATAGCAATCAAGCCCATGAAGGGCCCCATGGTCCCGTGCAGAAACATCGCTGCTGTAAAAGCAGGTATCGACCAAACCCAGTTATCCGCGGTGATCTCCCCAAAAAGCCAAAAGGCTAACCCGGCCGTTGCAAAAAAATAGCCAAGGTGCCCTAAGGTCTGAAGCGCGCCCCTCAGGTCGCTACGCCGCATCAGGTGACTCAGCACATCCGGCTTTATTGGGCTTCGATACCAATTGATCGCTGAATCTGTCGAGAATCTTTGTTCTACTTGGTTCATTTTGCTCCTGTCCAGCACAGTCAACCGGCCCGTTACCGTCTATTCAGCATGGATAGTCACCCGGCAGCATCACTTCCCTGCTATGACCCTGAATAATGAAAAAACTATACCATTTCAGTCCGCACTTACGCACCCTCATAAACCCAACGGTCCTATTTCCGGAAAAAGCGCCAAACAGAATACGACGGTTCCTTACCTAACCCAGTCATTAACAAAGCCAACAGTGGCGTTTGGCGACGAGGATAATTATAGTATTAAGCTTTGTATAGAACAGTGACTGGTAACCGAACGGCGTTGAGGCGTATTTTCCATAGCCCACCGCCTAAAACCTTCCCGAGGCGAAGGCCATTAGCCAGCGAGTTTATCGATAAATGAGCAAGTCAAAAATAATCCCATGGCTATTTGCAGCAACCCTGGCATTCGCTTGCCACCACAGCCTTGCAGACAAAGGTGAGCGACAGAACCGAGGCCCCTATAATACGACTTTTTCAAAAACAACATCCAACCCAATCGATTCTCAGACCGCTAAGGATGCAGACACTAAAGCAATGCCGAGCGCCTGCCCAGAGTGCTTTTCATGGGACTTAGATGGTAGTGGCAAAGCAGAACCACTGACTGATGGCCTTATTTATATGCGTTACCTGTTTGGTTTTCAGGATGCTGCTCTAATCAGTGACGCCCTGTCTGATAACGCAACCAGAACGACAAGCGAACAGATCACCGCATTACTTGATAGCAATCAAGCACTCACAGATATAGATGGTAACAATGCCAATGATGCACTTTCAGATGGGCTATTATTAATCCGTTATCTGTTCGGTTTTGAAGGTGCTGCACTGACCAGCAATGCACTCGGCAATCATGCCAGTCGTTCTGAGCCCGAGATGATCTCAGAATTTATCAGCGAACAGCTTCCCGAAACGCAATATGATCAACCACCTGAGCTGGAGTGGGATTTAACCCCAGCAACGGCCGCTCAGGTAGGCACCGAGCAAATTGCAATTGATGCTGTTATCGACCACATCTTTACAGACGTAGCGGTTCAGTCAGTCCTGGTAACAAAAGATGGCTTCCTCATCGGTGAACGCTACGCAACCGGTTATGATAAACACGCTTTTGGAACCAGTTGGTCCATGGCCAAGAGTTTTTACAGTGCTGCCATCGGCGTGGCCATCAGCGAAGGCAAAATCACTTCGGTTGATCAAAAAGCAAGCGAGATTCTTACCGAATGGCAAGATACCAACAAGGCCAACATCACAATAAAACAAATGCTTCAGATGCGCTCAGGTTATTCATCAACCGATCAAGTCTTCTTCTACGATGACCAGACCGCCTATTCGATAGACCGTCCGTTAGTTCGGGCACCCGGTTCAGCATTTGCCTATTCAAATGCTAACTCGCAACTATTTGAGCCTATCATTCGCCGAACCACCGGGTTATCTGCCCATGATTACCTGAACCAGACAATACTCACGCCCATTGGCATTGATATCAACGAAGTCGGGCTTTGGTTCGATGCCTCTGGCCAGCATCCAATGACTTACTGTTGTATCGACATGAAACCGGCCGATTTTGCTCGATTTGGACTACTCTACGCCCGCGATGGCAAATGGCGGGATACTCAAATTGTGTCTACCGAGTATGTTGAAAGCAGCCTCACTGCTAATGGTTGGTATGGCTTCCAGTGGTGGATCCTGAATGAGGCCTATTTTTATGGCGCAAGCGTGCCCATGGTCATTGCTGCTGCGCAGGGTCTGGACGGCCAGTACATCTTTGTCTGGCCAGAAGAAGACATTGTTATTGTGGTACTAACAAAATATTCACATCCCGTTGAACAAGGCTACATCGTGGATCTGTCGAGTAGTCCGCTGAATTACCCCATCACCTGCGTCGGTAGAAACAGCTGTTCTGATTCTGTCGGTGACCCTCACCCCTCGTTCAGCCATCTTCAATTAGTCGAATTAATGGTTCCGCTGGGTGATGGCCTTTAATGGGAAACCAGGTTCGCTAACCTTGCTAAGTGCACAGACTGTATCAGACTCACTTAAATGCGTTACCAGCCTCACTGGATACAAAACGTACCCATTATTCCTTATTGGCTCCACTAACCCACGGCATTCAACAGTGTCACTACTCGCAGCCAGAGCCTGAATAAGGTTTAACCCATGGAATGACCGCTAGACCAATGGATTGGCAATGAATCCAATTGCTTGACAGTTAAACCTATTACTTAAGGGGGAAAAACTTGATTGCAAGCTGGGTAGCCAGTGTCAGCAATCTTGTGAATCCAATTTTACCTGTGACGCCGTCCTAGCCATTCAGCCGCGATACATTCCCATACAGAGTCGGCTATCGTCGTTAGCCCAGCCCCAGTATTCTAGACAACGACACAGGACAGCACGATCAATCCTGAGTATGATAACCCTCATTACATTCTAGGAGACGGTCCATTGCCATCCCAAGTTGACGCTCAAAAATTACGCAGCCTGGCCTTCAAGGTCTGGAGTTACAAGCAGGGTGAAATGGTCTCGCTGATGATTCACCTCGGTGATCGACTGGGACTGTACAAAGCCCTGACGGATTCAGGAATCACCAGCGCCCCGGCACTGGCAGAAAAGACAGGCTATCATCCACGCTGGATTCTCGAATGGTTGCAAGGTCAAGCTGCAGCAAAATTGATCGATTACCATCATCCAGACCAATTTCAGCTCACGCCGGAAGGGGCCGCCCTGCTGGCCGATGAAGAGAACGGAACTGATTTCGCCGGTGGTGCTTTTACCGGCGGCACTGCTCCCGAGACCATCGACAAGCTAGCCGAGGCATTTAAAACTGGCATTGGACTCAGTTATGAAGACCTGGGACCTAACGCAGCCCATCGTACTGAGCGGATGCTGGGCCCCTGGATCAAGCAAGCCCTGGTTCCGCGGATTATCCCCGCATTGGAGGGTGTCAAAGAAAAATTAGAATCCGGCGCTTTAGTAGCCGATGTGGGTTGTGGTGGAGGCCTGACACTGATAACCATGGCACAGGCCTACCCTAATTCGAAGTTCCATGGCTACGATCCGAATTCACACGCCATCGAGAACCTAAAAAACGCCAGTAAAAAAGCCGGACTCAGTAACATTGAGGCATTTGCAATCGGCGGTGAAAAACTGCCGGAAAACGGGAATTATGATTTCATTTTATCGTTCGATTGCATCCACGATATGACCCAGCCCATGACCGTCATCAAAGCCGTTCACCAGAGTCTGAAACCAGACGGCACCTGGTTAATAAAGGATATTCGCAGCCATGATGACTTCGAAAAAAATCTGGAGAACCCACTTTTAGCCATGTTCTATGGATTTTCCATCTCTGCCTGTATGTCCTCAGCGATGTCTGAACCCGATGGCGCCGGCCTCGGCACACTGGGATTCAACCCGCGGGTCGCCAGGCAGATGACCGCAGAGGCCGGTTTTTCCAGATTTAAAGAACATGACTTCGGCGAGGCAGCCAACCTTTATTACGAAGTTAGACCCTAAGGGGACTGCCAGTGCCAGACAAGCGTCGCCAAGCCGCTGACCCATACCAGGTTGCTTTACCTATACAACCAACTATCGGCGACAAATCGGAGATCAAGCCAGCGCTACGAAGTGCAAGCCAAGATTACCAGCTTTACCCACTCATCAATGCAGTACTGGATAAACACCCGGTCAAATTGATCCCTTTTAAGTAACAGGCAATCACACCCGCGCTTTCAGTGGCATTATGCCACTTAGAGAAAACCAGCCAACCCCTCTAAAAATAAGACCGGAACCGTCATGGACAATCACCAAACTTATACCGATAAGCGCTTTGAAGATTTAGACTATACGAAGCAGAAAATGAGCCAGAATCACTATGAGCTATGCCAGTTCAAGCATTGTGATTTCTCAGACTCTGCGATAGAAGAATGCAGGTTTGTAGATTGCCGATTCCAGAATACCAATTTCAGCCTGGTAAAATTTAATCGAAGCCGCTTCCTAGAGTGTGAATTTTATGACTGTAAGTTAACGGGGATTGATTGGACATTACTGGACTGGAGCAGCATTCTTAATACTGCGCCCATCTACCTTGATGAATGTGAAATCAGTTTTTCTGATTTTTACGGGCTTAAACTGACCGAATTGGTTGCGACACGATGCAAAGCCCATGATGTCAATTTCGAAGGTTGCGACCTATCTGATTCTGATTTCAGCGGAACCGACCTGACGGATAGCCATTTCCGGTCTACCAACCTCAGGAACAGCAAATTCAATGGAGCCAGCAACTATGTTATTAACCCCCTCGAAAATGACATTACCGGCGCCAGTTTTAGCTTCCCCGAAATACTCAGCCTGCTGAGCCCATTTCAAATCAAAGTTGAAGATTTCTAATTACTGAAAAGCACCCTTAATCTTTCTAATCAGCCCAGAGCATCTGGATTTACACAGGTGCGCCCATAACTCCGGGTAAACCCACCATAAATAGCAGTTACAGGACGGCAAAAGGGATTTAAGTCCTCATGTGCGCCTGGCTGGTTATTAGCTTCAGGCCCAGCCTGCAAGGCCAGGTCACCCAATTCAAAGAACTTGTCAAACAACTTGGAATTCATACCTTAATGCGCCTAGTTTCCTGTATACGCTCTATAATCACAAAAGGTAGAATAAGCCGCAGAACAACACGGGTTCGGAGATCGATTAGTAACACCGCCAAACCGCATTGGGCAAAAGCCCCATTTCAGCACAGGAAATCTTCAATATGCCTCCTTCCGATATTGATATCGCTCGCTCAGCGAAATTGAAAAACATTTCAGTCATTGGTGATGCGTTAGGGATCCCGCCGGACGCCTTGCTCAGATATGGCCATTACAAAGCCAAAATCGATTATGAATTCATCGCAGAGAGCCAGCAGAAACCACCTGGCAAACTGGTGTTAGTGACCGCAGTGTCGCCAACACCAGCCGGAGAAGGTAAAACCACCACGACCATTGGCCTGGGTGATGCCCTGAATCGAATAGGCCAGAAAACAGTCATCTGCTTGCGCGAACCCAGCCTCGGGCCTTGCTTTGGTATGAAGGGGGGTGCAGCCGGAGGCGGCTACGCCCAGGTCGTTCCGATGGAGGATATCAATCTTCACTTTACCGGAGATTTTCACGCTATCGGCGCCGCCCATAACCTCTTGGCAGCATTGATAGACAACCATATCCACTGGGGCAACAAACTTTCAATCGACCCCCGAAGAATTACCTGGCGACGCGTCATGGATATGAATGAACGGGCGCTTCGCAATATTAATATAGGCCTGGGAGGCGCAACCAACGGTGTACCACGGGAATCCGGTTTTGATATTACCGTCGCCTCCGAAATTATGGCCATTTTCTGCCTGGCCAATGATCTAGAGGAACTACAGCAAAGCCTGGGTCATATCGTAATAGGCCAAACCTTTGCCGGTGAACCGGTTCATGCCAGGCAGTTGGATGCAAATGGTGCCATGGCCGCATTGTTAAAGGATGCTTTTAAACCCAATCTTGCCCAGACACTGGAAAACAACCCTGCTTTGATTCATGGCGGGCCTTTTGCCAACATCGCCCATGGTTGTAACTCAGTCATTGCAACTAAAGCGGCGCTGGGCCTGGCCGACTATGTCGTAACTGAAGCAGGTTTCGGCGCCGAACTAGGAGCTGAAAAATTCTTCAACATCAAGTGCCGAAAATCAGGTTTAAAACCATCCGTCGCCGTGATCGTGGCGACCGTTCGAGCCTTGAAAATGCATGGCGGTGTCAATAGAAACAACTTGCATCAGGAAAACGCCGACGCTGTAGACAAGGGATGTAGTAATCTCGCTCGCCATATCCGCAATACCGGCAGTTTTGGAATTCCTGTCGTCGTCGCCATTAATCGTTTCCCTGAAGATACCGCATCAGAAATCGAAATAATTCGCCAACATTGCCAATCCTTGAATGTTGAAGCGATTGACTGCACTCACTGGGCAGATGGTAGCCTGGGTGCAGAGACATTAGCCCAGCACATTGTCAACCTGAGCGAAGCTGGACATTCACAATTTCGGACGCTTTATGATGATGACCTGCCCTTATGGAGCAAGATCGAGCATATCGCCCAAAGTCTGTATGGTGCAGACGAGGTCATTGCTGACCAGAAAGTCCGCAACCAGATAAAGCATCTACAGTCGGAATATGGTCACTTCCCCATCTGCATGGCTAAAACTCCCTATAGCTTTTCTACCGACCCAAGCTTACGTGGCGCTCCCAGCCATCACTCAGTTCCTATCCGCGAAGTTAGGCTGGCCAATGGTGCCGGCTTCATCGTTGTTGTTTGCGGAGATATTATGACCATGCCTGGACTACCAAGAAACCCAGCCGCTAACGGCATCAGCTTGAATAATGACGGTGAGATTGAAGGTTTGTTTTAAGCAGGGTCGAGTCGATTGAAGTTCTGAAAAAACCAATGGTTTAACCCTGTACGGCGCCCCTGAGCGATTTGCCCAGACAAACCGTCAATCCATTACCCTCCAATACCTCTAGCTTAAAACAACTAAACAGGGTTTGACCAACGTGACCCAGGTCGATGCGTTCAACCCAAAACCGCCCGCTGGACAGCAGTGCTCAAACGAGATTACTATCAATCAGGGTCGCTGTGCTGTTGAACACAGTTAAATACAAAACAAGGGATCTCGACTCATGTCTGATAAACCTGACGTGCTAGTGATTGGTGCTGGGTTTGCTGGGATGTACGCAATCTACCGGCTACGCCAGCTCGGGCTTCATGTTGAAGTCATTGAAGCTGGAAGCGACGTCGGCGGCACCTGGTACTGGAATCGTTATCCTGGCTCCCGCTGCGATGTGCCGAGTCTCGAATACTCGTTAGGCTTCTCACCCGAATTAGAACAGGACTGGGAGTGGCCAGAGGTATTCTCAGCTCAGCCTGATATTCTTAACTATGCCAACCACATTGCAGATCGATTCGATCTTCGCCGTCATATCAAGTTTAACACCCGGGCCACCGCCGTAACTTACCTGGAACAGAGCAATGAATGGGAGGTGAAAACAAATGCGAAAATCACCTACCACGCCACCTACTGCATCATGGCAACTGGCTGCCTGTCTGTGCCCAACAAACCCGCGATAACCGGTGCTGATCGCTTTCAGGGCGAGACCTATCATACAGCAACCTGGCCAAAGCAACCGGTTGATCTCACCGGCAAAAGAGTCGGCATCATCGGTACCGGTTCTTCCGCAGTTCAAGCCATACCGGAATTGGCAGCTCAAGCCGACCACCTGACCGTATTTCAGAGAACGCCAGTCTATACCGTCCCAGCGAACCGAAAACCCATGCGCAAAGCGGTTGAAGATGAATTTAAGCGTCACTATCGCCAAATCCGAGCAATGCAGCAGAATAATCGAGGTGGCGTTTCCACTTTTCGGCCCTTAAAAAGCCTGCGCCCTGCTCGCCGCGTGGAAACCCGACAGGAGCAGGCCTCAGCCATCAAAGACCTCAGACCTGAACAGCGCCAGCAGCGTCTTGACCAACGAGGTTTAGAATCTATACTCGGATTTACCGATATCTATAACGATATCGAAGCGAATGAAATCGCCAATGAACTATTTCGAGACAATATCCTGCAGCGCGTCAAAGATCCTCAGGTAGCAAAGAAACTATTACCAAAAAGTTACGGTCTGGGCTGCAAGCGGCAGGTGCTCGATCGGGACTATTACGACACCTTCAACCGGGACAACGTGGTATTAGTTGATGTTCAGGAAAACCCAATTGAGGCCATAGATGAGACTGGCCTACAGACTCAGAAGCAACACTATGAACTTGATGTTCTGATCTATGCTACTGGCTTTGATGCCATGACGGGCGCCTTGCTCAAAGCAAATATTACCGGCCGAGCTGGACTGACCCTGGCAGAAAAATGGCAATATGGCCCTGTGGCTTACCTGGGCCTGCAAATGCACGGGTTTCCAAACCTGTTTACCGTGACCGGGCCCGGTAGCCCGTCTGTACTCTGTAATATGCTGGTCGCCATAGAGCAACATATAAACTGGATATCAGACTGCATCATCTATGTGCGAGAAAACCAAATCAACCGCATCGAACCCAGCACAACCTCAGAGTTGTCCTGGATCAACCATGTTAATGATGTAGCTAAAGACACCATGTTCACCGCGCCAACCTGTAACTCATGGTATCTCGGCGCCAATATCCAGGGAAAACCGCGGATTTTTATGCCCTATGTTGGTGGATTTCCTCAATATCGTGAGCAGTGCGAGCGAGAACAAGAGCAGCACTACCCCGGCTTTAGGTTAGCCTGAGCCATGCCAGCGCCACTCCCATCCAGCGGCATTGACCCTGAGCACACAAAACCGTGCTATAACCCTAGCCCTTAGCTGTATCAGAGATAGCATTATATGAACGAGCATTCCCTTCGCGGACATCTCACTTTCCGGCAAAGAGTCCTGTTTGCTTTAGGCTCACCGGGTTGGCAAATAACCGGTTCGATTATGGTCTCAATCGGGATTTACTTCTACCTACCACCCGAAGGGGCTGGTCTAGAGGCATTAGTCAGCGAAGAGATTTTCCTCGGTGTGCTAACGGCCTATGGCCTGGCCAGGATTATCGGGGGCATCGTCGATTCTTTGGCCGATCCCTTTGTCGGCCACTACTCGGACCGTTCTGCTTCTAAATTAGGTCGACGGCGAATTTTCCTGATTATTGGAATCGTTCCCATGTCTGTGATTCCTGGACTGATTTTCTTCCCTCCAGGAGAGCCAGGCAGCTTTAGTGTATTTGTCTACCTGACGGTGATGCTGGCCCTCTATTACATCTTTTTTACCATTTATGTCGCGCCTTACCTGGCGCTGATTCCCGAGATAGCGAGAAGCGAACAGGATCGAGTAGAGTTGTCCAAGCTCAGGGCTGTTATTGGTGGGCCGATTATCATGGCCTTTGGGGTACTCTGGTTGGCAGGCGTCGATCTACTCAAAGATCAAGGCATGGATGCCACTACTGCCGTGCAAACAGTCGTTGTTATCTCTTGCATTGCCGCCTTCCTGTTCAGTATCTGCCCCATCCTCGCGGTGGACGAATCGAAATTTTCATCGGTCCGCTCATCCATGAACCTGCGCGAGGCACTAACGCAAACCCTTTCCAACAGACCTTTTATCATCTACCTGTCGGCACAAATTGTTTTCATCCTGGGTATCACCATCAGTGGGCCTGCTGTCCCATACTTTGCCCGGGTCATATTGGGGCGAGATGAAGGCTTTGCTGCCCAACTGTCCCTCGCTATGTTGCCCGGTATTATCATCGGTTTCATTGTTATCGATCGGATCGTTGCCCGAATCGGCACCAAAGCGACTCTGGTCGGAACCGTTTTCTTACTCGGCATACCCCTATTCCCCTACGGATTCCTCCATCCCAGTCTACCGGGCGGACCTGGCGATCAATTTAATCTAACCATCATCGTCGGCTTATCGATCATTAAAGGCTTCCCTATAGCGGGCCTCATGATTCTGCCTACGGTCATACTCGGCCAATTAATTGATCTCGATGAGGCCCGAACCGGCGCTAACCGAGCTGCCATGTACTATGGGGTCCAGGGTCTCTTGACCAAATGGGTCTATGCCGCCAGTGCAGCCATATTCAGTTTTCTTCTATCAGCCTATGGGCGCAGTGCTGCAGAGCCTCTCGGGGTTTTGCTCATTGGTCCTGTGTCTGGCAGCTTCTGCCTGATAGCCGCATTTCTCTATACGCTTTATCCAGAGCAGGAGGTTCGTGCGAGGGCAAAGCAACAGGACAACTTTGCTGACGTCAACCGTCATTGATGGGGATTGACTCGGGCCGATCACCACAGAATCGCAAGTTCAGACCGAGACCCGGTGCGCCAGACCTTATTGAAGGCTACATCGTGCTGGGATCTTCATGAATTCTGTCGCTACCAGGGGCACTTCTCTGAAACAGTTACTTGGTAACCGGCAGGAAAACGGGATTAATTCTTCTTATCCCCATAAACTATCATTTCATCAGAATCCCCAGTTAGTTTTCGGTTTGAATGGGGTAAGTCGCCATGAGCCGCGTTCGCTTAAGTCCCGCGGGTCGGTGAACATGCGCTGTCTGGTATTCCGGGTGTGCGAGCATCACCATCATGGCAGTGATGGAAGGATAGACTGCAATGACGATCTGATCCCAGGCATTCTCATCGGCATTGGCGAGTGTCGGCTCCGCCCGGCTTGAGAATCCCACTCGACCGCCGATTGCACCGAGTATCCCGATCATGCCCTGACCATATCGGGTGTAAGCGGCTTCACCGCGGATGGGCTCGGAGGGTGCGACGCCATGTCGATCATCTCCGTAATCCGCCTGATCGTAGAATTCCAGGAAATTCAGCATCCAGACAGGCTTGTCCTTTCGCACTTCAATTATTTTGTCCCACGCTGAATGGTAAACGCCTCCTGGGGTTGCACCTTCAAGTAGGTCAGCATTGCGGGTGAGTTGTTCTATCAGATCTGATTCTTGACTCATTGGTACCGTGACATCCCGGAACAGGCCAAGAACGAAAGGCAAGGCTGCCCCAATGAACGATCGGACAACACCCGCTGGTTTCACGGCGTAGGTGCGTAATTGTTGATCGTGATCACCTCGCCAGACCTGCCGGTCAATCAGGGCGCGTTCCACTGCCTGCTGGTCAGGGAACTCGGTGATCACCAGAAGCCCCGTTTCCATTTCTGCATTCAGGGATTCGTGCCCGGGCGTGACCATCGTCACGATGGTCCTGTTGGTGACTGCCAGGGTTCCTTTGCCATGGGTCGCACTGGATTTCGCGAACGTCAGGTACCGCTGATCCTCTGCGTTGCTATTTGTCTCGACCAGATCAATCAACGCGAAAGGGGCCTGTCCTGGCAACAAAACCAACGCGAAGGCGAGGAGTACACAAACGACAAGAAAAGCTTTTGTTTTTGTCATGTGGGCATGGGTCCCTGTTTGGGTTCTAGACTCGTTAGCACTGACCTTACAGCAGAGCGGCGGTCAAGTCCTGCACATCACCCTTCAGTGTTCTGAGTAACGGGATCCAGTCGAAGGATCTCACGCTCGGGCGGGAAACCCATGACAAAACGCACTGGAAACGAGAGCGGGAATCCCTCGTCCACTCTCTCAAACTCTTCACCTGAGATCGGTACGGCTATATAATCCCCGACAACATTGTCTGTTTCTACCATAATTTCAGGATTCGCCACTGCATTGTCGTACCAGCCTCGAGGCCAATGATGGGCCGACACATAGAGCTTTCCATCCATTCCGAAACCCGCCACTCGCCGGTGGCTCGTATCACCGGACGAATCGGTTGTCCTCAGCACGATTACTTCTACCCTGTCCTTCAGATAGTCTGGGACCGAGTTGGGTTGAAGGGTCCCGAGCACGACGCCCTCGAAGACTGAAACAAGGGCGATATAGGCGATCACCAAAATCCCTAACCACTTAACCATCTTCATGCCTGTTCCTTTTGTGGGGTGAATAGTAATTTTAAATAGTGTTTTCCAAGAACTCAAAAGTACCCTAATTGGGACTTGTATCCAAAATAGGCTACGTGGCGCTCACAGTGGACCATGGGATAATGACCACTTTTCACACCTATCTCTTGAAATAGTTGATCGATGCGTCAGGTCAGCTCTAGGCTGGGAGATATTCGTGCTCGGAGGGGGCCTCGCATTTTTACAGCGTAAAAACGCTGCCGGCTTCGTTCTAGGAGTTGGCTCCAAATATTGTTAGCGGAGCGAAAAGCCGTTTGATTGGTGGCCAGAGGGGGATTAAGGGGGCCGCCCAAATCACCGACCCGGGGGTTTTCTGACGAACACCGCTAACAAACAAACCAATCCGTGTTCATGAACACGGATTAAAGGTGAACAGTTCCCGGAACTTGGCTATGTCCTGAGACAAAGACGTATCCGCTGGCAACCAGTCTGCCAGTCGCGCATCACACTGTATAGTGAGATTCCTAGACGGAATATGCTGATCAACTGCAATGGTTTCAAGCCGGGGATAAAAGTCTCGCAAGGCATCAACCACATCCATCGTGGAAAGCTGCCGATGAGACAGGTTGTAGCTTGCCGAAGGGCTATCAACAAGCGCAAGCTGCGCAAGCACTTCGACGGTTCTAAAAAGGCTGATATAGCTGAGGGTGTGATGAGGATCACCATGAATACTGATTCTATTACTGAAATGAGCATCAAAAATTAATTGGTTAATAGGTGACTCGAAGCGCTGGTTCTTTGAATAACCATATAAATTAGCGCAGCGAACCAACTGGGCTGATGATTTCTGCATCAGCCGCAGCACATGGGCCTCACCTCGCATCTTGGATATCGCATAGAAGCTATCCGGCGCCCGCGGATGATCCGTGGAGGTCACTTCTCCCTGACCATAGACCTGCTGACTGGAAAGATAAACGAGACGAGGCAGATCCAGGGCTTCAGCAGCATACACAAGCTCAGCGGTACCCCAATGATTAGTCTGCTCAAAATCATGAGCATTCTGATCAGCAAACGGGGTTTCAACCTTGGCAGCAAGATGAAATACCACATCCATACCCAGCATAGATCGGCGTAGACTGCGAGAATCCAGGATATCAGCCTGGACAAAACGTACCTTCGCACCCGGCACCTTCCTTAAGCCTGTAAACAGATTATAGTTTCCCTTGCACAGATTGTCGTAGACGAGAATATCGCTGATCCCAGGTTCTGCCGAAAGTCGATAAACCAATTCCGTACCAATATAACCGGCACCCCCGGTCAGCATGACTCTCACAACGAATCGCTCGACACCAGCGTGGTATGTAATCCACATTCGGTTTTATTTAGGCCTGACCAGCGCCCCTTGCGCTCGAGGTCCTGATCTAAATACTTTCGAGTACAAGGCTCACAACCGATTGATTGGTAACCATCCGCTTCAAGCGGATGTTCAGGCAGGCCATGATGCTGGCGATAGTAATAGATCATCGGCGCAGTCCATTGCAGCATCGGGTGATAGCGTCGGCAACCATGGGGTGCCGCTTGTTCTTTCGTCAATTTGGAACGGACCTCACTTTGGTCCGCTCGAACCCCATTGACCCAGATATCGTGTTCTATGAGAAGGGGCTCCATGGGCAACACCTTATTGAGGTGGCAGCACTGATCTGGATCCGAGGTATAGAGAAAACGGCCCTGCCGGTCCAGCTGATGAATCTTTGAAGCCTCTGGTTGTAGACCAATAACCCGTAACCCGAGCTGTTGGGTAAGTCGATCGGCAAAAGCAATGGTTTCAGGAAATAGAAAACCCGTATTGGTGTAATAAACGGGAATATTACAGTCTGCCTGACTGATCATGTGTAACAGAGGCAGACTCTGAGTCTGAAACGAACTCGTAGCGAATATTCGCTTACCGGCTTTAACATAAGCCCGCAGGCGTTTGACGATGACCTCTGCCAGGGTGTCGAGTTCTTGTCTATCTAACTGCATGGCTAAATCTTCATATCGCGGGCCGGCAAGTTTAGCGGAATTAACGGCGCTTCATTAGACAACTTGGTTAGTTGCTTATACAGATATGATCTAACTTTTAAATCTACCGTGACCTTTAACCCAATCCGCCACCCTAACCCGCCCGTCTACCCCCCAAAATGAAGCGTTTTTGATCTAAAACCGCAGTACTAAATTAACGAATGCCGTATAGAACAGACAGCCAGAACAGATCAAGATGCGCAACCTATGCGCCAACCAGCCATGTTGCTACAATAGATTAACTACCCCTCCCGCAAAAAAAGACCAAACAGATGAGCTCAGATCCAGAAGTAAAAGCCAGCGTTTGCACCCTTGACTGCCCGGACACCTGCAGCCTTTCGGTCACGGTCGCAAATAGTGAGATTGTCAAGGTAGGAGGCTCCAGGATTAACCCGCTGACGGCCGGGGCTATCTGCAGCAAAGTAGCCAATTACTATCCCGAGTTCATACACGGCCAAGACCGCCTGCGAACGCCTTTGCAAAGAACCGGCACAAAGGGCAGTGGCCAGTTCCAGGCAATTTCCTGGAAACAGGCGATCACGATCATCCGCGATGAGGTTAAAGCCAAGATTGCTCAGAACGGTCCACAAACCGTCTTACCCCTAAATTATGCGGGACCACATGGATTATTGGCAGCTGAATCCATGTCAGCGCGTTTTTTTAACAAACTCGGTGCCAGCCTGTTAAATAGAGCTGCCCTATGCGGCGGGATTCGCAGCAAGGCCTATCACGCCACCTATGGCGCTGTACCAGGCATCCCTTTACAACAGGTTGCCAAATCAAAAATGATCATCGTATGGGGAAACAATGCCAGTGTTTCCAATCTGCACTTGGTCCGCCTTCTGAATAAGGCGAGGGGTTCTGGCGCACGGATAGTCGTGGTGGATCCCAAACGAACCCAGGTAGCCGAGCAAGCCGATCTGCACCTGCCGATTAAACCGGGTACCGATGTCGTTCTGGCCCTCTATATGGCGCAAGCACTGGAACAGCGCAAGGCAACAGACGTAGAATTTATCGA
Organism: uncultured Pseudomonadales bacterium; assembly: GCA_964524295.1. Taxonomy (GTDB): domain Bacteria; phylum Pseudomonadota; class Gammaproteobacteria; order Pseudomonadales; family Azotimanducaceae; genus UBA9926. The sequence continues at coordinate 16,175 of CAZGCW010000058.1, forward strand.
AAAACATGTCCACGGTTACGAACAATATAGGCAGGCTGCGGCACACTATACGCTTCAGGATACAGCAGACATCTGCGGACTGGATCCGTCTGATATCGAACAACTCACCGATTGGTATGCAACCTTAGCACCAGCAGCCATTGCCTGGGGAAATGGTCTGGAGAGAAATAGAAATGGCGGCTCAGCGATCCGGGCTATCGCGGCCCTACCCGCCCTGGCCGGCAAATGGGGCGAGCCAGGTGGCGGCCTGGTGGCCGCTGCCAGTGATGCCTTTCCGACCACAACCCAGCGGTTAACGAAGCCGGACCTGATTCCACCAGGAACTCGCACCGTTAATATTCTGGATGTCAGCAAGCTGCTGCTGGAAACAGACCTCAACCCACCTGTGAACGCACTGTTTATCTACAATCACAATCCGGTGATTGTCCACCCAAACCAGAACCTCATGAAACAAGCCTTGTCAAGAACTGACCTATTTACTGTTGGAATCGATATCGTTATGACCGATTCCATGAAATATGCCGATATAGTCTTGCCAGCCTGCTCACATTTTGAACATGATGATATTTTCGCCTCCTACGGTCACCAGTATCTGCAACGAGCCGAAGCCGTCATTCCGCCAGTAGGTGAAAGCCTGCCCAATACAGAGATTTTCAGGCGTCTGGCGGATGCATTTGGTTTTGATGACGCCTGTTTTAAATCGACAGACAAAGAGATGATGAACGAAGCGCTGGATGCAGATGACCAACGCATGCAGGGATATGAACCTTGCCGTTTGCCCACCGATCTCGCTTTAAAAATGACGGTCAGCACCAGTCCCGGAGACGTTGATAACAATGCGGAACCCGTCCTTTTCAATAACATTTTTCCTGATACTCCCAGCGGAAAAGTCGAACTGGTCTCACAGGACCTGGAACAAGAATACAACCTGCCCTTGCCTCGATATGTGCCCCTGGATGCCGACTTTCCTCTCCATCTCATTTCACCCTCTTCTGACAAGCGCATCACTTCAACTTTTGGCAGTGTCAAAGATTGCGACACCAGCCCCGTTTTGGAAATGCATCCCTCCGATGCAAAAAACCGCAAGCTAAGCGCAGGTTCGATGGTGAAGCTGGCCAATGACCTTGGTGAGGTGTTCCTGCCTTTGAAAATCACAGATTCGGTTCGGCCTGGCTGTGTCTACTCCAGCAAAGGCGCCTGGTTTAAAACCACACCAAACCAGCAGACCGTATCGGCACTAGCGCCGACTTCAAAAGCGGACCTGGCTGAAGGCGCCTGCTTCAATGACACTTTGGTTGAAGTCACTGAGGCCAGTGAGCAACAGGATATAGTCTGAATTGAAGACCACGCGTATAAAATTCCAATTGCAGAGCCATCCGACCCTGCCAAAGCCGGCTTCACACCACCGACGTCGCGCTCCCCTGGTGTTGTACGCATTTATCGACGATGGCCTGCAGAGAACGAAAAATGGATAAGAGACAAATAAACCTATTGCGAGAAGATACCCCTGGTTGTTCCGAGGTGCTGCACTTCAATAATGCTGGAGCAGCACTCCAGCCTGCGCCTGTCTATGACGCGGTCACGACTCATCTGCAGCTTGAGTACAGAATCGGTGGTTATGAAGCAAAAGCAATGGCCCAGGAAAAACTTGATAATTTCTACACCACGTTGGCATCCTTGCTCAATGCCCAACCCGAAGAGATTGCCTATGCTGAAAATGCAACCCGGGCCTGGGATATGGTTTTTTACGCTATCCCTTTCAGTCCAGGAGATCGGATACTCACCTCCCAAGCTGAATACGCCAGCAATTATATGGCCTACCTGCAGGTTGCCCGCCGATTTAACGTGCAGATTGAAGTGGTTGGTAACGATGACTCAGGCCAGATCTGTGTCCAACAACTCGAAGATACCATCGATACAGATGTAAAACTGATTAGCCTTTCACATATCCCTACCCAGGGGGGACTGGTTAACCCCGCCACTGAAGTCGGTAAAATTGCTAAAAAATACCATATCCTATACCTGCTAGATGCCTGCCAATCCGTAGGCCAAATGCCACTGGACGTAGAGACCATTGGCTGCAGTATGCTAACGGGCACAGGGCGAAAGTACCTTCGTGGCCCACGAGGCACCGGGTTTCTGTACATAAGGAATTCAGTTTTAAACCACCTGGACCCGCCCTTCGTAGATCTACATTCTGCCAACTGGATCGATCATGAAACATTTGAATTGAGATCGGATGCAAAGCGTTTTGAAAACTGGGAATGTTTTTTTGCGGGTAAAATTGGCCTGGCGATCGCAGTGGAATATGCGCTCAAAATAGGTTTGCCGACCATACGTGATCGAGTCTGGAGCCTGGCCGAGCACTTTCGGAACCGGTTAAGCCAACTTCCAGGTATCACTGTGCAAGACCAGGGCAAAGAGAAATGCGGTATTGTGACCTTCACAAAAACGGATGAGAAAGCCTCGGTCATTACTGCTCGACTGCTGGCTGAGGGCATGAATACCTCCGTTGCCACAGTCGATTCAGCCCGCCTTGATATGGGCGCCCGTGGCTTACAAGAGATGGTTCGGGCATCGGTACACTATTACAATACTGAGGAGGAAATTGAGCGCTTTATTGCTACTTTAATTGACCCTAAAAACTGACCCACTGAGCTGGAAGCTATACCAAACACCTAAATACCCCTCCCATCCTATTATCTTAGGGCTCGGCATTAACCGCTCGCTTGAGATCAGCATGCTCACCCTAAACAGACTGGCATGAGACAAGGTCAACACAATTAATCTTGCATCACCACCACAAAATGACCTTATCAAAGAAAGCTAACACGTCATCTCTTATCCCGCCAAACCCGCAAAATCTTGGCTGCTACTTCTGCGCCATAAAACTC
>CAZGCW010000059.1:0-8029 GCA_964524295.1 uncultured Pseudomonadales bacterium
GAGCATGCGGATCATATTAACGGGGTAGGCCAGTTCTCGCGTAAGTTCAAGCTGCCGGTTTACATGACACCGGGCACATACAATCCAGGCAAAATTGGAATGCTGGATACATTGCATAAAGTGAACTGCCATAAAAGTTTCCCCCTTGGCGATTTACTGATTGAACCGGTTCCTGTGCCCCACGATGCAAAAGAGCCCTGCCAGTATATTTTTTGTCATAATGAACTCCGTGTGGGTGTGCTAACTGATCTAGGGCATGTTACGCCGTTTGTAGTAGAGCAATATAGTTCCTGTGATTTGGTCTTGCTTGAATGCAATTATGACCCGATGATGCTAGCCAAGGGGCCTTATCCTCGAGCTTTGAAAAATAGAGTGGGAGGAAATTTAGGTCATCTATCCAACGACCAGGCGGCTGAATTAGCCGGGCATTTTGATTTGAAGCGCTTAAAACATCTGGTCGTTTCTCATGTCAGCGAAAAAAATAACCAGCCCGACCTGGCGCTTAATGCGTTGAAATCGAAATTGCAAGGCTGGTCCGGTAACTTGTTGGTATCAAGTCAAACTGAGGGGTTTTCATGGCTTACCTTGTGAAGGCTGTTTTCGTCGATTAACCGTGTTTTCCTGCTGCGGTTTTTATTGCTCTCTTTTCTCAGAAGTACCCGGCTGCTATGGGGCCCGTTTTTCTGGGTGTTAGTCTGATACTGGTTATCTATACACTACTGTATACATAAACAGTATAGTGTGTTTTAATAGTTCTCCCTTTAATAGAAATGACTCGAATCCAAGGGATTCAGTTTGTTCTAACCATGATAAAGCTCTGCTCAGTGAAGGTATGGTCGAGAACCGTAACGTATGCACCCCAAAGGGGAGTTCAAGGGTTATCAGACGTGAAAGCAAAGGGCAAGCAAAGGGCAAGCAAAGGGCAAGCAAAGGGCAAGCAAAGGGCAAAGTAATGACGATAAAACATATTAGATCTTCAGATACCTGGTTGGTTAGCAAGGGTCGAAAAATTCTCTACCGTGGCCGAGTCAGTCCCTGGCGTTCGCCTCGTGTTATTGAAGTTGCTCTGAGAAGAGATGGACTGCGGTTAGTTGCTTAAAAAGTCTCGTAATAGCAACCCAGTGAGTGAATGACTGGCTCGGAGTGGATGAATACGATAGGCTACTCCCCGGAACAGCTTAGTCAGGAACATTGAAATGCTCGGTAGCGAAAATATAGTAGAGATCACCGTTGAGAATTTTCAGACGGAGGTTGGAGAAAAGTCTAATCAGGTTCCCGTGGTGCTTGAATTCTATGCTGACAATGCCGGGCCTTCGATTGAAATGTCTGGTTTGCTGAAGAAATTGGTGGCGTCTTATCAGGGGAAGTTCGTACTGGCTCGAGTTAATGTTCAAACTAACCCGCAGATAGCCCAGCAACTCCAGGTAAGAGGCTTACCCACTTTAAAAGTTATTTCTCAAGGGCAGCTAGCGGAAAGCTTGGAAGGACCGCAGGATGAAGCGAGTCTGCGAACCTTGCTCGATCAGTTAACGATGAGCCCGATGGAACAGATACGTGGGCAGTTAGATGTGTTTTTGTCCGAAGGTGACAGGGTTAACGCCATCGGATTACTACAGAAAATAATCGCAGAAGAGCCTAATAATTTTTCTCTTCATACTGAGCTCTGTGATTTGCTCATCATGGAAGATCGCATCGCTGAAGCAAAACAAATTCTGGCAGGACTTCCGGCAGATGCGGACGGCATAAACAAACCGAAAACACGGTTGGAATTCATGGAGGAAATCACCAAGCTGCCAGGATTGGATGAATTAAAATCCAGGTTGGCACAGGAACCGAATACCCTGGAGGACCTTTTTGCTTTTGCCCAGGTTCTGGTTGTGGATAATCAGATGGAACTGGCGCTGGAAACATTGTTAACCCTATTGCGGCAGGACAAGACCTGGCAGGATGAAGCGGCGAGAAAAACGATGATAAAAATATTCGTTTTATTGGGCAAAGGCAATGAACTCGCAACCACCTATAGACGAAAAATGTTCACGCTTCTTCATTAGAAGGGAAATCATCACGCTTCTCGTTAGATGTCCGTCGCCGAGGCTGACTCGGTGCCTGATTATTGAACGGCTAACCACTCCAATTTTTATTGGAATTAATGCCATAGCCTAGTATCAGGAATCAAACAACCTCTCCTTCTGGTCGTCTATAGCCGTTTGCATCAAGGTTGGGTATTGGCGTCAGACACCCTATACTCGCTATGGTGGTCGTGTGACTTTAGTTGTTGTTAGTTGCACGGTTGTGAAGCCATAAGAAGTCTTAGCCTGAGGTAACCGCTATGATCGATATGATGTCAATGCTAGTGCTGCTGTTGTTTGTTCTGTTAGCTGTGTGGTTGGGTGTCAGCTGGTACCTTAAAGTCAAGCAACGGGACTGGGACGATCAACGGTCTATAGAAGTCGATCTAGAGCAAGCGTTGATCAAACAACTCCGTGATGAGGTTGTTTCTCATCAACAGAATCTCCATAAAATGGAACTCTCCGAATCAGGTATGCGAATTTCCACGGATACGCTGCAACGCAAGTTACATGAGCAACAGGAGAGAATTGAAAAACTCGAACTCGATTGTAAAGGGTTGCGTCATGAAAACTCGGCATTGCTAGAGAAAAGTGCGGGTTTGGCTGCAGCGCTTGAAGAGCAAGCAGGTAGTCACAAAGAAAAACTTGAATTATTACAGCAGGCAAAAGAGAGCATGAGTAATGAATTCAAGAGTCTCGCTAATGAAATATTTGAATCAAAGCAGACCACGTTTAAGGCGCAGAGCAAAGAGCAGTTGGATACGGTGCTCAATCCATTGAGCGAGAGAATTAAGGAGTTTCAGGCGAAAGTTGAGTCGGCCTATAGTGAAGAAAGCAAAGAACGGTTTTCGCTTCGAAATGAACTCAAAAGTCTCAAAGAGCTGAATACCCGAATCAGTAAAGATGCGATTAATCTGACGAATGCGCTGAAGGGAGAGAGTAAGACTCAGGGGACCTGGGGCGAGGTGATACTTGAACGGGTACTGGAGAAATCAGGGTTAGAGCGCGGCAGGGAATACGAGACTCAAGTTTCATTGATTAGCGAAGAGGGCAGGCGGTTTCAACCCGATGTGGTTGTTCATCTCCCGGAAGGAAAAGATATTATTATTGATTCTAAAGTCTCACTAACAGCTTATGAGCGGTACTGTTCCAGTGAGCAGGAGGAAGAAAGAGGCCAGTCTCTTTCGGAGCATATTCAATCTCTTAGAACCCATGTAAAGCAACTAGGCGAAAAAGACTATCAAACGCTGAGTGGGGTGCGTTCGCTTGATTTCGTGTTGATGTTTGTCCCAGTTGAAGCTGCATTCAGTTTGGCTGTTCAGCAGGATAATGCACTGTTTGCTGATGCATTTTCCAGAAATATCGTCATTGTTGCGCCGTCAACCTTGCTTGCGACCTTACGCACCATTCAAAATATTTGGCGGTATGAGCAACAGAGTAAGAATGCGCAACAGATAGCTGTGAAGGCAGGCGCTCTCTACGACAAGTTTGTAGGTTTTGTCCAGGATCTGGAATTAATCGGTAGTCGATTGCGTTCGGTTCAGACAGCTTATGATGACGCTCATAAGAAAATGAAAAGTGGTAAAGGTAATTTGATAGGTAGAGCGCAGGCAATGAAGCAGCTCGGTGCTGAAGCAAGTAAGTCTCTGCCTAAAATACTTCTGGACAAGCAGGCGGATTCAGATTTAGATCACATCGCAGATGTCGATAAAGAGACTTAGTGGCGCTTCACAGCGCTTGGACGCATTGTCAGTAAAGTCAACAAGAAATGCCTGGGATGAAGGATTTTTAACGAGTCAAATGTCAGTAGAAAACAAGTAGGGTCAGGGGTAAAGGAGTGGTTAATGGATACAAGTAAAGATGCTTATTGGCGGGCCAATGTGAGGTTGATGTTCGGCTTGTTGAGTATTTGGTTCATCGTGTCGTTTGGCTGTGGGATATTACTGTTTGATTATTTGAATCAATTTAAGTTTTTCGGCTGGAAGCTGGGGTTCTGGTTCTCGCAACAAGGGGCTATTTATTTTTTCGTTTTGCTGATTTTCATTTATGTTTGGCAAATGAATCGAATTGACAGACTGTTTGGTGTGGAAGAGGAGTAGGCCGTGTCTGTTCAAGTTCTCACTTATATTTTTGTGGTACTCACCTTTGGGCTTTACATCGGTATCGCCATCTGGAGTCGTTCTAATTCAACCAATGAGTTTTATGTTGCCGGTGGACATGTGCATCCGCTTGCTAATGGTGCAGCAACGGCGGCTGATTGGATGTCGGCGGCTTCTTTTTTATCAATGGCAGGTATTATTGCCTTCGAGGGAGCCGACGGAGCGCGATATCTGATGGGTTGGACCGGTGGCTATGTCTTGCTGGCGTTGTGTTTAGCACCTTATCTGCGAAAGTTCGCGAAATTTACCGTGCCGGATTTTATAGGTGATCGATATTATTCCCGCAGAGCCCGCTTGGTGGCCGTCATTTGTGTCATTTTTATTTCTTTTACTTATATAGCGGGTCAAATGCGAGGGGTTGGAATCGTCTTTTCGAGATTTCTTGAGGTGGACATTAACTCAGGCGTGGTTATTGGTATGGCCATCGTGTTTTTCTATGCTGTGTTAGGCGGTATGAAGGGCATTACTTACACTCAAGTTGCACAGTATTGCGTGCTGATTTTTGCTTATTTAGTACCGGCTATATTCATCTCGATCATGCTGACCGACAATCCTTTTCCCATGCTCGGGTTTGGCTCCACCATGAACGATGGATCCGGCGTTTTTTTATTGGATAAACTCGATGGCTTGACTTCGGATTTAGGAATGGCCGCGTTTACTGAGGGCTCTAAATCAACCATAGATATGTTTTTCATCACAGCGGCGCTCATGGCTGGAACAGCGGGTTTGCCCCATGTCATTGTCAGGTTTTTTACGGTTCCCCGTGTAAAAGATGCGCGAATTTCTGCAGGATATGCGTTAATTTTTATTGCTTTACTGTACACCACAGCACCGGCGGTGGCCGCCTTTGCAAGAATAAATATTATCCAGAATATAGATGGTATTGCTTATAGCGATGCGCCAGCCTGGTTCGGGAAGTGGGAGGATTCTGGGTTACTGGCCTGGATGGATAAAAATGGAGATGGCAGGATCCAATATCGAGGTGGAACAGCATTGTCCCCCACCAAGCCCGTTTTTGCAGGGTCTGAGGGGCTATCGGGGGAGCGCCAATTGCTCAATACCTCGACTGCATCAAGCAACGAACTCTATATTGATCGTGATATTATTGTCTTAGCGCATCCAGAGATAGCTAGCTTACCCAATTGGGTGGTGGCACTGGTTGCAGCTGGCGGTCTGGCTGCGGCGTTGTCAACTGCGGCGGGTTTACTGCTTGTTATTTCCTCTGCGGTTTCCCATGATTTGCTGAAAATGAGTTTCAGACCGCAGATATCTGAACAACAGGAATTACGTATAGCCAGAATTTCTGCGGCGGTCGCGATTGCGATTGCGGGAATTTTTGGCATCTATCCGCCCGGGTTTGTTGCTGAGGTGGTCGCTTTTGCATTCGGTTTGGCGGCAGCGAGTTTCTTCCCGGTCATTTTCCTGGGGATATTCTCCACCAGAATGAACAGGGAAGGTGCTATTGCGGGTATGATGACAGGATTGATCTTCACCTTCAGCTATATCGTGTATTTCAAATTTATTGATCCTGGCAGCAATCATGCTGAAAACTGGTGGTTTGGTATCTCACCGGAAGGGATTGGTGCGCTTGGTATGGTCTTGAATTTTGCGGTTTCGTCCGTGGTTGCTAAATTCACACCTGCACCGCCTCAGGAAATACAGGACTTGGTGCAGAGCATCAGGATACCCAAAAAGGATTGAAGTGTTATGCCTAATCATGGCAGTGCGTTAATTAGGACCTATAGAGAAGAAGGGATTAGACGCGTAAAGCTGGCGTTTACGGATATTGATGGCGTTATGCGGGGCAAATATATCAGTCTGGATAAATTTGCCTCCATCGCTGATGGGACTTCAGGGTTCTGTGATTGCGTTCTGGGCTGGGATGTTAATGATCAACTCTACGATAATGCCGAATTCACCGGCTGGCATACTGCCTTTCCGGATGCAAAGTATCGACTTGATCTTGACTCAGAAATTCGCCTGAAGGAAGAGGGGGATACGCCATTTTTTATCGCTGATTTCGTACTGGAAGATCAACGCCACCCTATTTGCCCGAGAAGTCGTCTCAAGGACGTGATTAGCAGGGGTGATAAACTGGGCTATGCCGCCAAGATGGCTTTTGAATATGAGTTTTTTGTATTTAAAGAAACGCCTCAGTCTGCATTGGACAAGGGTTACCAAAACCTGGAACCCTTATCGCCCGGTAATTTTGGCTATTCTACTTTGAGGACTTTTGCACTATCTGATCTGTTCCATGAGTTTATGGATTATTGCGAGGATCATGGTGTCGCGCTTGAGGGTGTTCATTGTGAAACGGGACCCGGTGTTTGGGAGGCAGCCATTGGTGTAGATGATAGCCTGGCCGCTGCAGATAAGGCAGCAAGGTTTAAGGTTTTGACTAAAGCCTTTTTTCAGAAAAGAGGCATGATGGCCACGTTCATGGCGAAATGGTCTATGGACTATCCAGGACAAAGTGGCCACCTGCATCAATCTCTCTTTGATAGTGAAACAGGTCAGTCGGCTTTTTATGATGCGAATCAGAAGGATGGCATGAGTCAGTGCATGGAGCAGTATGTCGCCGGCGTTCAATCATCTATGAAGTCGCTGCTGGCCATAACCGCCCCGACTATCAATAGTTACACGCGCCTGGTCAAGGGAGCCTGGGCACCTACCGCTGCAACTTGGGGAATTGAAAATCGAACGTGTGCGCTCCGGGTGATACCTGGCGGCACTCAATCCCAAAGGGTGGAATTTCGAGTGGGTTCTGCCGATGCAAACCCTTACTTGACTGCAGCCGCGACCTTGGGGTCAGGTCTGTTAGGTATCGAAAATGAACTGTCATTGAGTGATCCGGTCTTGGGTAATGCTTATGATATTCAGGATCAACTTGTCGAGGCTTTGCAGTTGTCAGGTAATTTGGCAGAAGCGACTCAATATCTGAGGGCTTCAAAGGAGGCACGAATAATATTTGGTGATCAATTCGTAAGTCATTATGTATCAAGTCGAGACTGGGAGGTTCGCGAACACCAGCGATACGTTAATGATTGGCAGTTGAAACGCTATTTTGAAATAATTTAAGCTGCCTGATAGCTATGATTTCTATTGGTTTGCTGCAAACAGATTCAGTATTGCCCCATCTACAAGCCGTTCATGGGGATTATCCGGCGATGTTTCGTCAGGTTTTGGAGCAAACTGGTTTGAGTTTCGAGCTTTCGGTCTTTGATGTTGAACATGGTTGTTATCCAGCAGATCTAGATGAATGTGATGGATATGTTATAACGGGTAGTCGAATGAGCGTATATGATGACGAACCCTGGATAAATGCACTGGGCAGCTTCGTTCAGGCGCTTGATAAGAAACAGAAGAAGCTGGTTGGAATATGCTTTGGGCATCAGTTGGTTGCACAGGTGCTGGGTGGGAAAACTCAGGCCAGTGCTAAAGGCTGGGGAGTCGGATGCCACACCACCGGATTACTGACCAACATTGATGAGCGCCTACCTGACGTCAAGACATTTTCGTTATTGTCCAGTCATAAAGACCAGGTAAGCGAATTACCCCCAAGGGCGAAATTGATCGCCAGTAGCGATTTTTGCGAGATTGCCGCCATGCGTATCCAGGATCATATACTGACCTTCCAGGGCCACCCGGAATTTTCTCCGGCCTATGCCCGGGATTTACTCGATATGAGAAAGGAAATGCTGGGTGAGGAAACATACCGAGTCGGTGTCCAGTCACTGCAGCAATCGTTGGACCGGGTAACCGTTGCGGCCTGGATGATACGCTTTATACAAGGTGATCTAT
>CAZGCW010000059.1:8039-19035 GCA_964524295.1 uncultured Pseudomonadales bacterium
AAACGATGTGGTCTCGCCGATGTTCAGACCTGATGGACAAGAATCGACCCCCTGTGGTGTGGATATAGCGTATGGCTGTTAGGTCTGACCAATCGCCTGCGAAGCCCTATTCAGATGTGTTTAGATCTGGCGATGTAAGGGGCCTTTATCCGTCGGAGATTAGTGACGACTTCGCATTTCTATTCGGGCGTGCTTTTGTAGCGCATTTCGGAATCAATGGCCGCATTGCCACTGGTCGGGATAGCCGTGCCAGTAGTGAACACTTACAACAAGCCCTGAATGCAGGGCTGCAGAGTGTTTGTGTTGAAGTCTCAGATCTGGGACTGTGTGCAACTGAATTAACCTATTTTGCATCAATGCAGCCAGAATTCGATGCCTCGATTATGGTAACAGGGAGTCATAATCAAATTAATTCGAACGGGTTTAAGTGTGTGCTTTCAGGCGGCCAGACGATCTCTTTTGAAACTGGCTTAGCGGAAATCCAGCGAATAATGGAAAGGCTGGATTCCACCTACGCCCGAAAAAAACAACTGCGATCTCCAAGTGCCAGGGGTCGCTGCCAGAGTGTGTCGCTGGCACCTCAGTATACTGCCTTCCTGTCCGAATTGTTTTCGCTTGATAAAGGTCGTTTTAGTCGCATTGCAGTTAATGGCCTAAATGGAAGTGCAGTAACGCTGGTTAGCCCGCTGGCGGAGTTACTTGGTTTGTCGCTTTCCTGGTTCAGAAAAGAACCTGGGCCTATGCCTGCACTGGGCGCTGACCCAAGCCGTAAAACACTCTCTGATGAGATGTCCAGCTTCATGGCCGGGAATAGCCATGACTTCGGTGTTGCCTGGGATAGTGATTGTGATCGTTGTGTTTTTTATGATGATCAGGGTCAGGTGCTGCCTTCTAGTTATGCGGTGGCACTCTTTGCAGAACATTTCTTGCAGACCCAACCGGGTGAGACCATCGTTTATGACACAAAGTTGGTATTTAACACTGAAGCCGTATTAAAGCGGTTGTCTGGAACACCGGCACCTGCACTCACAGGCTCAGCCTATATGCGTCAACAGATGAAAGCGACCGGTGCAATCTATGGTGGCGAGTCGTCGGCGCATCATTATTTCAGGATGTTTTCTGGGTGTGATTCAGGGAAGATCGCCTGGTTGTCAATGCTACAGTTGTTGCAAAGGCGCGGCTCCCCCCTGCATCAACTTGTCAGGCAGCAGCAGGACTTGGCGCGCTGTACAGCAGAAATCAGCTTAACGATAGAGGATATCGACCGCGCATTTAGTTGTATTGAAGGTCACTATGCGCCTAGTGCAGACCGAGTAGACGGTTTTGATGGTCTGGCTTTCTGGATGCCTGGGAACTGGCGCTTTAGCCTCAGACAATCGAAAACTGAAGATAGGGTACGGTTGAATTTTGAAACCAAGGGGAGGACCGAGGATCTGTTAGAAGAAGGTGAGCAAGTACTTAAGTTATTGCAACCCTTTTGTCGCCTGATCGATACTCAAAAGCCCTCACTATTTGTCCAGTAACTATTTGCTTGGCCAATAAACACCTTGGTGACGGATAAATTTGCTGAATTCAGCGGGCTAGCCCGATTACCAGAGCCAGGCTGCGCCCCGAACTCCGCTGGCATCGCCGTGTCTGGCTGGCTCTAGATGAGTGTCGACCTGGTCGGAAAAAATGTATTGATCCCAGTAGCTGCGGATACCTGCATATAACGCCTGAGTATTGGACATTCCTCCTCCGAGAACGATCACGTGGGGGTCGACAATATTAATTGCTTGTGAGATTGCCAAGGCGGCCATGTTGTAATACCAGTCGAAGGCCAATTGAGCCTGGGGATCAACTGATATCCTCGCAGATACCTGTTTAGCCGTCATGCTCAGGCCAGTTAGTTCAAAATAGCTCTCGGCTAGTGCGGGTCCAGAGAGCCAAGTCTCGATACAGTTGAGCTTCCCGCAATAACAGGCCCTTTTTTGGCTGAATGGAAAGGTGGAAATTCCGGCGAGCGAGTTGAGCGGCAGTGCGTTGTGTCCCCATTCTCCGCTGATCGAATTGATCCCCCTGAGCAATTGCTGATTGACTGTAAGTCCGCCTCCAACGCCCGTGCCCAGTATGATGCCAAAGACCATCGAGGCGTCCCTGCCCGCACCATCGACTGCTTCTGACAGGGTAAAGCAATCAGCATCGTTGGCAATTCGGACAGGTCGTTTTAAAACCACCTCAAGATCCGATTTCAGGTCATGGCCATTGAGACAGGTGTTATTACAGTTCTTCATCAAACCAGTCTTCAAGGAAATAGCACCAGGCGTACCGATACCAACCGGTGTTGACTTAGGTAGATCCGCTTGTTTAGCGATTGACTCGATTACGGTTTGTAGTTTGAGTACGACTTCTTGGTAGCTATTGCTTGGTGTGCTGGTTCTGTGCCGACAGATGATTTCACCTGTTGTATTGATAGCGATTGCTTCAATTTTTGTTCCGCCAAGATCAATTCCGATTCGAGTGTTGTGCATAAGGGCTTCAGCGTTGTTAGTGCGACGGTTAGACATTGTAAATAGTCGCGGTTAGTCAGGCTAGCGGTATCGGTTTGCTTGATTGACGGTGGCACCGGATTGCCTTGTGATTCCTTAAATGATCCTGCAGGGGAATCAGTCGAAGGTATACCTTGGACTTCGCGCTCGCTCAGGTGCCGCAGAAAGTCTGTGAAACCACTTGGTCTGGGTTAGGCCCCTTGGCGTAAACTGTATCCATCCATTTAGGGTCAAAAGGTTGCTGCAGGGCCTGCATTAGGCTGTTAAAGGATGCCAGATTATCTCCTTCCTTGGTTTGGAAAATGACATCTTCGATAATGTGGTTTCTAGGAATGCAGACCGGATTGATATTTTCCATGGTGGATAAAGCCTCAGTTTTGCTGGCAGTACTGTGAAACTGTTTAAGCCACCGTTTGTTCCAGTCTAACCAGACCCGACTGTCATTAGTTTGCTGTTCTCCGGTCAGCAACGTATGCATCAGTGACCGAAAAGACAGCGTGTAATCCAGGTTCTGATTGCCTAGTATCTCAAGTAAGGATGTGATCAGGTCAGGGGTTGCTGGGTTATCTGGGGATAGTCCGATCTTTCTGGCCATGAGGCTGTTATATTGATCCGCATATTCCTGGGAGAATTTCTCTAGAATATTTTTTGCTCGTTCGATGGCTTGTTCCTGCGAAGCTGCCAACAATGGTATCAGCGCCTGAGCAAAAGTCATTAGGTTCCATTGGGCGATTCCAGGCTGATTCTGGTAGCCGTAACGACCTGTTGAATCGATTGAACTGAATACTTTGCCTGGATTAAATTCGTCCATAAATGCGCAGGGACCGTAATCAACCGTTTCGCCGCAGACCAGCATATTATCGGTATTCATGACGCCATGAATGAATCCCAGGCCTTGCCATTTAGAAACCAGCAGGGCTAATTTTTTCATAACCTGGTCAAGTAGCTCTAAGTAAGGATTGTCGGCATCCAGAGCCTCCGGGTAGTGTCTTGAAACCACATGGTCGGCCAGTAGCGTGAGGGCCTCGATGTCGCCTCTTGCTGCGAAGTATTGAAAGGTGCCAAATCGAATATGACTCGATGCAATTCGAGTCAGGATAGCACCCGGTTCTGAGGATTCCCGCTGTACAGAATCTCCAGTGAATACCGCTGCCAGGCTGCGCGTAGTTGGAATACCCAGGCTATGCATTGCCTCTGAGACGATATATTCCCTGAGGACGGGCCCAAGTGGTGCTCTGCCATCGCCGCCTCGTGAGTAAAGCGTCGGTCCTGATCCCTTTAGCTGTAGATCGAAACGTTTTCCAGCATGATTTATTATTTCGCCAAGCAGGATCGCCCGGCCATCACCTAGTTGAGGGTTCCAGTGACCGAACTGATATCCGGCATAAACGGTTGCAATAGGTTGTGATCCTTCAAGAATCGCATTGCCTGACAGCATTTCCAGGCCGTCATCAGAAGCTAGAAATGCAGCGTCAATTCCTAATTCCTCGGCCAGGGGTTCGTTTAGCGCAATCATCGACGGGGATGACACAGGCGTTGGGCGTTGGTTACTAAAAAATGAACCAGGAAGTGTGTAGTAGGAGTTATCAAATGCGATTGGTTCAGGCATCATGGAATTCTAACATACGGGAAGTGACTCCAGCGGAGAAACAACGTTATGGTAAGGGAGTAGAAACATGTTATTTGATGATACGTTAAATTTTGAGTCTTTTTCGGACCTGGAATGGAATTTGCCAGATCAGGCTCAATTTGGCTGTGCTTGCTGTTCTCCGGTGTTTTCTTTCCTCGGGCAACAGGTTGCAGAAAAACAAGAGTTGACCTCTGTCGATTTCTGGAAATCCAGAAATCGCGTGAATAGCTTGGTCCGGAATGCGGTGATGATTAACGCGAAAGTAATCACTATGGATGCTGAACATTCGGTTTTTGAAGCCATTGCCATTAAAGACGGTAAGGTCATCGGCTGTGGAAGCAAGGATGAGATGGTGTCCAATGCCGATCCTGATGCTGAGATTATTGATTGTCAGGGACGCGTGATTTTGCCCGGATTCATAGAGCCTCATATGCATTTTCTGCCAATCGCGTCGATCGGTCGTTTTGAAGATGTTGGGCCATATCGTTTTGAAAGACGGCGGATGCCATTAACCATCTTAAAAAACTCGCGGACGACCTCTCAGACGGCCAATGGCTGATGGCCAGACAGTTTGATCCTTCACTACAGGAGGGACCAGACGTTCTGACAAAGGACCTGCTTGACACGGTGTCCACCCGTCATCCTGTTTTTGTCTACAATGCATCCTTGCACTTTGGCTACTGTAATTCTGTGGCCTTGCGCTTGGCGGGGATTGATAGAAACACACCTGATGACCCCGTTTCTCCCTATGGTCGCTGGCCAGATGGTGAACCCAATGGTGTCCTCAAAGGCGGTGGTGCTATGTCCAGCGTGGTGCGGTTTAATCAGGGTCAAAAGGATTATGATCTTGCCGGCGCGACCCTTGATATATGCCAGAGAGCCAATCAATTAGGGATCACTACCTTCTGTGATCAGGCTACAGGGTCAGTACAGGGTGTGAAGGAAATAGAACTCTACAATGCGTTAGCTGCTTCCGGCAGCATGACAGCCCGGCTAAGGTATTCTCTAAGTTATCGCCTGCAGGAGAAGTGGGATAGTCTTGGAATTCAGTGTGGTAGTGGTTCTGATATGGCCCGTGTAGTGGGTTGGAAGATTGTCTCGGATGGCTCCAATCAAGGATACACGGGGCTTCAGAGAGAACCTTACCTGCACCGCGAAGATGCCGGCCTTGCTTATGTACCGGCACAGGAATTAATCGAAATGGTGATGGACCGAGCCTCCCGGGGCTGGGCTTTAGTTATTCATGCTAATGGTGACCAGGCCATTGATAATACTTTGGATGCTTATGAAGCAGCGGCAGCGGCAGGTCTGCTCACCAATCAACCTTGTCGAATAGAACATTGTTCCATCCTGCATGATGATCAGATTGAGCGAATTGCTGCTCTTGGAGTCTCGCCGAGTTTTCTGATCGGTCACGTTTATTACTGGGGTCATGCGATGCGTGACCGGGTTTTCGGAGAAGCAAAAGCAGAACTACTCGATCGAACTGCCGCCTGTGGAGCCAGTGGAATAAGGTGGACGCTCCATTCCGATGAACCAGTGACCCAAATGGGTCCATTAAGGTGCATCCAGAATGCGGTAACGCGTGATTTATGGAAAGAACCTGGAAAAAAATTAGCTGCGGAGGAAGCCGTGTCCGTTGATGCAGCACTCCGTGCAATGACGATTGATGCGGCCTGGCAATGCCATTCAGATCATGAAGTAGGGTCTCTTGAACCAGGTAAATTGGCTGATTTTGTCGTATTAGAGTCTGATCCAAGAGATGTCCCTGAAGTAGAAATCAGTAGCATAAAAGTGCTTGAAACCTGGCTTGGCGGTCGTCAGGTTTACGCTAATGATGATACGGTTGCTGCTTAGGTTGGATTAGCAAGGAAGCGGAATTCTCTTCGTGTCATGCGGGTTATCGGGTTTTACTAGAAATCAGGTTGGCCCCCAGAGGTGATCTAAACCAGATTGGCCGCTGTTTTGCGGTGCAGCTTATTTGTTGTGCTGGATGGCGATTATCTGCCTTGGTTGGCCGTCACTATTGAGCTTTGCCGGTAGAATCCGCTTATACTATCGATCCAGTTAATTAGCATTGAAATTTTTGTTGTGAGGGGAATCATCATGAACGGTGCAGAAAGCATGCTGCAAACATTGATTAATAATGGGGTCGAGGTTTGCTTTAGTAATCCTGGCACGTCTGAGATGCATATGGTGGCGGCCATTGGGAAAAGCCAGGAAATGAGGTCTATTCTCAGCTTGTTTGAAGGCGTTTGTTCGGGAGCTGCTGATGGTTACGCGCGAATGGCTGGAAAGCCAGCGTTGACTTTATTACACCTCGGGCCAGGATTATCAAATGCATCCGCGAATCTTCATAATGCGCGCAAGGCTAATTCGAGTGTAATAAATCTGATTGGTGATCATGCCACCTACCATAAGCAATATGATGCGCCATTGAATTCTGATGTGATTGGTTTGGCGAACCCGGTCTCGCACTGGGTCAAAAACGTCAGCAATGCGGAAACATTACCCAAAGATGCCGCTCAGGCAACGGTCGTTGCTAATGAAAAACCTGGAAAGATTGCGACACTGGTAATCCCGGCTGATTGTGCTTGGAATGAGTCCGTAGCACCGGAGGGGAAACAGGTCATGCCCTGCGTAGATCAGGCGGGCCAGGAAGCGGTTCACAAGGCAGCTGAGATGCTGGCTAACGGCAAGAGGAGCTACTTGTTGATGTCGAACATGGCTTTGTCAGAGAAGGCATTAGCTTCAGCTGATCAAATCGCGCAGGCAACCGGAGCTCGAGTTTTTTGCGATACCTTCACGCCCAAGCTAGCTAGAGGTGAAGGTCGTTGCGATATTGAAAGGCTCGGTTATTTTGCAGAACAAGCAGTTGAGCAATTGCGCGGAGCCGAACAGATGATTATGGTGGGTACCAAGGCACCGGTTGGTTTCTTTGCTTATCCAGATAAGGCAAGTGAGTTTTATCCACTCGGCTGTGCTTTGCATACGCTGGCTACAGTGACTGAAGATGCTGAACAAGCCCTTGCTGATCTGGCTGCTGAATTGGGTGCTGTAAACCGACCTAATTATCTTCCTCTGCAAAAGCCTGATTTGCTGACCGGGTCACTGACCCTTGAGAGCCTTGCCGCCACCATTGGTTATTTTATGCCAGTAGATGCCGTTGTTGTCGATGAAAGCGCCACTTCCGGTGCTTTTGTTCCTGCCCTGACGAGAACCACCGAACCTCATGACTGGTTATCTCTGACGGGCGGCTCGATCGGTTATGGTTTGCCCGTTTCGATTGGTGCTGCGGTTGCCTGTCCGAGCAGGAAAGTGATTTGTTTGCACGGCGATGGGGGCGCTATGTATACCATCCAGGCGCTTTGGACCATGGCACGGGAAAATCTTGATATCTGTGTAGTGATTTTTGCTAATCAGAAATATCAGATTTTACAGGTGGAACTGGCCAGAGTCGGCGCTCAGTCAATGAACAAGAAAACATTGGATATGCTTGACCTTACCAACCCGGAAATTGACTTTGTCAAGCTGGCCGAAGGAATGGGCGTAGCGGCACATCGCTGCATTACTGCTGATGAGTTCAATCAACATTTTCAAGATGCGATGCGAAACACTGGGCCACGGCTAATCGAGTTGATGGTGTGAGATCGCTGGCTGGGAAATAGGATTCTCAGTTCAGTAATTGAGCATAGTCGTCAAGCAGGGGTAGTATTTTGTCCCGAGGTTGGGATGGCAGTACGATCAATGCTCTGGTTATGCCTGCAACACGAAATTCATCCAATGTCGCAGCCTCGGCTCTGGCGCCAAATACGCTGACACTGATTTCATTGAAATCCCGACCCTGGCGTTCTGCCATGGTCTTCAAACGAGCCATACTGCGGGTAGCATCGAAACCGGGACGTGCAATGGGTAACCAACCATCGCAAAATCGGGCGACCCGGTCCAGTGTGTAGTCTGAGTCTCCCCCTAATAAAACAGGAGGATGAGGCTTCTGAATCGGTTTAGGGTATAACCAGCTCGGGCTAAACGAAACCCATTGGCCATCGTGGGCATATTCATCTTCCGTCCATAGGCCTTTCATGGCAGTCAATTGTTCTTCGAGACGGGCAAAGCGGGATTCGTATTCAGCTCCATGGTGGTTCATTTCTTCTTTGTTCCAGCCACCACCCACTCCAAACAGAAAACGGCCGTTTGACATGCGGTCCAGGCTGGCTACCAGCTTGGCTGTAATCAGGGTATCTCTCTGTGGAAGCAGGCAAATACCCGTTCCTAATTTTAATGTCGTCGTCGCCGCTGCAGCGAAGGATAAGCAGACAAATGGATCATAGGTATGAGCATACTCCTTTGGCAGTTTGTCACCACCGGGCCAGGGAGACAGGCGGTTAACTGGGATATGCGTGTGTTCTGTAACAAAACATGATTCGAACCCTCTTGCCTCCAGGGCAGGGGCCAATTCATTCATTGTAATACTGTAGTCTGTTGGGAATATGGCAGTACCAATTTTCATTTCTATGATCCTATATAACCCCGGTTCCAGGTTGGGCTGATGGTGATTTCGTTAAGACAAACATGGGCTGGAGTGCGACAGACGTAGAGAACCAGATCGCCTACATCATCGGCTTGTACCATTTTAGCTCGGTCTTCCTGACTGACCGGGACTGGCCGTTTATCTAAAATTTCCGTGGCGACTTCACCAGGACAGATCGCACAGGCGCGGATACCGTATTGGCAGTTTTCCTGGTTGATGCTTTCGGTCATTGCGTTCATGGCATGCTTGGATGCTGTATAGGCCGGACCAGTTAGACGGCTGACCTGTCTTCCTGCCCAGGAAGAGATGTTGATAATCAGCCCATCTGTCTGTGCACGCATATGGGGTAATACACTCTGCGCACAGTAAAAAGCGCCATTGAGATTAACGTTGATAACTTCATCCCAGTTTTCGATGCTAATATCCTGCCATGATCGTCCGACTATATTTAAGCCCGCGCTATTAACCAGGATATCGATTCTTTTAAATTCAGCTATTATTCTTTTGGCGATAGCAGATACCGCGTGTTGATCCCCTATATCGACAGGCTCAATTCGAGTGATACCCGTAAGCTCGTTTGCCAGAGCCTCTAATCGATTTTTTCTTCTTCCGGATAGAATTACGATCGCCCCCTGAGCTGATAAGGCGACCGCCGCTGCGTGACCGATGCCTGAGCCTGCCCCGGTTATCCAGATAATTTTGTCTTTTACATCCGCTAGCATAATAAGGTTCCTGTGTGACTGATTATCATTACTTTTTTGTATGGATCCGGTCAAGTAGCAAGGGGTCGTGGCTTTACGGATAAGGCAGGTGTTTCATCGGGTCGCCAGATAATGGGTTAAACTACACTGAAAAATCTAGGAGTCATCATGGCAGGAACAATTTGTATCCGAACCTGTGTTTCGGCAATGCTGTGTATTTACTTTGCTGTTGCCTCGGCCGACAGCCGAGATGAGGTGTCGATAACCCAACCAGATCCAGTGGTTGAGACAGAAACCATTAGATTAAATCGATGGCTGGATGATCAATTCGAAGCGTATCTGGATTTTAGCCCTCTGGCTAAAACTCGCCTGGGTATTAAAACGGACTATGGCATGCTGGATGATAATTCTTCAGAGATGGACGACCAGTATGTGGATTGGCGGCGGCAGAGTGTCTCTCATATGGAGAAGTTGTTTAATCGAGATCGCCTTACCGAGGAAGGGAAACGGTCGTTTGACTTATGGATCAGGTTGAGCAACGAAAGCCAAAAGAGTGTCCGTTTCAGATACCATCGTTATGTTTTTGGACGCAGGGGCCCACATACCGGTTTACCGAATGGCCTGATCAATTATCATAAAGTGGACAGTCTCTCAGATATGCAGGCTTATGTATCCCGCCTTCGTCAATCCGGGCGATATCTCATGCAGGCTTTAGAGAAAGCCAAAAGTTCTGCGTCCAAAGGCATCAGGGCCCCTTACTTTGATTACCAGGTCGCATTGTCGCAGATTCAGCGGGTGACCCAGGGACGACCCTTCACAGAAAAGGGCGCGTCGCCTATTTGGAAAGATATCGTGAGTAAAACGCAACATCTAGTGACCCAGGGTCAGATTAGCCGAAGTCAGGCAGAAGAATTGACGGCACAGGCGAGCCTGGCTATAGAAAATTCAATGCTGCCAGCTTATATCGCTATCAAGAATTGGTTGGAAACTGATCTGGAGAATCTATCGGCGCAAGCGCAGGGTGCATCAGCGCTTCCCGAAGGAAATGCCTACTATCAATATGCCCTTGAGAGGATGACGACGTTGCCTTTAAAGCCGATTGAAGTTCATGAACTTGGTTTGGTAGAGGTGGCAAGAATTCAGCAAGAAATGAAAGAAATCATGGCGGAAGTCGGTTTCGAAGGCACGCTCCAGGGTTTCTTTGAATTTCTCAGGACGGATGACCAATTCTATTTTGATAATAATGACCTAGGTCGGCAAGGCTATCTTGCCTTGGCCAGAGATTACCTGCGTGTCATGAAGGTGAGGTTGCCAGAATTTTTTGGAATACTTCCCCAAGGACCTCTGGAAGTCAGGCGGGTGGAAGCATTTAGAGAGCAGCCAGGGGCCGCGGCACACTATATGAGAGGGACCCTGGATGGTTCACGGCCAGGGGTTTTCTATGTGCATCTCAGTGACATGCGTGCTACATCAAGGTATCGCCTGGAAAACCTGGCCTATCATGAGGGATTGCCCGGACACCATATGCAAATAGCGATTCAGCAGGAACTTGATAATATCCCACGTTTTAGGACTTATCATGGTTATACGGCTTTCAGTGAAGGCT
>CAZGCW010000060.1:0-19025 GCA_964524295.1 uncultured Pseudomonadales bacterium
AAGGGTCGCCGTAACGGGCGCAGCCGGCCAAATCAGTTACTCGCTTCTTTTTAGAATAGCCTCGGGCCAGATGCTGGGACCGGACCAACCTATCATTCTGCAGTTATTGGAGATTCCTCCAGCTATGGGAGCGTTGAGCGGGGTTGTTATGGAATTAGAGGATTGTGCATTTCCACTGGTGCAGGAAATTATAGCCACAGATGACCCGAATAAGGCATTTTCAGAGGTCGAGTTCGCGCTTTTAGTGGGGTCGAGACCCCGTGGGCCGGGTATGGAAAGAAAAGACTTGCTGGAAGCGAATGCCCAGATATTTTCGGTTCAGGGAAAATCGCTCAATGATCATGCCGATCGTGCAGTGAAGATTCTGGTTGTCGGCAACCCGGCCAATACGAATTGTTTAATAGCACAAAGAAATGCGCCTGATTTAAATCCGCGGCAGTTTACTGCAATGACCCGGCTTGATCATAATAGGGCCAAGACCCAGCTTGCACAGAAGACCGGGAAACATGTTAATGACATTGCTGGCCTGGCGATTTGGGGCAACCATTCAGCGACACAGTATCCGGACCTATTCAACGCCGAGGTGTCAGGTAACCCCGCCAGCAACCTGGTTGAACAAACTTGGATTGAAGCAGATTTTATTCCCACGGTACAGCAAAGAGGAGCCGCCATTATCGAGGCCAGAGGCTTGTCCAGCGCTGCATCGGCTGCCAATGCAGCAGCAGAGCACATGCGAGATTGGGCAGCAGGAAGTGCCGGAAAGATTGTCAGTATGGGCGTTTACTCAGATGGAAGTTACGACATTGAACAAGGCTTAATTTATTCCTTTCCCTGTACTTGCGCTAATGGTGATTGGACGATTGTGAGTGGTTTGGAGATTAATCCCTTTTCCAGGTCACGGATGACCATAACAGAGACAGAGTTAACCGAAGAAAGGGATGCAGTCAGTCATCTGCTACCCTGAAAGGTCCCCCGCAGACACTGATTGTCGGTCGATATTGTTTTGGTGGGTATGAACGAGCTCAATAGGGCTTTGAATCGGCAGCGCTTTGTGGCGGTGCTCCTGAGTGACACTATTGACCCCTTGTTATGTGGTTGAACCCTGGCTAATACTGGCCAGTACATCAAAGTAGTTGGGGAAGGTCTTGGCGGTGCAGTCAGGATCATTGATGGTGACAGGCACCCCCTTTAGTGCTGCCAGGGAAAAGCACATCGCCATTCTATGATCGCCATAGGTATTAATCGTGGCTTGGTTCAACTTGTCTGGTGGCGTAATACGAATGTAATCGTGACCGGTCTCAACGTCAGCTCCGAGTTTCCTGAGTTCGGTCTGCATTGCTGTCATTCGATCGGTTTCTTTAACGCGCCAGTTATAGACATTGCGTATGCAAGTTGTACCCTTGGCAAACAAGGCCAGCATGGCAACCGTCATTGCTGCATCAGGGATGTGATTCAGGTCCACATCGACTGCCTTCAGGGGGGCTTTGCTGATCTCAATGGCCTGGTCGAGCTTTTTGACACTAGCGCCCATTTTTTCAAGAACATCAACAAAGGCGAGATCACCTTGTACAGAATGTCTGCCCAGGCCGTAAACCTTGATATTTCCTGCTATGGCCGCTGCGCCGAGAAAATAGGAGGCTGAACTAGCATCACCTTCGATGAGATAGTCTCCTGGCGACAGATATTCCTGTCCACCTTGTATTGGGTAGTTTTGTTCAATCTGTTCAACTTCGATACCAAATCGTGACATGCAGTCCAGGGTCAGCGTGATGTAAGGTTTTGAGACCTGTTGACCTTTTACTTTGACAATACTGTCCTGTTTTGCCAGAGGTAGGCTCATCAGTAATGCGGTGAGGAATTGACTGGAGACATCTCCTGAAACAAAGACTTCTCCGCCCTGAAGGCAACCCCCTTTGACCTGGATCGGTGGGCAATCAGTTTCGCCCAGATAGTTTATCGGGGTTCCCAACTGTCGTAGCGCATTTACCAGATGGTGAATAGGGCGCTTGCGCATATAGTCATCACCGTCAATTTCCCATTCTCCGTTAATGAGGGCGAGTATCGCGGTCAGCGGGCGAATAGCGGTTCCTGCATTGCCCATGAAAAAGCGGTTATCCGTTGGCGGATTAAACAGGCCGGCATGGCCAGTCACCCTGCACTCGGTCCAGTCAGTGTTCAGCTCTACCTTGACCCCAAGTTGTGTTAGAGCGGTGACCATTCGCTGCGTATCCTCACTTTTCAGTAGATTGCTCAGGCGCGTAGTGCCCCTGGCTAGACCTGCTAATAACAGGGCTCGGTTGGACAGGCTCTTCGATCCGGGAAGTCGGACTTCTCCAGAAATGGTGTTTATGGGTGCGAGTGTTAATTGATTCATGGCGGAAGTGGTTCTTAGTAGACGACGGGGTCTGAGTTAATGGCCTCTAAGCGGTTAAGAAAGGCAGTGATGTTGGTGTCTATCTTTCTCAATGGGGGCTGCCCAGGTTCTTCTAAGAATACCACACCAGATGAATTATCAATACTCAGGAACAGTTCGGAGTCTGGTTCCGTTGTTGCAAAAAAAACGGTGAAATCCCGGTTAGCGCGTCTTTGCTCGAGATAGTGACCCACCAGGTTGCCAATTAATCGTTCAAAATCATCTTCATTCCAGAGTTGTATCAAGCTGACGTGGCCTTCCTGGCTCGTTGTTTCAATCGTGCCAGACCAGAAGGAACTGTAGAAAGCACTGATATCCGGATGAATGGGTGCCCCGATGGCGTTTTCCAGTCCTCTAAAATTGACGGCTGGAACCTGGGGCACGGGCTGCCAATAAACCCAATCCTGGTCTCTGCTAATCTCGCAGGGAGAGGCCCACTCGTCCGCTGGCGTTCTAAACGGCTGATGTTCCCGCTGGGCAGATGCTTTTTCTATGATGGATGACAGTGCGTTAGTGACCACGCTGTGAGGGCCCCAGAGTAAAAGCGATAGTATAACAGCTACTTAATGACGCTTGCGGCCGGTAGCATCTTGTTCTCGTTTGCGCCGCTTGTTGAAGTTCTTGTGCTGTGGATTGATGAATTTTCTTTTGATCCTGTTCAAAACCTGTTTGCGTTCTTCTACTGGAATGGTTTGGATTACCTCAATTAAATGACCCTGCGAGATCGTCATATAGTCTGTTGATGCCTTCAGGAGTGCCAGGTTTGCTGCGGTTAATGCTTGCTCCTGCAAAGGTGATTGGAGCAGCGTCTGATAGAAAGTCCGCCTGGTGCGGTTTAATTCATCCAGCGTATCCCTGGCATCGTGTCGATGCTTTACCAGGGCGCGACGAATTGACTGCCCTGTATCTTTGCTGAGTTGTCCGTCCAGCATTCGAGGGTGCAACGATGGAGGCGGCCCTGTTCTTGACAGTGATGGTTGATGATGGGTTCGCTGGGCAATACCATAGCCAATGAATATAAAATTGATGGCCAGACTGATAATCAAAGCCCATTTTATCCAGGTATTATTCATAGAAGTCGTCCTCCGTGGCGAAGCCTACCCAATACAAATGATCTTCCCAATTGCTAACGGTAGTATCAGGTTCGTTTACTTCAGAGCCGATTCCAAAACCAATCAAAACGACCAGCGCGGCGGCCATTGCCGGTTGCCAGAGGAGTTTCCAGCTATTAGGAAAGAGCCACTGATAACAGCGGTCTATCAATCGAGGTTTAATTCTATCGATGATCAATTGCGCCAGGTTTGGATTGCTTCTGACAACCCATGTGTCGAGTTGAGAATCTATGTGTTGGGCATCGGTAAAGTCTGAAGATAACTGGACATCAGTTTTAGCCTGGTTGAAAAGTAGCTGATCGTGCTCCGGCCAATTTTCTATGTGGCTTCCATAGGTCGCTAACAGTTTCTTGAGTCTGCTATTGCTCATGGGTATTTTCCAATTTAGTTTTTAGGTTCCTACGGGCCCTGGCAAGTAACGATTCCGTAGCCGAGAGGCTCGTATTGAGAATTTCAGCGACTGCCAGGTTCGGTAGTTGCTGATAGTAGGATAGGACTAGAGCGCTTCGTTGTCGTTCGGGTAGGGTAAGCAGAGCGAGGTTTACCCGAGTTTCGGTATCCAATGATTCCAGGTTAATGTCTGGAGCTGGGGCCTCGGTAGCCAAGGTTGATATTGCTGTACTTGGACTGCTGGTTTCATCAAGCCTTGTCAGGCGCACATTCTTCCGGTGGTGATCTATACAAAGATGACGGGTAATATTGTGTAACCAGGTGGTCAGTTTTGACCGTCTCGGGTCGAACCGGCTTGCCTGTTGCCAAAGCCTCAACATGGTTTCCTGGGTAATATCATCTGCTTCGTGTGAATTGGCTGTCATACGCCGGGCATATCGATTGATAGTGTCCACGTGCCGATGAAGCAGACGATGGAAGGCAACTTCATTTCCTTCAGATACGGCCTCCATCAACCTGGCTTCATCATCCGGCACAGTAGGCTAATTGGATTCGCTACGCGGTCGATGTTGTCGATGTGGGCGGTCACCCTGCCGAAGCCGTCGATTCATGATCGGACGGTCGGGTTTCCTCAATTCGTCCATCGACAGGTATCCGTCTGAGTCAGCGTCCATTTTATTGAAGGTCACTACCCGAAGCTCCTCAGGCGAGACCAGTTCATCTTCGTTTGCGTCCGCCTCAGTGAACATCTGATCCAGATCTTGAGTGCGACGCTCCAGGCTCGCTCTGGCTTGCTCCCTGAATTTTGTCTGCATCGCGACCAGCTCATCCCGGCTGATGTGACCATCGCTATCCGTATCTGCCTTGCGGAGCAGTTTGTTGGCGCCATGTCGACCCTGACCGTTGGGTGCTTTAAACTCGCTTAGCTCTATCATGCCATCGTTATTTTGGTCGAGTCGATCCAGTATACGCGCTCTCGGATCTGCGGAGAGAAAAGAGCACCAGGTCGTCACTAGCAGTATTGCGATTGAAGTCAGTTGTTTTATCTCGTGCATGAAAACCTCTGGGTCGTTTTAAATATGACTGCTTATACGTTGTTTAATCCAATAGTTGTCGCTGGCGGATTCAATAAAATGGTTTAACAATCACCAGTATCAAGATAGGAATTACCAAGAGTAGCGCTAATTCGTTATAAACCCGGAAGAACAGTGACGTCTTGATGATTTTATTGCTGCGCATGTGTTGCAGGTAGCGATAGGATTGAAAATGATAACCGATGAGCAGCATGACGAATAATAACTTGGCGTGTAGCCATAAGCCCGTGATACCGTAGTAAAGCCACAGTATCGAACCAGCGAGTATAGCCAAAGAGGCCATTACCGTAGAGAAATTCAGTAATTTACCGGCCATGATGACCAGGCGTCTTACATCTTCTTCTTGATTGCGGCCCTCAACATAGTGCACACAGATTCTAGGTAAGTAGAAAACGCCGGCAAGCCAGGCAATCACGAAGAGGACATGTAACATTTTTATCCATAACATTAGACAATATCCACAGCGCCACCATCGACGCGAATATTCTGGCCGTTAACAAAACTGGCTTTGGCTGAAGCAAGGAAAACGACCACATCGGCTACCTCTTCGCGAGTGGCGATACGTTCTAAGGGGTTGGCAAAATAATTAGCAGTGATCTGTTGTTCCGCTTTCTCAAATGTCTTGCCCCAACCTTTTTTCTCTGCGATTCGAAGGTACTGGGCTTCGACTTCGGGTGTGCGAATGAGGCCAGGAGACACCAGATTAACGGTGGTATTGTGCCCTGTAAGCGCTTTTGCCAGGCTCACCGTTAAATTTGCCAGGGCCCCTTTGGCGGCATAGTAGTGTGGCATTTTGGCATTTGGCCTGGTTGAACCGATGGTTCCGAGGTTAATGATGCGGCCTTGTTCTGAGGCAGTAATTTGCGGTAGCAGTGCATCAATGAGTCTACTGGCAGATAAAACATTGTGTTGATATATTTCGATCCATTTCTCAGTGTCTAACTGGCCCCATTCTCCTGGAGCAGCAGTCCCATAATTGTTCACCAGGATATCAAGTCCCGTACCCAGGGCATTGAGTTGGTTGATCACTTCCTGGGTTCCTTCCAGCGTACTGATGTCTCCCCAGACTGCGGCTGTCGAATTGACCGCTACCTGGGCTTGGGCTATTTGATCTTTGCTTAATCCGTGTAGAATGACCTCGGCCCCCTCAGCGGAAAATTGTTTTGCAATGATCTGACCTGTGCCGCGGTGGCTACCGGTGACCAGAACGCGCTTTCCCGTTAGTCCTAAATCCATGTTGTCCTGATATGAAATCAATTTATTTAGGTAGTTTAACGGAAAATTAAAGTGGAATTGGAAACCTTGGTCATTTTTCTCCTGATTGTCGCCATAGCCGCGGCCATTCAGACGATTACAGGCTTTGCATTGGGTCTGGTGCTGGTTGCGATGACCACAGCTGTAAATCTGGTTGAGATCCGCTATTCAGCGGCGGTTATAGCGATCATTTCCATGAGCCACACAGCACTGGCATTACGCCGAAACTACCGCCAAGTTCAGGTAAAAATACTTAGACCGTTGCTGTTTGGGCTAATTCCCAGCTTGCTTGTAGGGTATCTATTACTCGAGTATCTCAGTGAAAGCAGCGATATTGTCCTGCGATATATTCTAGGTGCCATGGTCATTGTTGCCGGTTCAATGTTGATGGCAAAGCCAGCGGTCTTAGCGGTCCAGTCAAAGAGTCAGGCCTGGCTGATGGTTGGGTTAGTCGGGGGTATCTTTGGCGGCTTGTATAGTGCCGCCGGAGCACCGATCGCTTATTATATGTATCGACAACCGCTCACCATAATAGCGATTCGGGCTACTTTGCTGGCGATTTTCTTCGTTTCCACCGGATTCAGAACCGTGATATCCGGATTTTCTGGGCACTTAACGGTTGCCGTGTTGGCAACAGCCTTGCTTTCTCTTCCCGTTGTTATCATCACGACCCTGGTGGTAGAGAAGTTTTTGCCTACGATACCAGATCGATCAATTCGGATACTTGTCTTTGTGCTGTTGATCTTAATTGGGTTGTCATTATTGATTCACCCGGATGCGATGCCGGCAGGATCAATCATCGGCGGTTGACCTGAAGTGACGAGGTGATCGTCTGGGTTGGTTATCATGATGACCTTATTTAACTCGTAACGCGCTCACCATGTTATTTGAAATGGGGCACAGCGGGTTACCTGACTGTGTTTCGTATATCTAGTAGGTCAAGAGGGCCGAAAACCAGTCTTTTGATAGAAAAAGTATCAGGATTTTTGATTCATAAGACTTATAATAGGCCCACTTCAAGAGTCTAAACCCGGTGCTATGATTCAGGCAGAAAATTTACTGAAACCTTTTAATGATGATGACGTAGAGGCCGTCCTCAGGAGATTATCGGTGGATTTTGAATTCTTGACCATGCTATCAAAATGGCGGTTTAAGTGGTTATATAGAATTTCAGCCGCGGGGTGCCGCTGCCTCGCCAGTCTTTATCTGAAATACCGATTCCGAAAAATTCATTCGATAGCTGAGTTCCAGCATATCATGGCTACGTTTGCCGCCGAACTGGTGGGCCATAGTACCCGGGATTTCAAAGTCGAGGGATTAGATCAGCTTGAACCAGGCAAAGGTTATCTTTTTCTCAGTAATCACAGGGATATTGCTTGTGACTCGATGTTGCTGAACTTTGCCCTTTACCTAAAAGGTTTGCCAACCGTGCGGATTGCCGTTGGAGATAACCTGAATCAGATCCCTTTTGTGACTGATATTATGCGTTTAAACAAAAGTTTTTTTATTAGTAGAAGTCGTGACAATGTGCGTCAGCAATATGCAGAACTTGTGGCAGCATCGGTTTACATAAGAGAATCGATCCAGTCGGGTCAGTCTGTTTGGTTGGCGCAGAGCGAAGGCCGCGCCAAGGACGGCGTTGACCGGACTGATATTTCTGTACTGAAGATGCTTCAGTTGAGCAATCGTAAGGGTCCCCTGCAGGACTCATTAATCTCACTCAATATTGTACCCATGAGTCTCTCTTATGAGTTTGATCCCTGTGATGAACTCAAAGCCCGTGAGTTAACGAAAATCGAGCAAATGGGATCCTATCGTAAACAACCTGGAGAAGATCTGGCCAGTCTGGTACGGGGACTCAGCGGGGCAAAAGGTCGAGTTGTGCTTCGACTGGGACAGTTATTAAGAAATGATTACCAGACGCTGGAGGAGGTTGTTAAAGAGATTGACCGGCAGGTACTGTGTAATGCCATGATAAGGCCCATTAATATTTGGGCTTATCAGCAATTGTTCGGTCATGTGCCTTCGAACCATATGGCTGAAACTGCGACTATTGATGAAAATCAGCAGTCTTTGTTTGAGGCAAAAAAAGCCCTGTGTCCGCAACCCTGGCGAAAAGCCTGGCTAAGAATTTATGCTAATCCAGTCGTTTCAAGTCAGGAATATCAGTAGATCAGGCGCAGTGGTTCTTCGTGAATTGCGGCACACTGTTCTCTTAGTTCAAGAATGTGGGTTGACCAGAATTTTTCGTTTTCAAAAAAAGGAAAGGCGCGCTTGAACGCGGGCTCTTGCCACCGCTTGGCTATCCAGGCCGCGTGATGCATTAGTCTCAGGGCGCGTAGCCCTTCCACCAGCCGCAATTCAACGGGATTGAAATCCCTGAACTCCCTGTAGCCTTCCAAGATGAATTTCAATTGTTGCTCCTGAGCTGATTGGCTCCCGGATAACATCATCCATAAATCCTGGATAGCCGGGCCCATTCTGGCATCATCAAAATCGACAAAATGGGGTAGTCCCTCCCGCCAGAGTACGTTGCCCATATGGCAGTCGCCATGTAAACGTAAACTGACCATGGATGAATTGGAATAGATTTTTGTTATATCAGTGAGTAGGTGTTCAGAAACGGTTGTATAGGCTGGGATAAGGCCCTCAGGAATAAAGTGATGGTCGAGAAGAAAGGCTCTTGCAGACTGGCCGAATTCTTCGATGGATAGGGTCGGTCGATGATTGAAGGCCGTGCTGGCACCGACATTGTGGATCAGGGCAATGTGTCTTCCTAGTATCGTCAGGCAGTCCAGATCGTCGATTGCAGGCGCACGTCCCCCGCGACGTGGGTACAAGGAAAACCTGAATTCATCATACCAAAATAGCGTCTGATCAGAAATCTGCACCGGCGGTACGACGGATACGTCGCTGTCTGCGAGTTGCAAGGTGAAATCATGTTCTTCTCTTATCATTTCGTCGGTCCATCGATTGGCCCGGTAGAATTTGGCTATGATCGGCTCTGCCTGTTCGAGACCAATCTGGAATACTCTGTTTTCGTAACTGTTTAATTCCAGAATTCTTGCATCGCATTGATAGCCGAGGCTTTCTATAGCATCCATAATGAGATCAGGAGACAGGCGTGCAAATAGTTCACTTTCCATCGGGTTACCTCGTTAGCGCGGTGGCTTTAATTTGCGCAAAAAGTTTCTGCCCTTTTCTTATTTGCATTGCATCGGCCGATTTTCGAGTAATCCTGGCTAAGAGGTTCTGATGGCCACATTGCAGCCGTACCAGGGTCGTTCTGTCTTCGGTGAGGAAATTATCTACAGAGGCCTCCAGAATGTTAAGAATGCTTGAAGCTTTAGGACGTTCGGTCACCAGGCTGGTATCGCGAGCTGAAATAATGAGCCGCACCGTTTCCCCGGGAGACTGATCAAGTTGATTAACGAAAAGGTCATTTTGCTCAAAATTCAATTGGGTAAGGCCGTACGCCTTGTCCTGACGGATCACTTCACAGTAGATGACCGCTGCAGCACTGTCTCCGTTATATAAGCCGAGTTCGAAAGAGGTGCTCATGGTAGCGATGTCACCCTTTTGGGAGATACATCCGGCCTGAAGATATTGAACTTCATCAGCAATCTGGGTTATTTCATCCCACTGATGGCTCACATAGATGATGGGTATCTGGAACTCCTCTTTTAAGGTTTTCAGACAGTTCAGGATCCGTTGTTTTGCCGGGTAGTCCAGGGACGCCAGTGGTTCGTCCATGAGAATGATTTTTGGGGCGTTGATAATGACTCTTGCGATGGCCGCGCGCTGGGATTCCCCGCCAGAGAGGAGTGAGACCTTCTGATCAAGAAGAGGACCAAGTTCGAACCAAGTGATTATGTTTTCAAGGGAAATTGGACTAGGCCTGTGTTGTCGTTGCAGTGCAAAAAGGAGATCATCGTGTACGCTCAAGTGGGGGAAAAGATGCTGGTTCTGGAAAACCACACCGATAGCTCTCTTTTCTGCAGCCAGGAAGTGATTGGGGTCTTGCCAGATTTGTTCATCGACCCGGATATCAATGTTGTCTTGATCACTTCCCCGTTCCAGGCCCGCGAGGATTCGCAGCAGGGTTGATTTACCGGCCCCGGATTGTCCATAGATAGCAGTGATGCCTGGATGGTCTACCTGTAATGGGGTATTTAGTTTGAATCCACTGGTCCGGGAGAATTCAATTTGAGCCTGGATGTTCATTTTGATTCGGCTCCAGTGGAAACCAGGGTCAAAGAGCCTCTGTTAATGATGTGAATCAGGACCAGTGTGCAGAAGGAAAACAGCATTAAACCGCCTGCTAGCAGGTGCGCACGAGCATACTCGAGTGTTTCTACGTGATCATATAGGGCGATGGAAAGGACCCTGGTTTCGCCGGGTATATTGCCCCCGATCATAAGAACGATACCGAACTCTCCAACGGTATGAGCAAAAGTTAGGGTCGTGGCGATCAAAAATCCCCGAGTTGATAAAGGGACTACCAGATTGAAGAATCGGTCGATTGGGCCGGCGCCTAACGTCGTGGCAGCTTCAATGAGATTCTGGTCTATATTGGTGAATTCAACCTGCAGGGGTTGGATGTAAAAAGGCAGTGAATAAATGATCGATCCGATTAATAGCCCTGCGAAGGAAAATGCAAGGGTGTCTCCGGTCAGTTGCAGCCAGAATGAACCCAATGCCTGATCGGGCGAGAATAAAATGAGTAGATAAAAACCGATGACCGTGGGGGGTAGAACCAGAGGAAGTGAGATCAATGGCGATACGAGTATCGAAAGCCACGATTGGCTTCTCGCCACCCACCAGGCAATAGGGGTGCCGATGAGTATTAGAGTCACCGTCGTGGCACCTGCCAGTTGTAAGGTGACTAAGACAGCATTGATATCATTTTCTATCATAGGAGCCAATCTGTTCTGCTGTGTACCCATGTTCACGTATTATGGTCCTGCCCGCTTCGGATTTCATGAAGGCAATTAAGCGGCGAGCCCCAGGAGTGTCATTAATCATGATAAGACTCTGTTGTATATCGTCAAAAAGAGTCGGTTCAGGGATCCAGTATTTTTCAGTGTTAATGCCTGCGTCCAGCAATTGAGCCAGCGAAACAAACCCGAGTGAGACATTTCCGGTGCGGATGAAATTGAAGGTTTGGGCTACATTATTACCTAGGACTGGCTGGGGTTGATGAGAGAAGAGCCCTGTTTCGAGGATCTGTGTTGCTGCTCGACCATAAGGTGCAAAATGTGGATTAGCCAGCGCCAGTTTTCCGCGAAACCCGGTAAAAATGGCATTCCAGGAGGTTGTCCTGTTTGGGACCCATAACGCCAGTCGACCTTGAGCATAGACCCACAGACTCTCTGGAATACCGATGTTGTGCTCGAGCAGAGTCCTTGGCCGCGCTGTATCGGCAGAAAGAAACAGGTCATAGGGGGCGCCATTGATGATCTGTGCATAAATTAACCCGGAAGAACCTGTACTGATTTGGTAATGTTGGGATGGTGCCTTTGCAAGGTGATGGATCAAAGCATCCAAAGTCGATTGAAAGTTAGCGGCCACAGCGATATGGGTTTTGCCATCCGCTAAGCTAGGATTGCAGTTCAAACAGATAACGATCAGTAGACTTAAATGCCGCAAAGGCTAACTCTGCCCAAGTTCTGCACGACGAATGAAGTCGTTTATAAGCCAGCCTGAAATTGAAATAGATGCGGGTTTGTTAGGTAGATTATTGTAATGGAACCATTGCGCATCACTGAGTTCTTCTTCCTGAATGATGATTTCACCGCTTTCGTACTCAGCATGAAATCCTAGCATGAGTGAATTGGGAAATGGCCAGGACTGGCTGCCAAAATAGCGAAGGTTCTTTATTTTCAGGCCGACTTCTTCGAAAACTTCACGATGCACGGTTTCTTCGATCGATTCTCCGGGTTCAACAAACCCAGCCAGAGTGCTATAAAATTTTGCCCTCGCCTGCGCATTCTGAGCCAGTAGAATATCGTCACCCTTGTTAATACAAACGATAATTGAAGGGGACAGTCTGGGGTAAAACATCAGTCCACACTGGCTACACTTGGTGGATCGGTCGTTTTGTCCCGACTCGGTAACATGACCACATTGGCCGCAGTGTTGATGGTGGTTGTACCAATCGACAATCTGTTTGGCTCTGCCGATGAGATAAAAAACATTCAGGTCTGTCTTACCAAGGAAAGACCATAAGGTATCGAAAAAGAAACCTTCAGGCTCGTCAGCATTTTTGTCCGTCTCGACAACGAACAACGGCGTATTGTTGACCATGCCTAGAAAGTGTTGAGCGAGTGTCTCAAGTCCACTCCAGCGCCATTCGTCCTGGTCTAGGGGTTGCCAGACCGGTCGCGTGTCATGGGCCAGTATTTCATCATCAGATATGACGATATAAAATGCGGACTGGTAATGGTCAGGCGCAGCGATGCCTGGTTCGAAGTGGG
This sequence comes from uncultured Pseudomonadales bacterium, assembly GCA_964524295.1. Classification (GTDB taxonomy): domain Bacteria; phylum Pseudomonadota; class Gammaproteobacteria; order Pseudomonadales; family Azotimanducaceae; genus UBA9926. The sequence continues at coordinate 12,740 of CAZGCW010000060.1, forward strand.
CTTGTAAGTCGATATCCTGCCAGTTCATAAATCAATCCTCTATCTTGCTGCTCCACTTTAACATAGCCTTGGATGGGTAATCACGGTAACGGAGCGCGTGCCAGGCACAAAACTGTAATTTTTGCGGCGCCGGCTTTTTTCAGCTCACGGCTCAATGAATTTGTGGTGGCCATTGAGGTGACAACATCGTCAACCAGACCGATGTGCAAGTTATCTAGGCGAGCGTTAACGTGGAAGGCATGGCGTACATTCTTACGGCGATCGACTGAATTAAGCAATTTTTGTTGCTGAGTTTGACGGGTTCTTTTGCAGGCATGGTTAATCACTGGGATGGCCAGTTTCTGACCGAGATCCGTGCTGATCAGCTTTGATTGATTAAAGCCCCTGAGGCGCCGGGTGAGCCAATGGATAGGCACCGGAATGAGCTTATCAGGCAGTGATGGGTGATGCTTCAAGCGATCTGCGAATAAGTGGGCGAGCACCTTACCATAGACCAGTTTTTCGTTGTTTTTGAATGCCAAAATCAACTTATTGATGGGGAACTGGTAGTTGAAAGCACATAGGCAATGATCGAAATAGCACTTTTGGCTCAGGCAATGACCGCAATCGGTTGTCGTGTTCGGTAACGGCAGTCCACAGCGCAGACAACCTGATTGATGCCAGGGAAGGTCGGCCTGGCAGGGGTCACAGATGTCCGTTGGTCCCAGGCAGGATTGTCGGCAGAGAATGCAGGGTCTGTCCAGCAGTTCATCACTGGCCTTGGTGATGAAGGATAGGAGGGTATTCATCTAAAATAAGATAGGCTTAACGTAAGAAATGCAGATTAAGACTCGCTTGGAATGTGTGGCAGCCCAGTCAGTTTCTGCATGCAGAGATGGCGTCGCCTGCATGGCATAGCGTATTCTTCTTGAGAAAAGTTGACCAGTACTTTATTAGATCCTGGTGTTGTAGCTGCTCAGCATCAGTGTAGGCGGGTACTTTCATTTTTATTTTGATGAAATACCAATCCGGACTCGCCCTGATGGCCTTGCTCAATTGAATCCGTCCTTGATGGTCTGTTGTTGTGTTAGTGCAGGTGGTCAGTGTAACGGCTGAATCGATGCCGTTTTCCAGGCCCGAGAAGATCAGAGTCCGGGAGAAAGCGTAGCAATTATCCTTCAGGTTTTGATCCACTTGTTCCAGAACCTGTGCAGGCATCAGCGTGAGGGGTTCCTTGGTTCGTTCGAAAACTAATTGGCTCTGCCAGTTCATGTGATCCTGCCCAGGCGGCAGCAGCTCAAGTAAATCAATGCGACTGCTTCGGAATTGATGATGCGTAATCCAGCCCTCGGGGATATGGGCAGTCAGATGACCCAGGCCGTTCACCGGGAGATTAGTTTCAGGATGTGCACTTATGCTGACTAGAGAGAGACAGACCAGGTTTAGCCATGGACGCAGAATCATAAAAAGTTAGTTGCTTCCTCATGCAAGGCAACGAGTCTGCGAACCCAGTTGTTTATTCTGGCAAATAGTGCATCGTCGATGTCAAATACCGTGCAAAGCTCGTGCAGATAACTTTTCTCTTCTATTTCAAATGCACCATCTGCATAACCCAGATGAGTCAGTGCGATGGTAACGATAATTCTTGACCGTTGTGTCGGAAATTCTTTTTCAAGATTTTTTACTTCGAGATAATGTGGCTGAAAATCTTCTGCAAGGCCCATTTCCCTGCGTATATCAGTCATTAGCAGTTCCTCTCCGGTAGAAAACTCGCCATCGGATACGACCACACTATAGGCTAGATGGTAAAGCAGTTCTTTTTGACCCTCATCTAGTAGCGATAAAAACATGATGACTATCCTGTCTGCTAGGTTTCTGGTTGGGCCAAGACGATATCGTAATTCAAAATCGCCTCGTCACGGAGGCTGGTGATTTTCACTTTGTCGCCAGGTTGATGTTGCTCGAGGAGGGTTAACATGCCGTCTTCATTGGTGACTGGCTCTCCATCAATGGCAATAATGACATCGCCTAGATGTAGCTTACCTCGGCGGTCTTCGCGTACACCTACCATACCGGCCTGCTCAGCTGGATATCCTTTCTTTACTGAAAAGACGACAACCCCTTTGATGTTCAGGCGTCGGCTCCATGAGTCGGACATTGTTTCTATACCCAGTACTGGCCTGTATAGCCTGCCATACTTTAATAACTGGGGAATGAGCTGCTTCAGCGTTGCAACCGGGATGGCAAAGCCGATACCTGCGCTCGCACCGGATGGGCTTACAATGGATGTATTAACGCCGATCAGTTCTCCTTTTGAGTTAAGTAGTGGGCCTCCTGAGTTTCCAGGGTTAATGGCGGCGTCAGTTTGAATTACGTTTTTAATCGTTCGATTACTGAGAGATTTAATTTCCCGATTCAATGCGCTGACTACCCCGACAGTCAATGATGTGTCCAAGGCAAATGGATTGCCGATGGCCATGACTTTTCGGCCCACGGCAAGGGTATCTGAATCACCCAGAGGTAAGCCTTGCAGTTCTTCGTCAGGAACATCGATCTTCAGCAGTGCAATGTCTTTTTCAGCGGAGAGACCGACTACTTTTGCTTCGTGACTCTTTCCAGACTGTAACGTGATGGTAATTTTATTGGCGCCATAAACGACATGAAAATTAGTTACGATCAGTCCTGTCTTATCCCAGATGAATCCTGTTCCCGAGCCTTGTGGTATCTCCATTACATTCAGTGAGAAGCGTTGGCGCCTGAGTTGGGTATTAGTGACAAAGACAACGGACGGACTGGCCGCCTGAAAGACGGCGATATTGTTTTGTTCGTCATTGGTGAGAAAGTCGGTTATCGCGACGGCTTTATCTTGCGGCGTACTGGCTAGGAGAAACGCTATAATAGCGCCAGCGACAAAGGAGGCAGGCCATGACCATTTCATTTTTCAGATCCTCAACGGGTTGTTGGTAAAACTTGCTGCACCTGTTGATTGACATCAATAAATTCATTGAGTTCATAAATATCTTCGGGACTGAGGGTGCCCACCAGCTGTTTGAGCCGAAGGGTGTCGTTGATGTATTGGTATTTTGCACTGGCAAACTGAAATTCGGATAGGAATAACCGCTGCTGGGCCAGGAGTACGTCAACGATGTTTCGGGTCCCAACTTCGTAACCAGTTTGTACTGCTTCTAAGGCACTTCGACTGGATTCAATCCCTCTTAGACGAGCCCGGACTCTTGCCACATCGGTCGTGATCGCCGTAAAAAGCTCCCGAGTATTTTCAGCGATCTGTCGTTCGGTCAAGTCTAGGTTGCTATTGGCTTCCTGGAGATCAAAGCGTGACTGCTTGACAGCAGATCGAGTCGCCCCCCCGGTGAATACGGGTATATTTAGAGAAAAAGCGACAGCTTGTTGTTCAGTTTCTGAGCCAGCTGAAAAGTTATTGCCTGTTTCCTGGCCCTGCAGCAGGAATTGCGCATCCAAAGTGGGTAGATAACTGCTTTTTGAAATTTGGACCTGTTTTGCTGCTATTTTAACCGCAGCTTGCGATGCTAAAACGGAGGTATTTTGATTTAAGGCTGCATTAACCCACTGTTCCTCATCCATGGGATCTGGATATTTGACTGGGAAGTGATCCGCTAGCGCGGAAATACGGCTGAATTTGCGGCCTGTTAATCGAACCAGAGGCTCAAAACTAGAGGCTTGCGCGCCTTCTGCTTCAATGACATTGACCGTTGAACTGTCAAAAGCAGCGGTTGATTCCAGTACATCGGTAATAGCCACTAGGCCAACATCAAAACGCTGCTGTACCTGCTCAAGTTGTCGTTTAACCGCATCCCTTTCGGCTCTGGCCGAATCTAAACCATCCTGAGCTTGGAGGATACTTAGGTAGGATGCAGCGACACGGACTATTAATGCTTGCTGCTCGGCTGTGAAAAGGACCTGTGCCTGTGCTTTTATCGTCTTTGATTGCTTGAATCGATACCAGCGATCCAGCCGAAACAGCGGCTGGCTCAAGGCGGCCTGCCAGCTGGTGGTATCATAGGGATAATCTGGAAGGTTCGAGTTCGGATAGGTTCTGGTTGTGTCTGAGTAGCTAGTGGATAGACTGAGGTTGGGTAGTATTCCTGCTCGAGCCTGGTTTACGACTTCGCTGCGGGAAAGGAATACCGCTTCAGCTGCTCCTACCTGGGGGTCATTTTTGACTGCCAGGTCAAATATATCAGCCAGGTCAACATTGGCTGCATAGGCATTTAGACTGCTCGATAGAAATAACCCAGTCGTGATAACAGATAGAATAAATTTCATTGTGTTCCAGTCCTTTGATCTACACCCAGTTTACTCAGCTGAGGGTTGGCTAGGATACGCTTACCTGTGCCTTTCTGCCACTATTTCTGCGATAAGAGGTTGGCTTTTCAGGCTGAAACACAGTTTTTAATGGGATCATTGGGTGACATTTGGGGTCGATTAGCTTCTCACTGAACCCGTCGTAAAGTGACCGTTGATCAGTTCAGTTTAATCCCATTTCACATTTCTATTAAAGACCGCAGTGAATTTTTGGCGGCTCGAAGGAGGGAAGTTTTGATTCAAGGAAGCGGGCCATGGCCAGGCAGTGGTCTTCCCTGAAAGGCGCGGCCAGGATTTGTATCCCAATGGGTAGTCCTGATTCATCAGTTCCTGCCCTTATTACGACACCAGGCCATCCGGTCAGGTTATAGGCCATGGTGTAAGAGTAATCTAGCATGTTTTCTTCCTGACCATGGAGGATTGCTGTATGGGCATTAACCGGGCAGATCAAAACATCGTAGTCGTTAAAGTAACTTAACATGGAGCTCTGGTAGCTGTGCCAGACATTAATGGTATGGGCTACCTCCACCGCCGTCATGCCAAGCTTGCCTCTATCGAGACTGTTTTTGATTTTCTTTGATGGTTCACGGGTTCTTGATTCTTCCAGTAAGGTAATTAAAAGATCCTGATCATCAGCGGCCATGATTCGGGTCATGATAAGGCTGGCCATTTGAACGCCATTCGGCGTCCCCGGGCTGACCTTGAAGTTGGCTTTTTCAAGCAATTCTGCTACCTGATTGATACTGTCGATAATCGCTGGCGCTGGACTACTCAAGCCATTATCTGAGTGATAGCCAATTCTCAATTGCGATAAGTTGACCTGTTTAGGGTCATGCCAAGGGGCATCAATACAGTGAGGGTCTATAAAATCTGGGCCTGAGATGATCGGTAGTAATAAATCGAGGTCATCTACATAGCGGGCTAGTGGTCCAGGTTGGGTCAAGGGCGCAATTAGACCGAAGGCAGGTAATGCATTGCCCGTGCTTGGTACTCGACCGGTGGTAGGCTTAATGCCACAGATACCACAGAAGTGTGCCGGTAATCTGATACTGCCACCGGTATCAGTGCCGATATCAAAGGGTACCGCACCACTGGCAATCAGCGCAGCAGCTCCGCCTGAGCTGCCTCCAGAAGTGCGCTCCGGGTCAAATGGATTACTCGTTCGACCGAACAACAGGTTGTCGGTCTGAAAGGACAAGGTGAATTCTGGCGTATTGGTTTTACCGACCAATATGGCGCCGGCGTCCCTGAGTCTGGCTACACAGGCCGCATCCTTACCAGGTCGAAATTGCTGCCTGCCCAGAGTACCCCAAGTGGTTATCATATCGAAGGTATCCAGGCTGTCCTTGATCGTCATGGGAATACCATGCAATGGGCCTTTTATAGCACCGGCGGCCAGATCAGTATCGGCTTTTGCTGCATGTTTCAGGGCGAGTTCTGCCGCCGTAGATACGACCGCATTCAGTTTTGGGTTAACCCGTTTAATTCGATCCAGGCAATCGGTTACCAGCGACACAGAAGTGGTTTCGCTTGTTCGCAGGGCGGTCGCGATTGACCTAAGCGGTCGGTCCAGAAATTCATTCATGGACAAAGACTAATCCGAATTGGATAGGAATGTAAGGGCGCAGAATCACGATCTTTTTTGCCTTGCGGGAGATTAAATTGCCCCTGCAGTTAGTCACTCTTGGAGACGGTTAATCCCAGTATATGTTCGTCGATTGAGTAAGTGAACTGTGGCTGGGCAGCGGATTCGTCAACCAATGCCAGCTGCCGGCACAGCGTTTCATTCTTGATATAATCCAGATGTGCGGTAATGGCTTGTTGAATAACGGGAACAGTATGAATGTCTAGATTGATTCGATCTACCACATTGAGACCCGCATCTTTACGGGATTTCTGGATTCGGCTGACGACTTCCCGTGCCAATCCCTCCTGAATCAGGTTCTCATCCAGGTTGCAGTCG
>CAZGCW010000061.1:0-18811 GCA_964524295.1 uncultured Pseudomonadales bacterium
GTTTGTTTTCGCCCGCCGAATGAAACTGGTTGAACCCCAGATGAAACTCATTCGTGCGCATTGGCAGAAAGGTAAGCGGTTGCATCGCTTGTTGTACGCTCAGTCTGAAGCAAGTAATAGCTGATCACAATCATTGATACGCCCAGGTTGCCGATAAAATCATGCCATTCGTATATCACAATAGGGGCTCCTATTCCTGAGGTTACTTACATGGTTGGTTATCGTAAACTAGCTTTGAAGTGAATGCATCTCCGCCGGATTGCCAATAAATCACTGTGTTAGGGTGTAACCATAGGCGGAGGTCAGGATCCTGGGTAACGGGGTGTCGCTAACAAGATAGTCTCTAGGAGCATACAGCATTGGATAATCTTCCCCCTCTAAATGGTACCAGTGTCAACAATAGTCTCTCGCTGTCGAGGGATTTTTATATCAGCCCCGAAGCATTCGAAATAGAAAAGAACAAAATTTTCAGGAAAGCGTGGTTGGCGGTTGCCAGATCCGAAGACTTGGCGATTCCAGGTGATTATCTAACGTATGACCTGCTAGGAGACGAGGTCATCGTGACGCGAGATGAACAAGGTGGTGCACAGGCTTTCTCCAATGTCTGTTTACATCGTGGTTGCACTATCGTCAGTGGCCCCGGTCACGCAGCAACTCGGCTACTGACTTGTCCTTACCATAATTGGGTTTATCAGTTAGATGGCCAGTTGCGAGGCGCGCCGCAGATGGATCGGGCGGAGCAGTTTCAGGCCAATACCATGCGATTACCCGCCGTAGCTGTAGAGGAGTGGCAAGGTTGGATTTTTATCAACCTTGATGTCAATGCGGCAGCATTAGCGCCACGACTGAAGGAACTCGCAGAGCGGCTGGATTCATGGGGCGTTGCTGAACTGAAAAGAGTCCATACTCTATCATTTGAATCACCCTGGAACTGGAAAGTTATGGTGGAAAATTTTATGGAATCCTATCACCATACTGCTGTTCATCCTGACACCCTCGATGCAGAGTTCCCGGCAAGGGGCACTTATGGTGAAAAGACCAGTGGCGATTATTTGCTATTAGAAAACCCATCAGTGGATCCCAGCCGTATTCCTCCTTTCTGGGTGGGCTGCATCTTACCCTTTAATTTGTTTTCCCTGGTCAGGCAGCCGGGGATGGTTAATGGTAGCTGGTATCAAATACATCTGGATGACCATCAACGTTTTCGTCTTGATATTCATATTCTTGCTGATGAGACTATGGCGAGCGAGCCGGCCCAGGTTGATCACCTTGTTGAAACATTCAGGTCTATTCATAGCGAAGATATCGCGATTTGCCAGTCAGTATGGAAGGGGCTGAATAGTCGTTTTCATCAGCCTGGTCGACTCAGCCATCTTGAGGAATGTGTTTGGCAGTTCCAGCGTTATTTGCATAGCAAACTGTCTTAGATGCGGGATCATGAGAGAATAAATTCAGCATAAAACAGCCGACCCGGGTTCCTTGATCTGCAGTCTATCCGCTGATTTCCCGTACATTATCTGCGCAGCTTAAAGGCAGCCTGCTCGGGATGTGATTTTGCCAGAGGAGGCTCATGTTTCTTCGCGAGGGATTCGCTGACTCAAAACCGGCCCGTTCGCTGGCGTTGTTGATGTGTCCTGGCAGAAGAGTCTGTCAATATCATGGCGCTCCTGCACAGAAAGCTGGTGGAAAATGTCAGAGTCTTGATAGCGGTCGCTGTCGGGTTTTTTGTCTGCCATCGGCAACACCCACGAAGGGGTAACTGCATTCAGGATGGCGATACGATCCTTGCCGCTCGCATTTGCCTCATCACAGCGTCGATGCCAGGTTCTCGAATCGTACAGGATGGCTGAGCCAGCAGATGCTTCAAATTGCTGCACATGCTTGTGCAGCCCCTCTCCCATCCGGGTTCCTCCTTGATTAAATTCGGCAGGAGGCCAGTGTCGTCGTTGATGGGAGCCAGGCAGATATTGTGTGCCGCCATTTTTCTTTTCAAACGGATCGACACAGATATTAAATTGTACGCCGAGAGGAGGCTCGCTAGGCCAATGTTCATCAGGGAAAACGCCTGGATGATAAGGGTAGTCTGCATGCCAGCCATCATCAGGAAAGGTGCCCAAGAGACTTTTTGCGGGCTTAAGAGTGGTAATAACGGGTGGATGGCAAAAATGGATTTGGTCGGTCTGCATGAATCTTTGCATGACCCAAAGTGCCAGCGGATTGCTGATGGCGCGCACCAGGTCAAGACACCAGTACAGGCCGCCCTGCATCCAGAAATAACCATCATACGGGCTCTCATCAGCATGGTTGAGTGCGCGTCGCTGCGCTACCTGCTCTTTAATACGGCTAATTGCATCTGCATCGAGGAGGTTGTCGAGTATGGTGAGGCCATCTTTTTGCAATTCCGCCAGATGCTCAGAGGGTAGTTGGCTTGAGCTAGCGCAGAGGCGAGTGCTTTGATTCTGGATCTTCTCGCCTGTCCGGTAGGTCATTTTAAAGCCATTGCCTGCACAGATTAAGACATTATCTTTATGAGTCCATATGCAGTTGTCATCCAGGTCTGATGTGAATTCGGGTTTGTTTGCCTTGGCTCTGAGCAGATCACCATCTTGGTTTTTTACCAGGAAATAATTCGCCATAAACTTCTCTAAAAATTACAATCTAATGGAGGGGCGAGTCGGGTTTGTTTCTTACCCTAGCCCGTTTTTATTATGGCGGTTTTCGTCACCATAAGGCACCCCCAGCACCTCTTTTCCGCCTTTGCTTTTATCTGAGACTGTCCATAATAGAAGTAACGGCAAGGATAAAGTGATGATTAGATCCCGATTCAAACAGAGTCAAGGGTGTTTTCAAAGGTGATCACTTTTGGGACATCGATGAATTTGGGAATGGAATCTGGGAATGGACTGTCGAAATGGTTGAAGCTGGTGTCACTTATCATTCTCTTTTGGCCGTCATTTTGACCAGAGTCTGTGCGCATGATCAAGAAAGGAGGGTAGTAGATCTCTTGATCCGATTCGATGCACACAGTAGGGTGGAAATGAATCGACCGCAATGCTGTCTAAAATAATCGGGGTAGGGTGGTGCAGCCATGGGTCCGGCTATTAAGCAACGGTTTTCAAGCCAGGCAGCTTGAGATCAGGGTAGTTTTAACCCGATATTTTTTAAGGAGCTAATGATGAAGTACTTTTCCGACTACGCTGTAATTGATGTAGATACCCACATTACTGAACCGCCGGATTTGTGGACTTCTCGTATAGCGACTAAATGGCATGACCTTGTTCCTCACATAGAACGCATCAAGGGGCGTGATTATTGGATGATTAATGGGAAACGCGGATTGCCTCCAGGTGCCGTATCGATGGCGGGTTTTAACGGCCGGCCCCCCAACGAGTTTCCGGCTACCTTCGAGGAGATTGATGCCAGTACCTATGATGCAAACGCTAGATTAACCTACATGAATGAACAGGGTATTTTTGCTCAGGTCATTTATCCGAATGTAGGTGGTTTTGGTTCCCAGAACTTTTTGAAAATGCAGGATAGCGAGCTTAAACAAGCCTGTGTTAGGGCTTATAATGACTTCCTCATCGAATGGGCCAGCGCAAGTCCTGATCGGTTGCTGGCAGTGTGTGCGCTACCTTTTTGGGATGTGGCTGAGTCCGTCGTTGAGATTACGCGCTGTTCGGAATTGGGGCACAGGTCAGTGCTTTTCCCCAGCCAACCCCAGGATTTCGGTCAACCGGATCTATCCAGTCCTCACTGGGATCCAATCTGGGAGTGCGCGCAGAGCTTGGACCTGCCGATCAGTTTTCATATTGGTGGACAGGCTGCGCTCGGGGTTAAAGAGGGAGAATTTTCACCCAGGGGTGGCTCTATGGGCCGGAAAGCCAAATTCGCCCGGTATTCGGCCCTCGCCTTCATTGGTAATAGTCTTGGCATTTCTGAACTGATCTGTGGAGGCGTTTGTCATCGTTTCCCTACCTTGAAATTTGTTTCGGTTGAAAGTGGTGTGGGTTGGATTCCTTCTCTGTTGGAGGCCTTGGACTGGCAGTGGCACAATGCGGGTGTGGTGTCGGAACATCCAGAATATGAATTGCTACCCAGTGAGTATTTCCGGAGACAGATTTTTGCCTGTTTCTGGTTTGAAAAGGATGTGTTGGCACGGGCGGCTGAACTGTACCCGGATAACCTAATGTATGAGACTGACTTTCCTCATCCTACCTCCATGTCTCCCGGCCCTGCGACCATCGCGGTTCGTCCGTCGGACTATGCGCAGCAAGCGTTGGCAGATTTATCGGATGAAGTCATTGGGAAGCTGCTGCACGATACCGCAGCACGAGTCTATCGCGTAACCTGAGAAAATCAGGAAAACACATTGTGCTGAATCGGCAAGCTGCGGTTATGCTTAGGATGGCATACTGTTTTGCAGGGTATCCAGATACCAGCGGTTAAACTGGCTGATACTGGCTTCAAACTCGGGATGAAAAGGTCCGGGTTCAAAGAATCGGGAGTTAACCCCTTCGCTGTTGCGGGTAATGATGTATTCGTCTTCCAGGCTAGTTTGATGCCAGAGCCAGATGAGCTCATCTTTGTCATAATCCTGACCTTCAATGGCATCACCATTAACATACCAGGTTAGTTCCATATTGGTTGAGGTTAGGGTTTCTGGAAGGAATCGATACATAATGCAGTGATCAGGGTAATTTAGCATAAAGCTGAGCGGGCCCATTTGAAAATCACCGACTCCGCCGTCATAACCTTTGATATCACCCATTAACGGTGCCAGTGGTTTGCCATCTTTACTGCCAGTCCAATAGCCATCAAACAACCCATACCGACTGGTGTATACGCAGGTTCCAAAACCCTCGGCATCAAGGTAGACCTTTTCATAGGCTGTTCCCATGCCTTCGATACCGGTGACTTCCTCTGTACGCTCGAGCATGGCAGAAACCACATGGGCGACCTTTTGATCCAGATCTCTTAGCGTGTGTGCACGCGCATAGGCTCGATGGGAAGTCGCGCAGTGATAACATTCCAGGTAGTTTTCCAGAACCAGCTTCCAGTTTGCGCTTATTCTATAGGTGTGTTTGTGAGCTACTTTGGCGTTTTCAAGCTGGTAGGCTCCGAGGGGTTGACGGATATTTTCCAGAGGTGCGAGAAATTCAGCTGCATCAGGATCACAATTGATAAAAATCAGTCCCATGAACACAGCCAGTCGAACCTTTTTCAACCCATGCTCCTGGGCATTAAAGTCGTTCATTACGTGGCTTTCTCGAGCTGATTTTAAGCCGCCATCGATGTTGTAAACCCAGCCGTGGTAAGGGCAGACAAATGTTTTTCGATTTCCCGCTTGTTCTTCACAGACCCGTGATCCCCGGTGACGACATATATTATGCATGGCATGAATATCACCCTGAGCGTCTCTTGAAATAATGATGGAGTCTTCGCCAATGGAGACCAACTGATAGTCGCCCGGATTCGGGATTTCGCTGATGTGAGCCGCATACACCCAACTGCGAAAAATCAGCTGGTTAAGCTCTCTTTGGTAGACGAGATGAGAGCGGTAGAAGTAGTTGCCGATGCCGCGATCCGGAGATTTTTTTGCTTCGGTTAGTCTAGCTGCCAGTCTATCTTCTGAATCAGTGACGTCCGTTGCGATAACTGTCATGGTGATTGTTCCTGAGTTAAGGCCCCTAGTGCGCCGAATCAGTTGGTTTATCCTGTCTTTATGGAATTAAAACGCGATGGCGGGTGTTTTCCGCCGTCTAGCAGGGTTAAAAACCGGACGGTCAATGACGGTGCAGGGAGCGAGTAGTCGGGTCCAGTGCAATTCCCGTTGATAGTAAATCTCAGCGATAAACTTCTCGCCTACGGCACCATGAGGCATTTCAAGCTGGGCAAAGGCCAAATTGGATTTGGCGGTTGGGCACCAGGCAGCTGAGGTTACCGTACCGACTTGTTTACCGTTCTTCAGGATGAAGGAGTGATCTGCCGGTTTATTGCCGTCGATATCGAGGAGGGCAAATCGAAAACGAGAGCCTTTGTCTCGCTCGGCAAGCAACGCCTTTCGGCCATTGAACAGGGGTTTATTAAAGTCGACTAACCAGGCCAGGCCGAGTTCAAAGGGGCTGCGCGAGCGACCTGGACGGATGACTTCTTCTGAAGAAACAAAATCGACGCCGGCTTGTAAAAAACCGGTTTCAATTCGTGCAATATCAAGTGCATAAGACCCTATTGGTTTAATTAGGAACTGCTTGCCTGCTTCAAATAAGCGGTCCCATAGCAATTCTGCTTTGTTGGGTGTTATCCAGATTTCGTAGCCTAAGTCTCCGGTGAAACCCGTTCGGCTGACCATGAGGACTTCGCCTTCGAATTCATAGTTTTTCATGCCAAAGGGTTTGAGATGTTCCAGACCAGTCAGTCCCATCGCCGTCAGTGTCGAGCAGGAAGTTGGGCCTTGTACTGCCAATCCGGCAACCTCATCTGTTTCATCGACTATGTTGACATCAAAGCCTAGCGCACACCATTGTAACCAGTCAGTGGCCCGCCGATAGGCGCAGAGACGGTAGTCATTCTTGCCCAGATGAAAGAGGGTTCCGTCATCAAGCAATTGCCCGGCATCGTCGCACCAGATAGCGTAGCCGACGCGATTGATACCAATTTTCGAGACATCTCGGGTGATCAAACGATTGAGGTAGGGTTCAACATCAGGGCCTGTTAACCGGTATTTGTTCATCGGTGACAGGTCAAAAACACCCGTTGTGCTGCGTAAGGCAAAATACTCAAGTTCAACATCGAAATACGCGTTGGGGGTGGTATAGCCTGCCCAGTTTCCCCAATCATTCAACCCGCATAATGCCTTGATTCGAGAGTGAAAAGGCGTTTCAAGCAGCATCGTGTCATTACTTAACTCGCTCATGCGTGGTTACCTCGTTTGATGACTTCAGCGGCGGCGTTCTTGCCTGCCAGGCCCATGACACCGCCTCCGGGATGCGCCCCTGCTCCACACAGATACAAGCCATCGACTGCACTTGCATATTGTGAACAGCCGGGGAAAGGCCTCATCATCAGTACTTGATCAATGGATAGTTCGCCGTGATGCCATTGTCCACCGGTCATACCATAATCTTTTTCTAGATCAGCCGGGGTGCAAAGCTCTGAAGCCAATATCTGGTCTTTGATTCCTGGCGCATAGTGACTGATGCGGTCAATGACTAGGTTGGTGAAGGTTTGTTTGTGTTCTTCCCAGCCGCCGTCGGGTGCATAGGGAGCATATTGAACCAGTGCGGATAACACGTGATTGCCAGGCTTGCACAGATCTGGATCATTGATGCTGGCTATGCTGATATCCAGTGCCGGTGCCGGACTGTATTGGCGATATTTGATGGGGTTAAAAGCCCTTTCAAGGTAGTTCATATCTGGCGCGATCAGCAGTCTGTTACCCAGTTCGGCGTCGCTAACACCGGTGAATCGGGGTAGACCTTTCAGGGCCAGGTGTAATTTTGCTGTACCGCTGTTGTTTCTGATTTGCGATACGCGTCGGGCCATGCCCGCTTCCATATACTCAAACCCGAGCAGCGATGCGAACGTGGTGACCGGGTCAGCATTAGATATAACCAGTGGCGCAAACAGTTTTTCACCGTTTTCCAGGGTAATTCCGGCAACTTGACTGCCTTCCAGGTTAATACGGGCGACCCTGGCAGATATACGGATATCCACGCCTTCTTTCCTGGCGCTGCTGGCCAGTACCTGGCCGACCTTCCCCATGCCTCCGGCAACCTGGGAAACGCCCTGATAGCCGTAAACTTCACCAATCTGACGGTGCAGATAGCTAAATACCGTGTTGGGTGATCTGGGGCCTAAAGCGGTTCCTAGAACGGCATCAAGACTAATGGCGCCTTGTAGAAGGGGGTTATCGAAAGATTCTTTCATTAAGTCATAGATATTGATGAGGATAAGACGCATAAAATCGCTCATATCATCGCGGCCCATACGCTTCATGCCCAGCCCAAGTTTGAGCAGAGTGAGGCGATCTGCCCAATTACTTTCGACTAGTTTTGGCGGTCTTTGTTCGTAGGCTGTACGTAACAGCTTCGCGTATTTAAGCATTTTGCCGTGAAAGCGCTTGTAGGCGATCTGGTCTTCGGCGCTGATTCCCGAGCCTTCTACACCATCGCCGTTTAAAGTGATGTGTGAACCTGCTTCTCCTAAAGCGATCGTAGGCAGGTTGCGCGCTGCGTATTTTAAACCGTGGAGATCCAGTTCCAGGTCTTTAGTGATATCCGGGGATAATTGGTGCAACCATTGAGCGCAGCCAGAAACCTTGAATCCTGGTATTATTTCGTGGGTCGAAGCGCATCCTCCGAGGGTGTCTTTGGCTTCAAGTACAGCCACTTTTCTGCCTGTTTTTGCCAGGTATGCCGCGCAAATAAGGCCATTGTGTCCACCGCCGATGATAAGGGCATCGTAGTTAGTCATCGGCATAGCCCTCTGGAATGATATTCGGCTTTTGAAGATCTCTTAAAATCTCTCTGGCTGCATTGGCTCCTGGTGCCGCCATAACACCCCCGCCCGGGTGGGTGCCTGATCCACACAGATACATCCCCTTCACTGGCCCCCTGTATTGGGCATAACCCGGGAAAGGGCGATTAAACAGTAACTGATCAAAGGTGAGTTCACCCTGAAAAATATTCCCCTCAGTTAATCCGACCTCGGCTTCAATTTCTCTTGGCGTACGAGTTTCACAATGGAGTATTAAGTCCTTGAAATTGGGGCTGTAGTTGCCGATTTGTTCCTATAACGTTTTTTCGAAACACGCTTTATCCTCGTTGGTCCATTCCCTGCCATTTATTTTTGGTGGTGCATACTGGACGAATACGGACATAAAATGTTTGCCTGGCGGCGCCATGGTCGGGTCAGCCATGGTCGGCATGGTCATATCCAGATAAGGATCTTTTGACCAGGTTTCATCTTTCCAGTCATCGTAGGCGCGTTCCTGGCGCGTTAATGAATCCGAAAAGTGCATATCGCCAATCATTAGTGGGCTATTAAGGTCAAGCCCATTGAATTTAGGAACGCCATCAAGGGCGATGTTGAGTTTCCCGGATGAGCCTCTGATTTTGAAATTGGTTGCTTTCTTAACGACCTCCGCTGGCAGGTCTTCTGCTTCCATGATATCCAGGAAGGTGCGTTTTGGGTCGAGATTAGAAACCACGATGGGTGCCTGGTACTCATTGCCGTTTTTTAAAGCAACGCCGGTGGTTTTGCCATTTTTTACTATAATTCTGTCAACATCGGCCTCACAGATAATTTCGCCCCCAAAAGCCTGTAGGGATTTTGACAGGGCTGCTGATACCGCACCCATACCGCCTCTTGCAAATCCCCAGGCACCCACCGTTCCATCGACCTCGCCCATATAGTGGTGCAGCAGTACGTAGGCCGTACCGGGTGAAAACACACCGAGGGCGGTACCAATGATGCCGCTGCCAGCGAGATGGGCCTTGATAACATCGGTTTCAAAATACTCGTTTAAATAATCACCAACGCTTTTGGTCCAGAATCGGATGGTATCGGCTAACCCTTCTTCTCCCATACTAAGAAATGAGCCTGCGAAGTCGGCTAGATCTTTCAGGTCTCGCAGTTTCAATGACGTCGGATCCGGTGGTGTTTTCAGTAAGAAAGGGCGAATCAGTCGAGTTTGCTTGAGTACGTCTGCACTATAGCGATCATAAGCATTGGCATCACGTTTGGAGTGACGTGCGAATTCTCGGTATTGGCGGTCGTGGTCGAAGTAGCTACCGAGGTAATCGCCATTTCGCATGAAGGTTGTACTACCGCCATAAGGAACGACCTGCAGACCGTGTCGAGGTAGCTCTAAATCCCGTGTAATCTCAGGGCGAAGTAAACTGCAGACGTAAGAGCAGTTGGAGTAGATCCAGCCTTCATGCAGTTCTCTACTAACCGTTGCTCCACCTATATAGGGATTGCGCTCCATGACAGCGACGCTGAGGCCGGCCTTTGCCAGATAAGATGCATTGGTTAAGCCATTATGGCCAGCACCAATGACGATAGCATCGTACTTTTTCACCCGGTTCTCCAATGAATGTCGAGTTTGGTTGATTTAGTAGAAACTGAGCATGACATGCTCATTATAGACTGTCCATATATGAGTGAATAAATATTCATTCACCCCCCTTGATCTCCGTGCAAGGCTGGCTTAGAGTTCAATAAAGTCATATAGGTCAGCACGGCTGGCTTGATTTGTGGGCAGGTCAGTTCAGTGAGTTCAGTGAAAATTAAAAAAAAACGGCAGACACTCCCCAAGGAAGTCCGTAAGGAGCAATTGATTCATGCCACCATAAATTGTATTGCCCGGCATGGCCTGTCAGCGGTTACCATGGCGCTGGTTACCCAGGAAGCAGGGTTAAGCATAGGGATTGCGAACCTGCACTTTGAGAGTAAGGAAAACCTGTTAAAAGAGACTTTATTTTATGTCACGGAAGAATATAACAGGGGCCAGAGAAAAATTCTCGAAAGTGATACTTTTGTCAATACTGCTGCAAAAATCCAGGCTTTACTCGACTTCCATTTCAGTAGTGAGGTCACTAAAGAGACTAAGATGGCCGTCTGGTTTGCATTTTATGGCGAGGCAAATTCCAGGCCGACTTACCAGAAGATTTGCTCACTCAGCGACACTGAAGCGGCCCAGGCACTGGAACAGTTGTTTGCCCTTGCCATCAGGGAAGGCGGCTATGCTAACCTCGATGCCGGGTTTCTGGCGACAGGTTACACGGCGCTGATTGATGGTCTCTGGCTTAATTTGTTGCTGGCGCCCAAGCAGTTGAGTCGTTTGAAGGCGAAAAAGGTCGCGCAGCATTATTTAGCCAATGCGTTCCCCAAGCATATCGTCCGGCAAGATTAGCGGATATCAGAAAAGAGCCTAATCAGGGCCCATCAGCAAGGTCTTTTGTCAATCCTATCGCGGGTGGTATTGCAGGTGGTATCGCTGCTGGCACAGAGGTTCGTATTCCGGATTGGCTGGTTTTCGAGCTTAACCTGGGGAGTCAGCAGCTTGGCGGTTGACGCGCGATGGGGGCACATAGTCAAAGATGAAGTTAATTCTACCCTCTGAGCCTTTGTTCATGACGCTATGCTTTTTCTGGTTATTTATCTCGTAGGCTTTGCCTACCTGCATGCGCTGAGGTCGGCCATCAATCATAAAGCGTACCCGTGGATTCGTGTAAATCGGAATATGAATTCGATGACCAAAATGGAATGAAGGATGGGCATCATGATGAGGCTTGATAATACCACCGGCCACTAATCTGGCAGCCATGGCCCGAATAATGGTACCACCGGGAGGATAGTGATCTTTGAGAATCTCATGCATTAACGGTACCGCCTGCTCTGCCAGTAGATCCCAGCCCGCTTCACGTGTCACCTCGATGTTCGGCCAGTTGGAACCATCTGTAAACACCATGACGATTGACTGCGTGTGTTCGTGAACTTCATATTCGAGCTGGCGATACTGATTCCCAAACCAGGTTTCTTCAGGTAGTGCCAGAATAGCTTCTTTGAGTTGGCTGATGTCGTACTCACCCAGTTCTTTCAGTGGTATGCCAATCTCCATGTCCCTGACCTTGAGTTACTTTTTTACAAGATCATCTTGCCATAGAGAGACTGAGCGTGAAACAGGGCAGGATTTTTCTGGCCAGTTCTTTTTCACAATCAGTAGCAACTTGTGCAGGGCGGTGGCAGTATCTTTACCTGAAACAAACCGGACCAACGAAACGGGCCAACAGTAAAGGATGAGTGAACCCGGTGGGTTATGACTATCTGGGGAAGCCATGTTTTTTGCCATTGGAGGGAACAATGATGCAACAGATATTCAGGCTATTATTGGTACTATTGAGCTTTAGCTTTTCAACTGCCGGCAGCGCTGCTGTCGCCCTGTTTGCTGATGCCATTATTGATGGTGAGGCATCCGGACTGATTACCGGTAAGGCGATCCTGGTCGAAGATGGCAAGATTACGGCGATTCTTGCTCCGTCGGCAGTCCCGGCTGAAGTGCAAGCAATTAATCTGGCCGGCATGACTTTAATGCCCGGTATGATTAACAGCCATGAGCATCCGCTCATTTATCTTGACGACTATCAAAACGCGCATCTGCAGGCCTCCTCTGCCTACAAGGCGTTATTAGGCTTAAAAACCCTGCAGCGGTGGCTGCAACAAGGTTGGACTACCATCAGGGTCATGGGTGATGCCGATGTCTATTATGGTAATCAAGATATTCGTAAGGCCATTGAGGAAGGGGTCTTTGTTGGTCCGCGCATCACGGGTGCGGGCCATTATATTTCCATTACCGGGGGTGGCGGTGACGCCAATTATTTCTCGCCCGAGCAGTCACTGATAGCCGATGGCCTGATAGCCGATGGGCCAGATGAAATACGAAGGGCCATACGGAATGAAATAAAATATGGCTCTGACTGGATCAAGCTGATGGTAACAGGCGCTTTTCATTCGGTTGGTGACGACCCCCGGAATGTCGCTTTCAGTCCGCAGGAACTGGCTGAAGCCATGGCTGAGGCAGGCCGTCACAATGTACCGGTAGCGGCTCATGCGCATGCAACAGCTGGAATAAATCAGGCTATCATTGCCGGTGTTCGATCTATTGAACATGGTACCTATCTTGATGACCGGTCCATAGACTTGATGGTTCAGCATGGTACCTATTACGTACCTACTATTTATGTCGGAGATTACTATGCTGGCACAGATAAATTGCTTGCCCAGGACAAAAATGACGACGTTTATTTGAGTTATCGTGATGAATGGTTGCGCAGAATAGGCAAGGCGCACCGGCAGGGTGTGAAGATTGTTGTCGGTGTCGATTTAGGAGGATATGCCATAGCACCGCATGTATATGTACGCGAGTTTGCTGCGTTGGTGGAGGCGGGCTTAAGTCCAATGCAGGCCATTCAGGCAGGAACCCGCGTGGCCGCAGAAATGTTACGATGGGACGATAGAATAGGTACGCTTAAAGCAGGCAAGGTAGCTGATATTATTGCGGTTCCAGGCAACCCACTTGAGGATCTATCGGTACTGGAACGGCCGCAATTTGTCATGCTCGGAGGTAAGGTGGTGCGTCGCCCTGAGTGATCATTAAAAGCGCTATCTTTGATAGATAAGGATCAGCTCGCATTGGCTAGTTCAGGTTGGGTTTTCCTCAGTTTAAAGTACATGCCTGCGTACAGCGCCATGGCAACAATGGCCGCGCAGGCACACATAATGAATACGGCCCTATAGCCCAGGTTCATTGCCAGCAAAGAGGCGGCAATGTTGGGGCCAACGATTTGACCCAGGCCCTGGGCACCCGGCATTAAGGCAGCAAATTTTCCGGTCCGGTCTATATTGGCGACGGTCGACATCTGATAGACATCAATGAAAATCCATAGGAAATTGAAGCAGAATACGCTGAACAGTAATTTTTGATCCGTAATACCGTTTGCCAGCATACCAACGATAATGGACATCATGATCAGAGTCACCAGTAAGGGACGGGCAAGGCCGAACCGATTACTGAGCAGAGTCGCGAATGCACAACCGATAATGGAACAAAAAGAGGCCCAGACCAGGACCTGGCTGATCCATGAAGGGGTCGCGTTGCCAGCCAGCGCAGCCAGTTCGATATAGGTCCAGTAAGCGCCGATGTTAATATAGGTCACAAAAATCGCGGTTAGGCATAGCCAGGGAAGATAGGCGGGTATCGGTATCGTGTTCCTATCCGAGTTATTTTCGAGATCGGTTGCAGGGGTGGTTTTTTTGAGCTTGGTCTGGATTTTTGTTCCTCGTGGTATCCATTTCATAAAAAAGAGGGTCAACAGGAAGCAACCGATAAAAGTGAAGTAAATACCGTTCATGGATAGCTTTGGCAGCACCTGCAATTCCAGGGCTTGGGAAAATGCGAAAGCAAATAACATCATGTTGTAAGCATAGGCAGGATTTGTTCTGGCACCGAGGGCTGCGACCGCAGTGGCTGTGTAAATACCGCTACCAAACCCGGCCGCCAGGCGTAACCAGAGAACGCTATCGTAATTGACATAATGAGTGCACAAGCCATTAGCGAGAACCGCTATGGCGATGCCAACCAGGACCAGGGTTCGGCGATTGGTTTTTGCGATAATAAGGGCGGTGAAAATAGCCCCGGCAGAGAGTCCGCCCAGATCTGCGCCAGCGACTCTACCGACCTCTACCTCAGAAAAACCCAGCAAGGTGACCCAAGCCGTGCTGATCACAGGTATGCCAACCAGTACACCGTAGCCGACTAAGGTCATATACAGACTGATTAGCAGGGATTGCCAACTGTCAAAAGCATTGTTTGGGTTGGTGCTTGCAGGAGAAATTTCAGTCATATTACTCGAGTGGGGCCCTATCGGTGAAACTGGTTTGAAGCTAAACAGTGTTAACGCGAATTGATGGTTGTTTGCGATACATCAAGACTACTATCTAGAGAGTATGGCAACAACAAGTAAGTGGGTTTGCTGAATGCGGTGAATTGAGATTTATGGCAAAATCGGTAGCCAACCCGTTGTTGATTTCTGATTAGAACGCAGTTTGGAGAGTCTAGCTAAATGGTGACTGAAACCCATCCTCGACACTTATTTGAAAGAGTCGTCACGTTATTGAAAGGCGGTGCGCGTGATGAGGCGGAGCGCCTCTGTCGTGAAGCGGTTCGTCAAGACCCCGGAGATGTTAATTTCATCGCCTTGTTGGGGACGATACTCGCTGATATTAATAAATTAGAAGAAGCCGAGGAATTGTTGGGTCGGGCGGTAAAGGCGGCGCCTGGGCATGCTCGTGCTCATGAAGATCTAGGTGCGGTATTGCTTAACCTCGGTCGGCCCAGTGAGGCGCTCAGACATCTGCAAAAGGCCAGTGAACTCACGCCGAATAATGCCGGCGTGTTCGTCAAGCTAGGTGGTGCGTACACTATGCTTGGCCGTAATGAAGAAGGTGAAGCTGCTTTAGCACGAAGCATGGAGCTTTCTCCCCATCAAGCCCAGTTAGAGCAAGCCACTCGGCTTTTTGTTGAAGGTAAATTCCGACAGTCCGAAAAAATAGCGCAAGAACTGGTCCGAGCTAATCCCAAAGACGTTAATGCCGCGCTACTGCTCGCTCGAATTGCAATTAATGCGCACTGTTATGAGGATGCAGAAGCCCTGCTGAGGCGTATAAATGAAATAGCGCCCCGTTTTATTGCAGCCTGGCATGACCTGGGAACGGTTCTAAAGGAATTGAATCAGTTTGATGAGGCGGTTGACGTTCTGGATCAGGCACTGACACTGGACCAGAATAATTCTTTGACGCATTACTTCCATGGTGCTGCCTTGGCCATGGCAGCGAGACCTGAGGAAGCCATTTACTCGTACCAACGAGCCGTTGAATTAGACCCGGGTCTGACGGGGGCGCATATCGGTCTGGGCCATGTATTGAAAACAGTGGGTGATCAGACCGGCGGAATAGCGGCTTACCGTAAGGCTATCCAACTCAGGCCTGATTTCGGTGAAACTTATTACAGCTTGGCTAACCTCAAGACCTTCAAGTTTAGCGATGATGAAGTGGTCGATATGCAGCAACGTTTGGACAAGGCAACGCTACCTGTGGATTGTCGGGTTCATTTTGCCTTCACGCTTGGAAAGGCTTTTGAAGATAGCAAGGATTATGATAAAGCCTTTGAGTACTATAGCCTGGCTAACCGTGCCCATCGCGACACCATCGCTTATGACCCGGTACAGACTGAGATTGCTCACCAGAAAATGAGCCAGACTTTCAGTGAGGATTTCTGTAAACAGATGCAGGCTCAGGGTGCCGGTTGTAAAGCGATCGATCCAATTTTTATTCTTGGCTTGCCACGGTCGGGTTCCACCTTGCTTGAACAGATATTGGCGAGTCATAGTCAGGTTGATGGTACCAGTGAACTGCCTGACATCAGTATGATTGCCCAGTCAGTTACCAGTAAAGAACTGGGACGAACTTTTCCGGTTTCATTCCCGGAATTAGGGTTAAGTGAGGTCTCCGCTCTGGGAGAGCAGTATATTGCCCAGACTCAGCGTCATCGAGGGTCAGGGAGGCGATTTACCGATAAGATGCCTAATAATTTCGCTTACATTGGTTTTATTTCTACTATTTTACCCAACGCAAAAATAATCGATGCCCGGCGACACCCGATGGATAGTTGTATGGGTTGCTTTAAACAGCATTTTGCCAAGGGCCAGACCTTTACCTATGATCTATTTGAATTAGGCGAGTTCTACCTGAATTATGAAACCCTGATGCAGCACTGGGATAATGTCTTACCAGGAAAAGTCCTCAGGGTTCAGTATGAAGAGGTCGTAAGTGACCTGGAAAGCCAGGTTCGCCGGATCCTTGATTTCTGTGAGCTCCCTTTTGAGTCTGGCTGTGTCAATTTTCATGAAACTAAGCGAGCGGTACGAACGGCCAGCTCCGAACAGGTTCGACAACCCATATACAAGGGCTCTATCGGTACCTGGAAACGCTTTGGGGTCCATCTCGATCCCCTGAAGGAAATTCTCGGATCGGTTTTACCGGACTAAGCATTTACGTCGAGTTGAATATGATGGACAAAGGGATTCCCAAGCTGGTGGCGACCTCAGTCGTTCGAGGTAGCCAGAAAGGTCAGAGCCATGGTGGTGTTTATACGATTGACTTTAATACTCAACAAGTTGAACAGCAGATTGATTGGAATGCGGGCGATATCGATTTTTCCGGGCGCGGATGGGATCGTGGACTCAGGGGGATTGAATTTACCGATGACGAAATCTGGATTGCGGCTAGTGATGAACTGTTTTGTTATTCCAGTGAGTTTAAATTAATCGCCTCTTATCGAAATGAATATCTTAAACATTGCCACGAAATAAGCCGTCGGGATCACCTATTGCTGCTCACTTCAACGGGCTTTGATAGCCTGCTCGTGTTTAATCTGAACACCAAGGTATTTGTGTGGGGTTTGTATGTCTCGCGTAATGGTCAGCAGTGGGTTGGTCAGCGATTTGACCCCCTGACTCGGGGTGGTCCGCCGTTTGCCAATGACTACCACATTAATATGGTACATGTTTCCAATGATGGGATTTTTTTCAGTGGCCTGAATACGGGTGCTTTGTTAGCTCTGGATAGTGCGATGCAAGTCAATGAGTATTGCAGCCTGCCACCTGGGACTCATAATGCCAGGCCATTTCGCGATGGTGTTATTTTTAATGATACGCGCAGTGATGTGGTGCGATTTGTTCCTCGCGGAGGAGAACAGTCAGTTTTCAAAGTGATCAGCTATGATCCGGACGAATTGGTTTATACGGGAGTCGACGACAGCAGGGTCGCTCGACAGGCTTTTGCTAGAGGATTATGCGTCATTAACGACCACCTCATTGCTGCAGGGTCCTCACCCTCAACGATTAGTTTGTATGACCTTGATGCCAACCAGCGTTTGACCGCGGTTAATCTATCACTGGATATTCGTAATGCTATCCATGGACTCGAAGTCTGGCCTTTTGCTTAGAGATACAAAAACCTTTGCTTAGAGATATAAAAAAAGAGCCCGTCGACGACGAGCTCTTTTGGTAACGCTGAGTGACGGATGGGTTTAGAAGTACTTCCTGAACGACAGTCCGATTGATCGAGGTCGAGTGACGTTTGAGCTTTGCCGTCCCCAAACCGTATCGAAGTCCTGAGTATCCTGGTAGGTGATACCGCGCTCATCACCCATATTCTGCAGTATCAGTTGGGCACGCCAGCCTTCCATCTCGAGGCCGAATATAAGGTCAGTAATCCTATAATCACCCTGACTAAGCCTCGGGGAGGCTCCGCCATCGGTCAATTGGTTCAGGGAGTTACCGACATAACTATGCTGGAGGCGAAGAGTCCCCTCGCCGCCTAGTAGCGATAGGCCAGTTAATTGGGCGTAAAATGAATAAGAATCATCGGCGAACAAGGGTAGTTCGGATTTTGGATCCAGGCCGGATGAGATCTGGCCCCCGGCGACCCGAGGTTCGTCATAAAATGCCGGTGCCTGTACATAAGCATCCGTGATTGAGGTCATATTAAGACCAACTTCAAGGTTATCACCGACCAGGGCTTTCATGTCGATATCAATACCCTTAATGGTGGCATCTCCTACGTTACCGACAACAATTTGGAAGGGTTCTCCCAGATTAAAGCTGGGGTCAGTGACCTCTAGCTGCATATCAGCCCATTCCATGGTGTAAAAGACGGCATTCAGCTGTACCTTACCATCAGCGAATTGGGATTTAAGGCCCAATTCGGTGTTTTCAATAATATCTGATTCGTACACTACCGGTAGAGTTGGGATTCCACGTCCGCGGTTAGTTCCACCGACCCGATAGCCCTCGGAATAGATCCCGTAAAGCATGACGTCCTGATTGACATTGAATTCAAATCCAAATTTGGGAATGAAGCCATCATCATTAGCGGTCCGATTAGGTAGCTGTCGATCGACTCGCGCATCGGGTCTTTCTACGGTGTAACTGAGTTCCCGTTCGACATCATACCAACGACCACCCAGTAACAACGTTAGTTTATCTTCAATGACGTCAACTTCCATTTCTCCGAAAATGGCTTTGTCGGTTCGCTCAGTTCCTTGAAATGAGTTCCACCAGATATCGGTTGGCGCTAGGCCGGGATAATAGTAACTCCAGGCTTCAAAGGCCGCCGAATCACGATAGCCGTCAATATAGGTAGTGAAATCCCAGAATTCTTCACTGTCCTGGTAGAAGGCACCGAC
>CAZGCW010000062.1:0-13531 GCA_964524295.1 uncultured Pseudomonadales bacterium
AGATTAGTGGCAGTTTCAACCTGTCCTTTAGAAACAAAGTCCGCTTTTCCTGGCACAGGCATGAACTCGAAAGCGTCTCCCATTGCGTTGCCTGAGTCATCATGAAACTGCACTGCGATGGGACCTGTACCCGATATATTCAGCAAAAAGTAATCATGTTCATGGCGATGCAAGGGAATACTATCCCCCGATGGTACCCGCTGATTCCAAACCCGGACGGTCTCATCTTCGAATACAATCTCGGTAGCGATGGGGTGTTCTTCAGTCATTGATAATATTCCCTAATCGCTCATTAGCAGCGATAAAGTCTTCCATGAAATCATAGACAACCTGCCGGGAAGTCAGCGACTGGTTCATCATGCCCACCCCTTGGCCAACAAAGAAAGTAGCTAGTTGCTTCGCACCCTCATGGCCGATTTCGGCCATTTTAGTTACCTTCGCCAGTGCCGGTTCACTCACCAATGACTGCAGTGGCATGGCTAACGGATCTGGCGCATGTTCACTGTGTTCCCAAGCATCCGTCCACGGGGACCGGACTTGTCTGGAATATTTACCGGTTCGACTGCGTGATCGAACTGTCTGGCTGGAGCCTGCCGCTAACAGCTTTTCCTTAATGACGGGCGACGTTTCCGCCTCCTGGGTGGTCAACCAGACAGATCCGGTCCAGGCACCATCGGCACCCATCGCCATGGCCGCCGCCATCTGCCGACCTGTAACGATTCCGCCCGCAGCCAGAACCGAAACATGAGGGTATTTTTCAACCGCCTGGGCTACCTCAGGAACCAGGACCATAGTGGAGACTTCACCGCAATGTCCCCCGGCTTCGGTTCCAGCGACAATTAAAATATCAACGCCCGCCTCAGCTTGTTTAACCGCATGATGCTTCGCTCCGACCAGCGCTCCGACGGGTACTTTGTGCTGCTTACCCAATTCCAACATGTATCGGGGAGGAACCCCCAGGGCATTAACGATGATGCTAATCGGATGAGAAAAGGCAACGTCCAGAATATTCGCTGCTCGTCCCTCGCCCAGAAAACCACCGTTTCCCCGGGTGGCATGACGCTGATAGACATCATTAGTATCGATATTGTGCTGGGCTAACACACCCGCGGCAAAATTCTTATGCTCATCAGGTATCAAGGCATGAATATCCTCAGGCGACAGACTTTCATCCTTATTGGCCATCGAAGTGGGCACGATGAGGTCTACACCATAGGGTTTGCCATCAATATGGGCATCTATCCATTGCAGCTCTATTTCCAACTGCTCAGGTGTGTAGCCTGCCGCTCCCAGCACGCCCATACCCCCTGCCTTTGAAACTTCGCAGACCACATCCCTGCAGTGCGTAAACGCAATCAACGGAAATTCAATTCCCAGCGTGTCACAAATCGGTGATTTCAAAGCATTCTCCTTTTCAAAGTTATAGCGCCGCTTTCGTTATTCATTCTTATTGCTCGAAGATAACAGAGTTTAAGCGCCAGAAAATACTCTTTTCTCGCGCTTAATTCAGTGTGCCTGCCTCGGTCCGGTCAAAAAGCTCAATACCATCGCCTTAGATTTTTGTGCGTCTTCGCAAGGTTCTGCCTTAACGATCAGGACTCATCATTTCGATGTAATCGTTCTATTATTGAACCGACTTGCTGGTCATCCAGAGAGGGGGCGTTGAAACTAGTTCGGTCAATTAAATCACCGAAACGCTGTAACCATTGGTCAACAACCTCGTCAGGAGAACCTACAATAGTAAATGCTGCCAGCATATCATCTTCAATTAGCATCGCCATTTCATCACCGCGATGTTGTTTCATCAACCTATTCAATTCCGTCTGCAAGTCCCCCCAACCATGAGCCTCAAGAACCATTCGATACCCCGGAGTTGAGCCATAAAAAGCGATCCGCCCTTTGGCTACTTCAATCGCTTTACTTATCTCTTGATCCGAATTACCCGTTGCAATCATGGGTGAAAAATCTATTTCGAAATCCGATCGATCCATCCCAACCGCAGCCAGACCGACAGCAACCGCTGGGAGGTTCACTTCTCGAATGAATTTCTCCGTCGAGAAGGGATGCATAATAAACCCGTCTGCCGCCTCTGCGGCCACCTTAGTCATCAACGGTCCTGTCGCTGATAGAAAAACCCTCGGCCGCCCCCATTCTGAGTTTTTTGGCGTAAAAGTACTCGGCATCAGGGTATGCTGGTAATACTCTCCCTGGAAGTCGAGCCGATCACCCTGGTACCAGCAATCAAAAATGTGATGCATCGCATTGATAAACTCTCTCATCTGCCGAGGTGCGCGATGCCAGGGCATCCCAAAGCGGCGTGTCACATGGGGCTTTACCTGCGTCCCCAGACCCAGAATAAATCGATCCTGGCTAAACGCATTCAGATCATGAGCCAGGTGGGCCATACTCATCGGATTCCGGGCAAAAGCAACCGCAACTGAACTCATCAGTTCGACTCGACGGGTACACTCCGCCGCCAGCGTCAGTGGCAAAAACGGATCATGTTCAAGCTCAGCAATTTTGATACCGTCATAACCGAGCGCCTCAGCCCGCTGCGCTTGCCCTTTTACCAGGCTGAGATCCGCACTCAAATTAACATCAATTTTCATTTAATCAACTCACGTCAAAATCAAAATTCTAGCCTCCGTCAGACAGTCTCCCTTACTACTCCGTATGACTTATGACAAGTCACCGGTTAAAGAGGCTCTTTGTGAGATTTCAATCCAGTTTCCGTCTGGGTCCCTGACAAAAGAAATCCTGGCCGTCGTGCCAAGGGTACGTGGTGGGCTCCCCTCGATACCCCCTCGGTCTAAATAGCGGCGATGCTCCGAATCAACATCCCACACTTGAACGGTGATATATCGAAAACCAATACCCCGCATCTCCTGGCACGGCAAATGATCGGGATTCTCCTCGAGGAAAAACAACGTGGTACCCCACCGAAAACAGGTTTCACTGATTTCTTCTAACTGCAGCACCTGTCGATAAAAGTGCTGAAACACGGGAATTGAAGATACTTCTAGTTCAATGCCAATTCCTTCAACACCAAAAACACCTTCAGGGACCAATGTGACCCGATTTTCATCTGGATCATACAAAGTCACTGGCTCATCAATATCATCACTGGCAATCAGCAGTCCCGTATACCCGGATGAGGTTGGTTTCGGGAGTTCATCGCGAAGGTGATTCAATTTGAAGATAGAACCATTCAGGCTGTGTCGATGCTGGTGGTTACCCCCACCCACCTTCAGTAATTCTTCATACGGCAAGCCCACTTGCTTTTGCCAAAATTCAAGCATGGCATCACGTTGATTAGTCTGAATTCCAACATCAATGAAGGGTTTTGCTAATCTCATCGTATCCCCTGTTTCCTATATATTGATTCTACTTACTATAAAAAGAGACGAGGCGAATACCCAGTCAGGTCAGACCTTCCATCTGCAGGACCTCAGCTACCGACTCAAGCGCTTCCATCCGGTTACGGTGTTCAATCACTCGCGGCAATAGCGTGATATCCACTCCATCACCTTCAAGCCATCGAGACAGAGTATAAAGGTATATATCGCATATCGAATAATGCTCGCCCATCACCCAGGGGCCTATCAGTAGTTCTTCTTCAATTAACCCGAAGCAGGCTGTCATGGTCTGCGGAACTTTTTCCTTCATCGCGACCAGCGCTGATGGTTCGTCAGCCCACCGCGACCCTCTGGGGCCATGGGCGTGGGCAACATGCACCGTCGACGCCAAATAGCAATTAAATTCCTGCACCCGGGCAAAGGCAAATGGGTCATCGAGGGGAGCAAGACCAGCCTCAGGGAAAAGCTGGCTTACAAAAACCAAGATGGCTGAATTCTCCGTTAGTATCCCCCGATCTGTGACCAAAGCAGGTACCCTACCCTTAGCATTGACCGAAAGGTACGCTTGTGTCGTTTGTTCTCCCTGGTACAGGTTCACTTTTCTACTCTCAAACTTTGCCCCAGCCTGATGCAAAGCAATGTGAGCTGCTAGCGAGCAAGCTCCAGGTGAATAATAAAGTATCATGACGCGTTCCGTTTCTGCTGGATGCCAGGTTAACATTATGCACAAGTTGCGCTTGAGCCGACACACCTGCACACTATTGAGATTAATTTCCATCAACCAGGATGAATCAGGTGACCAAAGACATTGTTGACGTTTTGATCATTGGTGCAGGCGCCTCAGGCGCCGCAGCCGCCTGGAGTCTTGCGGACACCAAAATGAGAATTGTCTGCCTCGAACAAGGCGACTGGGTGAAACCAACGGATTATCCAAGTAATGGAGAAGACTGGGAAAGCAGAGCCGGGTACGGCGATTTTGCGATCAATCCAAACCGCCGAAAACTGGACGTCGACTACCCTATCAACGAAGACAATTCACCTATTTCGGTTGCCAACTTTAATGGTGTCGGTGGTGGAACCATCTTGTATGCAGGCCACTTCCCGCGTTTTCATCCATCTGACTTCAGGGTAAAAAGCCTGGATGGTGTCGCAGACGACTGGCCTATCGACTACCAGACCCTGGAACCCTATTACGATGAAAATGACCGACTGATGGGGGTTTCCGGACTGGCCGGCGACCCAGCTTATCCGGAAAAACCCGCGCTCATGCCTCCCGTACCACTCGGGCGTTCCGGTGAAACTCTGGCCAAAGGTTTTAATCAATTGGGTTGGCACTGGTGGCCTTCCGACAGCACGGTGGCCACCGAGCCTTACGATGGTCGGGACCAATGTATCAATCTAGGCGCCTGCCTGAGCGGTTGTGCACAGGGTGCCAAAGCCAGCACTGATATCACCTACTGGCCGAAGGCTATTCGCAGTGGCGTTGAAGTTCGTACCCGTTGTCGGGTAAAAGAGATCACCGTTCACGACAATGGCATGGCCTCAGGGGTCACGTATTTCAACGGAGCCGGAGAAGAAATTCAACAGCCCGCAGAAGTCGTTATTCTGGCCTGTAATGGGGTCGGTACGCCACGGATCCTACTTAACTCCAAATCAAAGCAACATCCACATGGCCTGGCAAATTCAAGTGGTTTGGTAGGCAAAAATCTTATGTTCCATCCCTATGCGTCCATCCAGGGAATATTTGAAGAACCCCTGGATGGTTGTCATGGTCCAAGTAACTGTATCTGGAGCCAGGAGTTCTATGAAACTGACTCATCGCGGGGCTTTCTGCGTGGTTTCACCTACGAGATCAGCCGGGGTCAAGGCCCTGTGACGACAGCTTTGCGGGGCATGGGTACCGGACATATTCCCTGGGGCGCAGGTCACCATCAGGCCTTACGGAAAATGATAGACCGAACCACTGGCATGGTGGCCATCTGCGAAGACCTTCCGGAACTTCACAACACCGTAACCCTTGATCCAACACTGACTGATTCCAATGGCATTCCCGCACCTAAAATAGACTACACCATTAGCCAGAATAGCCAGGCTATGCTTGATTTTTCAATTGCGAAGGCATCAGAGGTGCTTCGCGCTGCAGGTGCGAAAGATGTAATCGCAACCGCGCCCATCAGCGTTGGCGGCTGGCATCTAATGGGCACCGCGCGAATGGGCACAAATCCGGCCACCTCGGTCGTCAACGAATGGGGTAGAAGCCACGATGTAAAGAACCTGTTCATCATTGATGGCAGTTTGTTTGTCACCAGCGCAGGCGTCAACCCCACTCGAACGATTCAGGCACTGGCCCTTTATATTGCAGATACAATCAAACAAAAACTGGATACACTATTCGACTGATAAGCTCATGACAAATACCAACCCAACAGACTTGATCGGTAGTGACGGCTTGCCCGTAGAACACCAAAACTGTATCAAAAAAATAGCCGGTCAAATGATACCAGCCAGTACAGAGTTCCAACTGCCTGGTGCCGATGATCACGACATCATCACCCCTATCCTGAGACGTCTGAGCAGACAGCCCAGTCTGGTTGCGCAGATCTACCACAGCGTTGACAACGCATCGCTGGCGCATTATCAGCAGCCATTCACTGAGATTAACGATGAGGACGTTGATCGACTGATGGCAGAATTCAGAATCCAACACGAATCACTGGCAGCCTCGTTAATGGTGACGGTAGTCGCCTGCTATTATGAGGATAAAAGGGTCCTGGATTCTATCGAACATGAGGCCCGGCCTCCTTTTCCTCTGGGGCACAAACTACAGCAGGGCAACTGGAATCTGTTGGAACCAGTAAAAGCCCGGGCAAAATTTTATCGAAAGACCGAGGCATGATCTGTTCCTTCAATCAAAGTCTCGCACCATTCTTGTATACGAGGGGGTATGGCGAGGTTAAATTAAGGCGTCAACGCCAGAGCCTGTTAAACTAATGACCTGGCGAGGCACGATGGGCCAAGATCATACGAACCTCGGACAACAAGAACCCGTACTGCACCTATAGGTGATTAACCGATGCGACCTGATCTAATCCTAGGCAATTCCAGTCGCCGGTTTTCCGGCGTGACTTCCACCATGCTCCAGGTCCTTCCCCATCAACAGCAGGCCTGCGAAGTTGCTGTTCTTGGTAAACATCACTTACCCGAAGGCACCAGAGTCATCAGCTTGCTTGAAACTATAATGGTATTAAGGCGATTACCTAAAAGCGAACCTGCCATTATTTTTCACGCCCGTCGCAATGATGAAATGATACAGGCTTTACTGCTGAGGTTATTTGCTCGAGGTAAATTAAAAATTGTTTTCACCTCTACAGCGCAGCGTCATCACAGTCGATTCACTCGCTGGCTCATCAGGAAAATGGACGGCGTGATCTCAACCTGCGAAGCCGCTGCTTCCTATCTGCGAGAAAAACCCCAGAAAATCATTCCTCACGGGGTTGACCCGCACAGATGGTATCCAGCCAGTTCCAAGGCTGCACTATGGAAAGAGCTGGGAATGCCGGGAAAAAAAGGTATCGGGATATTTGGTCGCGTGCGCGAGCAAAAAGGCGTAGATGTACTCATTGATGCCGCTATTCCTCTATTACAAAAAGAACCCGACTGGACCGTGGTTATCGTTGGTGAAATCACCCATGATCAAACTTCTTTTTTTAAAGCCCAACAGCACAAAATTAATCGCGCCGGCTTAGCAGAGCAATTTATATTCACCGGCAAACAGCCCTTTACACGAATTCCAATCCTATTTCGCGCCATGAGCATTATTACCGCTCTCAGTCGTAATGAGGGATTCGGTCTGACCGTGTTAGAAGCGATGAGTTCCGGAGTTCCAGTCATCGCGAGCACGGCTGGTGCCTGGTCAGAAATCATCGATACAAACCAGACAGGTAAAATCGTACCCATTGCAGATATCGAAGCGACCCAACAGGCCCTGGTCGCTTTAATTAATGCTGGAGATAGGCTCGATACCCTGGCCAAACAAGCAAGACAGCGGATCTTGGAGTATTATACGGTAGAACAGGAAGCTTCAAAATTACTGGCCTATTTCCAATCATTGCAATAAAAACCAGCGACCGGCAATCAAAAACAGTTTAAATAACTTTGGAGGACTGTGACTCCAAGCCGTTTTTAGATCACCGCAACTGCAGGGAAAGAATCCTGGTTTAATCACAATAAATAAAGGCACACCCCGGACACCTAAAAAGACACTTAAACAGACACCTAAACAGACACCAAACAGACCCAAGCATTTTCATGGGTACTGTATTAATAGGACCGAGCCAGTTGCATCTCACATGAATGAATTAAATACCTATAACCTGAACCGACCCTTAAAAATTGCCATGGTGGTTGATTCCTGGGATCATCCTTTTAATGGTACGGT
Organism: uncultured Pseudomonadales bacterium; assembly: GCA_964524295.1. Lineage (GTDB taxonomy): Bacteria > Pseudomonadota > Gammaproteobacteria > Pseudomonadales > Azotimanducaceae > UBA9926. The sequence continues at coordinate 7,795 of CAZGCW010000062.1, forward strand.
GGTATCGACCCGACGCTTTATTGACGCGCTCAGCCAAGAATTCAATTTCCGAATTTTTATTACGCCCGAAACTGGAATTCAGCACGATGAAAGATTTGTGACCTTCCCCCTGTTACGTGTACCTGGCGCTAATGACCTAATGAAATCGATGCATACCCCCCTGGGTATTCCAAATCAGCAAAAAATTATGGATGCGCTGATAGGCTGTGACCTTCTGCATATCCAATATCCTTTTTTCCTGGCTGGCGCGGCCATCAAAGCTGCCCGAAAATTAGGTATTCCTGTCATCTGCTCGTTCCATGTTCAGCCGGAAAACCTGTTACGCAACATAAAACTAGAGTACGACTGGAGCATTAAGTGGTTATATCGCTTTTTCCTGCGTAAATTCTACAATCAAGCCGATCTGGTAATCACCCCATCGGAATTTGCTGCGAAACTATTGATTGAGAACGGCCTTAAATCGCCCGTAGTTGCACTTTCCAATGGTATTCCAGAGCATTTTTTTCACACCTGCAGAACAAATCATAATCAAGGACCGTTTCATATACTCTCCGTGGGGCGGCTTGCTGCAGAAAAGAAACAGCATCTCATTATAGAAGCCATTCATCAGACTGGCCTTAAGGATCGCATTACCCTCACTCTGGCAGGAACTGGCCCCCAGCAGAGAAAACTAGAACGACTGGTAGCAAGGTTCGGTATCAAAGCAAGCATCGGCCGCATCAGCCAACAGCACCTGGAACAGTTATATGCCTCAACTGACCTCTTTGTTCATACAAGCGAAATAGAGCTGGAAGGGATGTCGGTCATGGAAGCGATGGCCTGCGGAATCTGCGTCATCGCCAGCGATGCCCCAAGTAGTGCGCTGAGCGATTTCATCGAGGGTGAAAACACCCTTTTTAGATCGGGTGACACATTGGACTTAGCAGAAAAGTTAAAATTTTGGATATCCCATCGGGATCAACTCAAGCTACAAGGACATAAAAACCAGGAAATAGTGACAAGCAGAGCACACCGCCATTCTGCGCAGCGTCTTGCCAAGATCTACAGGCAGACCTATGCCATGGCTAAAACTCATCCTGAACTGATCCATGACTAAAACCGTGTCCAATCATCGCCTGGTAACCTGGTGGCTTACCGTAATCGCCCGTTCCCCTGCTGTTACCATCGCGCTCCTGACTTTTATGGCAATAGGCGCGGTCGGATACTTTGTATCCAAAGGCGGGATCAATTCCGACCTATCACACCTGGTCAAACCCGCATCTAACCTGGACTGGTATCAAGACAATGAATACTTCAAGGCATCTTTTCCTGAACTCCAGCAGACTGCCATAGTCGTTATTTCTGGCGACGACGTTAATGCAGTCAAACAGACGACCCTAATGCTGGCTAACGCGTTTACAGCCAGTGAACAATACCAGTCCGTATTTGCTCCGACTGTGCACGAATTTCTGGAGCACCGCTTACTGTACTTTCTTCCGCTCGACAAGCTTGAACAGTGGCTCAAAGGCGCTGAGTTTAATTACGGACCCTTGCTGAGACTGGCTGATGAGGCAAATCTCAGCAATGCTGTTTTCTCGCTGGCGGATTTCATAGAAGCTAATCCAGGTTCGCAGCTACCCATCACCCTGGACAGTTTGGTCAATACCCTGGTGAGCGGGAAATTAGATCTCCAGGGCCACTACCCACTGGTTGACCCAACTATTGAAAACCACATTCAACTCATTCTTATCAAAGGCCAACCGGATTTTAACCAGCAATTACCCAATGCCGAAATTGTTGCCAGTATTCGACACATCATCAAAGCCGAAGGTCTAATTGAAGGTGTGGAGGCCCACCTCACCGGAGAAGTTGCCCTCGCAGATGAAGAACTCCGGGCTGGATTGCACGGCATCGGCATTGCTGCTTCGATTTCCCTAGTGCTGCTGGCCATCATCATGATTATCGGCATTCGCTCGCTCAGTATCATTGTTGCTATCTTCGCCATGCTGCTGATCGGCGTCGGCCTGACTTTAGGATTCGCAACCCTAGCGATCGGAAGCTTTAATACGCTCTCCATGATTTTTGTCGTGATGTTCTTTGGCCTGGGTGTCGATTTTGCTGTGCATTTTTCTCTTAGGCTTCAAGTTGGCCTGGGACATCAACCTGTTTCCGAATCACTGCTAACGGCGACACAAGATCTCCTACCCGCCTTGATCCTATGCACCGCGACTTCAATGCTGGCCTTCCTGTCATTTGTTCCTACGGCTTATCTCGGCCTGGCTGAACTAGGCATCATCTCTGCCGGCGGAATGGTCATCGCCCTCATTCTAACCATGACTCTGTTACCGGCCTGGTTTACGTTATGGCCCCCTTCTGTTACCCACATCCAATCCCCGGGTAATCGATTGCCACACATGAGTATCAGATGGCTCGGCTTTATCGTGATACCACTCAGTCTGGTAGCCGCTCTTATCGCCAAGGACTTGGCATTTGACTATAACGTGCTCGCCATGCAGGACGAAAATTCTGAGGCAACACAAACCCTTTTAAAACTCCAGGAAGCCGGCCTGGCAACGGATTACAGCATTTCTGTAATAGCCAATACGGCCATTGCCGCTGACCAACTCAAGCAGGACCTGGCCAAACTATCCCTGGTTGGCGACGTGACCACGCCTCTGGATTTCCTACCTTCAGATCAAACGAAAAAACAATCCATGCTCCAGGAAACGGCAGGTTTGTATGCAAACATCGAGACCGTATTTACCAGTGAAACTGATGAAATGCTGACGCCAGCGATTGCTTATTTTAGATCGTCATTAAACAGGGTCGATACTGAACTTCAAACTCAATATGAACCGCTGCTTCATGTATTGGACTCAATTGCTGGAAACGCGCCTCATCACAATGGCATAAACAAAACTATCTATGAACAGTTGCAGGTCAGTCTGAAGCAGCTGAATCAAATGCTGACAGCCAAGCCGTTTACACTTGAGGATATCCCGATTGCCTTCAAGCGCCGCTTGGTCACTGATAGAAATCAATACCTGATCTCAGTCCAACCCAAGCACAAACTTAATTCCCGAATCGAAACTGACCGCTTTATCCAGCAGGTCCGGACAGTCGCTCCCAACACCGCCGGACGCTCTATAGTGGAATGGGGGGTCGGTGACGTAGTCGTAAAGGCTTTTCAAAAAGCAGCAACGTTCACTTTACTCGGCGTTTTATTACTACTGATCGCTTATTTCCGCAGCTTCATTTATGCCACTATCGTACTGATACCCATCGGCCTGAGTGTGCTATTTACCCTCGCTATCTGCCAGTTGTCGGGACTGACCCTCAACATGGCCAATATATTGATCATCCCGCTGATTATTGGCCTCGGAGTAGATGCCGGCATCCACGTAGTTCACAGGCATAAGCAAAGCGGCGACGGTGAGGGCCCGGCACAACTCGGTTACAGTACTTCTAAAGCAATTCTAATCAGTGCTTTAACCACCATCGGTACATTTTTTTCACTCTCCTTCAGCTTACACAAGGGTGCCGCATCGGTGGGTCTTCTATTGACCATCGCAATTTCAATCATGTTGCTTGTCACCTTTACGGTGCTGCCAGCTATACTCAATTATCTTGGGAAGATCATGGGAAACGGCAAGCCTCAGACTATGGCGGGCCTGTGATAAAACCCTCGAATTCACTTTATCCAAACCGGTGCTAGCGGCTTCCCATGGACCGGTGTCGGGCAGATCGTTTTCCAATTGGCATTGCCAGTTAACCCGTGCCATCATTTCAATTCATTGACAAGGAGTCTTTCCATGAAGGTGATCACCCCCATTCCCAGTGAGACTCTCAACACAGTAGCCGGTGTCGCCGAAGCACTCGATCTAGCCGGCTTTTCGGGCGTATCGACCCAGGAAAATCGACACAACCCATTCCTGCCCCTGGCCGTTGCGGCGACACACAGCAGCAAGCTGGAACTAAGAACCAGCGTGGCAATCGCGTTTGCGCGCAGTCCCATGGTTTCTGCAGGGCTCGCATGGGATCTTCAAGCAGCTTCATCTGGTCGATTTACCCTGGGATTAGGAAGCCAGGTCAAAGGTCATAATGTTAGGCGCTTCAGCGTACCCTGGAGTCCGCCGGCACCCAGACTGAGGGAATATGTACAGGCCGTCCGAGCTATCTGGCACTGCTGGCATACCGGAACACCATTAGACTACCAGGGCGAACACTATCAGTTGTCGCTCATGACCCCGAACTTTACCCCTGAACCACTCAACTGCGCCCTACCAAAACTCCAGATAGCCGCTGTCGGGCCCGCCATGATGAAAGTGGCTGCTGAGGAATGCGATGGTGTCATGCTACATGCTTTCTGCTCTGCGCTATATCTCAAAACCCGCATTATACCTAGACTCAGTCAAGGCCTGAATCAAGCCGGCCGAAAAAGAAAAGACTTTGAAATATCGGGTGGTGGATTTGTCATCACTGGATTAGACAATGCAGCCGTTCAAAAACAGTTCGACTGGGTCAGAACCCGAATTGGATTCTATGGCTCGACTCCGGCTTACTGGCCAGTTTTTGAAGTTCATGATCTGGAAGATCTTGGGTTTGAACTAAACGCATTATCTAAAAGAGGCCAGTGGCAGAAAATGTCGGAACTGATTTCCGATGATCTAGTACATGAATTTGCCGCTGTTGGTCGATTCGATGAAATAGCTGCTAAGATTGAACAGCATTTTGACGGTAGGGTCGACATTGTTAACCTACCGAATAATACCCCAAGAGACCTGATCCAAGATGTCATTAACATCAACACGCTGTTCCAAACATGAGTGACTGGAAAATTGCTGTTATCGGCGGTGGCAGTTGGGGTACCACATTTGCCCACCTATTAAGCCGTCATAAAGCGGTCACACTGTGGGCAAGAAACGCCGATACAGTCGATGAAATCAACCAGCGTCACAGCAACCATCATTACCTGCCTCATGCCCAGCTTTCACTCAAACTTTCCGCCAGTGCTGATTTACAGGAAGTCATTGAAGGCAAGAATCTCATCGTCATGGCAATCCCTTCCCAGAACTTCCGGGATGTGCTTACCCAGGGTAGAAAGTATGTACAAAAGCAAACCCCGATCATCAGCCTAAGTAAGGGTCTGGAACTTTCAACCGGCTCACGTATGACAGAGATCATTAATAACGTATTACCTCAAAGCCCTTCTGGCGTACTAACGGGGCCTAATCTGGCTATTGAAATTATGGCTGGGTTTGCTGCCGCCAGTGTACTGGCAATGCCAGATAAGGCGCTCAGCCAACAATTGCAGGGGGTTTTTCATAGCAGCCTGTTTCGCGTTTACCGCAATCAGGATGTGATTGGCTGCGAACTCGGTGGCATTCTCAAAAACATCATCGCTATCGCTGCCGGAATGGGCGATGGCCTCGGTGCCGGAGACAACACACGCTCGGCGATCATCACCCGGGGTCTGGCGGAAATGACCCGCCTTGGTGTTGCGATGGGAGGAGACGCAAGCACTTTTGCCGGCCTGGCCGGAATTGGTGATCTAGTCGCAACCTGCACCAGCGAGAAATCTCGCAATAGAACGGTTGGCTTTCGATTAGGGCAGGGACAGTCAATTGAAGATATAACCCGCGACATGTTTATGGTAGCCGAAGGCGTCAAAAGTGCACCCGGGGTCATGGCATTAGCCCATCAATACAAAGTTAAAATGCCGATATGCCAGGAAGTTTGCGCTGTAGTGCAAAGCCGA
>CAZGCW010000062.1:13541-18708 GCA_964524295.1 uncultured Pseudomonadales bacterium
GCTCAGAATCCGAGCCATTCTAGCGCCCTTCTATTCTATTCTTTCTTGACCTAGATACTGAAATCAACAATGAGACAACGCAGTTTTACTGGGATTCAATTAAAATAATCCGCCGGCAACCGGCGGTAAAATCGACCAAACCTAGGAAGTACCGAAGGGAAACGCTAAGAGAAAGCGAATTCTTCCACAAATCTAATTGATAATGATTCTCATTTAGATTAGCATTCACTACTCAATTATTCTAAAGACACAGACAACATGCGCCAAGGTTTGATTTTGCCATTATTTAGCAGTTGCCTGCTTATTAATTTTTGTTTCGCTGCAGATCTATTAGATACGGTCGAAGACGAATTAATCCTCGAAGAAGTATCCATCGTCGGTTCCAGGACCAAAGCCAGGCAAATCGCGGGTGCAGCAGCTTACCTCGGTTCTGAACAACTCGAACGCTTCTCCTATTCAGATATTCAAAGCATCCTCAGAAGCGTTCCCGGTATTTCCCTTCAGACTGAAGACGGATTTGGGCTCCGTCCTAATATCAGTATCCGAGGCGTAGCAACTGAACGAAGCAGCAGAATCACACTACTGGAAGATAATGTCCTGGTCGCACCTGCGCCCTATGCAGCACCCGCTGCCTATTACTTTCCCACACCAGGTCGTATCCACAGTATTGAAATCCTGAAAGGGCCGGCGGCGATAACCCAGGGTCCCTATACGATTGGTGGCGCGCTCAACATGATATCAACACCCGTTAGTGACGATAATCATATCGATCTTATGCTAGAAGCGGGTGCTAACGAAACGTATCGTGGCCACGCTTCGCTCAACCGCCGAATATCGGATCAGATGCAGATCCTCCTGGAAACACATCAATGGCAATCAGACGGCTTCCAGCATTTCCAGGAAAACAACCAGGATACCGGGCTGGATGTTCAGGATTACATGTTCAAATTCAGATACCAAAGTGAAAATGACCGCCATCAAGTCGAACTCAAATTGCAGGAAACCCGCCAGGTTTCCAATCAATCCTATCTTGGGCTTACCGACTCTGATTTCCAGGATTCACCGCTACTTCGTTATAATGTATCTGCACTGGATAAAATGCAGAGTCAACACCAGCAGGCAATGATTCAATATCGATTTTCGCCGACTGATTCAAGCAAACTAGTCATCACAGCCTATCAAAATCGCTTGTACAGGAACTGGTTCAAAACCCAGGGCATTGATCTCGATGGCAGCCTAACGAACGCAGGCTATTCTGGGTTAAGCTGGAATAAAGTCATTGCAGCGATCAATCTGGACCAATCCCTGAATGACTTCACTCCAGCCTTCCTGTCTGGTTTGCTCCAGGGCACTTATGACACGCCCGCCGGAAGTATCCAATTACGCGCCAATGCCAGACACTACCTATCCCGAGGAATTCAGGCCAAATTCGAGCGTCATTTTGAAATCGGGAACAGCCAACATGAACTAGAATTGGGCATTCGTATCCATGAAGACTATGAAGACCGGTTACAGCGTAACAGTACTTATCACCAAGCATCCGGCGCTCTAATCCTGAACGACCTTGGGAAATGGGGTAATGCTGGAAATCAAGTCCAGTCTGCCCGGGCTTATGCCTTACACTTACATGACAATATAAAAATTAACCACTTAACCCTATCGCCTGGCATTCGTTTTGAATATATACACCAGCAAAGGACTCGCTGGGAAACCAGACCCCAACTTTCCCCCAATCCTTCAAGCCGAGACCACAGTAATCTAAGGGACCAGCGGGAAAACCGCAGTAAAATCTGGTTACCCGGTCTGGCAGCCCTATATCAATTAAACGACGCCACGGCACTGGTTGCCGGCGTGCATCGAGGCTTTTCAGCCGCAGGAAATGCACCGGGGGCAAGAGAAGAATCCTCAGTCAATTATGAATTGGGCATTCGAATGGATAACAGTTATGAGCTAGAGGCTATCTACTTCCTCAGCGATTACGATAATATTCTGGGTCAATGCACAGCTTCGTCTGGATCACAATGCACAACCGGTGACGTCTTCAATGGCGACGCAGCTACGGTTCAAGGACTGGAATTATCGGCATCAACACGTATTGAAACTTCGGGTTATTTCGCTATTCCTCTGTCAATCAGCTATACCTGGCTGGACAGCCAATTCGATAGCGATATTGCTGACACAGACTTTTTTGGCGATGTTTCGCGTGGCGATCCCATACCCTATTTACCAGAACAGCAATTGCAGCTAGCAGGTGGATTGGTTGGAGCACGCTGGTCTCATTTCATAAACTTAAATTATCAGATGGGCGTTTGTGTTCGCGCCAGTTGTGGGCCCTTTGAGAAAACGGAAAACAGTACCACCGTTGACCTGACCAGCCAACTAGAATTAAACGGAGCCACACAGATCTTTTTCAAACTTGAAAACGCCCTGAATGCCCAACATATTGTAGGTAGACAACCCTATGGCGCACGAACTAATCGAGACAGAACTGCCACGGTAGGCTTTAGACTCAGCTTATAAACTGTATTCCTGGTTCGGCTAATGAGTTCGACTACCCATCACATTATACGCCTCAAATGACGTCCCTTGAGAAACGATTTCTCCATCAGGGCCTGTGATCGCCAGGCGCTTAGTTTAGAATTCCACAAAGAAACCTACTATACGATCAGTTACGATTCATCGGCTAGCCCTGACCTAACCGGCTTTATACGCCCTGGCTGATGATGACGGTAGCACCCTAAAAGTCTGATAAGATCAAATTAACCTATTGGGACAACTTAACTGAATGTGGTCTGTATGGGACCGCCATAGAAAGCGGAGCCATTTGATTCCACACCTGGATTGATCAATATCATTTCATGATTAGCAAATTCTTATACCATGCTTGAGAACAAAATTTTTTGGCGGATCTATCTGACAACGACTGCTTTGGCCTTGATAGGCGCAGTGATCGTCTATATCAATCTAGCCTCGGAATTAGACAAACAAAACTTAAATCAGACTGAGCAAGCCTATACCACTGAATTGCCTATGGCTGCTTTACTGGCCGAGGCCCTGCTCTCCGGTAGCATGAGTGAATTACCACCTAGACCGTTATTCAATAATCAAAAAAGACTCACCATTATCAATCCTGAAGGCGTTGTCGTTCATGATAGCTTTGGAGCCAGCACCGACGAAGATTTCCTCTTGCGCCCTGAAGTCATACAGGCAAAAACTCAAGGTAGTGGTTACGTTAAGCGATTGGCACCTGATCAAAAGTCGAAAGAGATTTTCCTTGCCAAACGTATCGACTTAAATGACGCTTTTCTGGGATATGTCATTCTCTCAGGCCAGTTAGATTTTGAAGGCCCTTGGTCCGATTGGTTATTGGAAAGATTCATTTTTTCCATTTCCATTGCATTCGGCTTGCTTGCAACGGTCACTTACATTTTCGCTCATTATTTTTTTCAACCTATTGAAAGAGCCACTGCTCTGGCGCAGCGTCTTTCACTAGTCCATCAACTCAATCACTCAGGGAAACAGGACCTGCCCATTCTCGAAAACTCCTTGCACATGATGGCCGGACAATTAGAGCAAAAAGTGACTAGCCTGGACGAAAATATTAATCTACTTTCCAGTTTGCTGAATGCGATGAAAGAAGGCGTTGTCGCGGTCAATTCTGAAAATCAGATCATTCATATCAATACTGCCGCACTCGAACTATTTTCCTTAGATGCGAACATTAAAGGTCAAGACCTAATGGAGATCGATCCGTTCCATGAGCTCAATACCTTGACTAAAAACATCGGTCACAGCGAGAGTGCCCCCCCTGTAATTCTCGAAGTGAATCGGCGCATCCTGGAGGTTCAGACGACTCGCCAAGGCGAGGCAAACTCTAAAACTAAAGGATTTCTTTTCACAATACAGGATATTACCGAGCGTACGCTTGCAGATAACATTCGTGTCGAATTCGTTGCTAATGCTTCACATCAGTTAAAGACGCCCATTGCATCTATTAAAGGCATTGTTGAGACCATAATCGATTCCGATCAAATGGAAGCAGAGACACGGCAGAAGTTCCTGGTCCGGGTTTCAGATCAGGCAGATAATTTAAACAACATCGTCATGAAACTCATGCAACTTGCACGACTAGAACAGTTTCATAACTTCTATGAAGGCTTCGTAACCGTTGAACTCAATCGACTCCTGAGGGAAGTAATTGACAGTCAGGCAGATATTGCCGAATTCCATGAAATATCCATCAATCTAGTGTCCGAAAACGATGCAATTCAGGTCAAGGGAGAGCCCGAGTTCCTGCACCAAGCATTCGCTAACCTAATTGATAATGCGATTAAATACTCGCCCCCCTCTACCTGCATTACGGTCAACCTAAAAGTCGAAGCTGACCAATCGATTATTTCGATTAAAGATCAGGGCCTGGGTATACCGACGGCGGACCAAGGCAGAATATTCGAGCGATTTTATCGTGCTGGCTCAATCAGCCCAAACAAAGCGAGCGGCACTGGCCTCGGGCTCTCTATCGCCAAAGCCGCCATAGAATCAAATAGAGGCTCAATTAAATTAAAACGCAGTACCCCTAAAGGCTCTGAATTTACAATTGCTTTACCTCTGCACGTCCGAAAAGGAGCGCAATGAATCGTTACCCCTGACTTGCGCTCCCATAAAAAGCAGGTCACCATAAACTATGAATCAGTGTCCTCCAGGTCGAAGCTGTGCCACCATGTTCGGTTCCATGGCCTCAAGCAGTGACCATGTCAAGTTGCGCTTGTATGATTCCTAGTGGACAATTGACAGCTTGGTTTTGATGCAATGCCTCGATTAACATTGCACATGCTCACCAGGAGGATTAAATTACCCTGCATGAAAATACTATCCCCAGCCGATATAAAGAGAGTGACCACGAGGAACAATTACAGGGCAGCACTAATCTTGACCTATGACTGGCTCCTCATTACGGGTGCATTCATGCTTGCAGCTCGCTTTCCTTCCATATTGTCGGTACTTGCTGCTACCTTCGTGATTGGGGCCAGGCAACTCGCTCTGGGCATCATCGTCCACGAAACCGGCCATCAATCTTTTTTTCAACACAAATCAGCCAATGAACTGGTCGGTAGTTGGCTGTCTGGTTACTGGATCTTTTCCAGCCAACGCAATTACATGAAAGGGC
>CAZGCW010000063.1:0-18587 GCA_964524295.1 uncultured Pseudomonadales bacterium
TTTTCTCCGGGACATTCACTGTAAACCAGAATATCAAGTCTCGGATGGCAAGGGCCGCCTGACTGTGGATGTCCGAATCGGTGGCGAGCAGCGTACTTGCTTAAACCATTCTATTTCCCTGCGGCTGCTTGACCCAACAGGCAGAAGAGCAATCAAAAGAGACCTGCAAGCGACCCTAAGCAAGTCCAATTTCTTTGCCGTGACGGGCAAGGGTCCCCGACTGACACTGGAAACTGAGCTTGATACCGTCTCCGCCTGGTCCGCAGAGCAACCTGCGCTTTACCAGCTGTTGGTATGCCTTGCTGACGAAAACGGCAACGTGATTGAAGTGACCTCACTTAAAATAGGCTTTCGGCACCTCGCCATTGAAAACCGGGAGCTACTCATCAATGGCAAAGCGGTTCTGATTCGAGGCGTTAATCGACATGACCACAGCGATACGACCGGAAAAGTTATTTCCGAAGCGTTGATGCGCAAAGACATCGAAACCATGAAACAACACAATATCAATGCAGTTCGCACCAGCCACTACCCAAATGATGCTCTATTTTACGATCTTTGTGATGAGTATGGGCTCTATGTCGTCGATGAGGCTAACGTTGAAGCCCATCATCACTATGCCCAATTAGGCGCGGACCCAGTGTGGGCCAATGCTTTTTTAAACCGGGCCATTCGTATGGTGGAAAGAGACAAAAACCATCCCAGTATCATCATGTGGAGCCTAGGAAACGAAACCGGGTTTGGGCCTAATCAAACAGCCATGGCTGGCTGGATTCGACAGTTCGACCCGAGCCGACCAATCCATAATGAAAACGCGATCTGCGAACAAGGGGTATCCCGGCACTGGGACAGCAATCCACAAGGTAGCGATACAGTTTGCCCAATGTATCCCTCTGTAGCTGAGATCATTGATCATGCCCGGCACTCAAAAGACCCTCGACCACTGATCATGTGTGAATATGCCCATGCTATGGGTAACAGTTGCGGTAACCTACTCGAATATTGGCAAGCCATTGAAAAGTACCAGGGCCTTCAAGGTGGCTTTATCTGGGAATGGCTCGATCATGGCATCAAAAGCACTGAAAATAACGAGTCCTACTGGGCTTATGGTGGTGATTTTGGAGAAGAAATTCACGACTTGAATTTTGTCTGTGATGGCCTTTGCTGGCCAGATAGAACACCGCATAGTTCTTTAATCGAGTATAAGAAAATCATTCAACCCATCACTATCGGAAAGGATAAAGGCAGCCTGGTGATCACCAATAAGCAGCACTTCTCGGGTCTGGACCAATATCGGTTTAAGTGGTCACACCTGATTGATGGTGTAGCCGCACAAGCCGGGATCCTTTTTGTCCCCGATATAAAGCCAGGTGGCAGTACCACAGTGGCGATTCCGAAGCTAACCTCAGTCAACCCAGGCCCAGCTGAGCAATCTTTGTTAATCCAGGTTGAGTTAACAAAAAACACCCGCTGGGCTTCCAAAGGCCACATCATAGCCTGGGACCAGGTAACGCTGCGAACCGCTCGTAAGCTCACTCGAAAAATGCAACCGGGTGCCCGCTTTGAATCAAGCCAACACTCTGTGATGGTGACTAACCGCCATGGAAAGCTCACCTTCACTCACAATGGCTTTGTATCCTGGTTGCAAAATGACCTGGAGCTGTTAGCAGGCCCCGCACAGATCAATATAGTCAGGGCCCCTATGGACAATGATGGCATCAAGGGTTGGACGGGGAACCAAAACAAAGCACTCGATCGGTGGCGTGCTCAAGGCCTATTTGAAGCACAGCCAAGCTGGCGCACAGCCAAGGCCAAAAAATCAAGCAATGGAACTGTTGTCGTCACCCAGACAGGCATCGTAGCGACTCAGGTTGGAAACCTTAGTTGCCTGTGTAGGTACACCATCGACGACTCCAATAGCGTCGGCATCCGTCACGAGTTTACTGTACCCAAGGCGCTGATCGACCTGCCACGACTAGGGCTGCGTTACCCGTTATCCGGTCAATTCGAGCAACTCAGCTGGCTCGGTAGAGGCCCACATGAAACCTATTGTGACCGTAAGCAATCAGGCTTATTTGCCAAGCATGACAGCACGGTATTAGAGCAATACGTACCTTATATTTTACCCCAGGAACATGGCAACCTGACCGAGCTACACTGGCTGGAGCTACGAGATGATACCAACAATCTACTTCGCATCGATGCCGACCAATTAATGGAAGGCTCGGTTACCCGCTACCCACAGGAGGCGTTAGCCGCCGCCTACCATACTTATGAGTTAGGCCCTGATGCGCATGTCTGGCTTTGTCTCGATGTTATGCAGCGCGGCGTGGGAGGTGCCAGTTGCGGGCCGGACACACTGGAACAGTATCGATTAAAAGCAGGCCAGCACCAGCTCAACTATACTCTGACCTGGAAACCGGAGCACTGATATGCAAACTGATTCAAACCAGAAGCAACCAATACAAGACGAGGGGGGAACGGCCCCAGCAACGGCAAAGGCAGTTCGAATCTGGGATATCCCCACCAGGCTCTTTCACTGGTGCTTGGTCGGCTTGCTAGGCGTTTCCTGCTATACCGGATTGACGGGCGGTTTCTATGAGATGGACTGGCATATGAAGTCAGGTTACGGCATCCTAGCCCTGGTTTTATTTAGACTCCTGTGGGGTCTTTTTGGCACCCACTATGCCCAATTCAGGGAGTTTCTGCCGGCGCCATCACAAATCAGGGCGCATTTAACAACGGTCCTGAAAAAACCCTATCAGCGAGCAGGACACAGCCCACTCGGTGCACTGAATATCTTGATCATACTGGTAATCCTGCTGGTTCAAGCGGTCACAGGCCTGTTTGCCAACGATGATATTTTCACCGAAGGACCCCTGGCAGGGAAGGTCAGTTACGAAACCAGTCGATGGTTGACTGGCATTCACGAAATCAATATCTGGCTACTGGCTGCCCTGGTCACAATGCACCTGCTCGCCATCGCCCTGCACCAGTTTCATTTCAGGGAAAACCTGATTAAAGCCATGCTAACAGGAAAAAAGAAAGCACAGGCGGTCCAGGTCCCGCTGACGCTGTTTCGGGAGATCATTCTCGGCGCTCTCACTTTTGCTTTCAGCGCTTTGGTGGTCTATCTGGTCATTAATTACTGAGCAAATAAACCCAGGCTATCACTTAACTCATTGTTCCTGCCGAAAGTCATCGTGACAGCCTTTACAGCTTCCACCCAGTGCCTGAATCGCGGGTCCAATCTCGCCCATCTCACCGGTTTTAGCGGCTGCGGCCATGCCATTGGCAGCGGAAACAAATTTATCCAGGGCTTCTTTAAATGCATCGGGATTATCCCATACAGCGGCTAAAGCTTCTGATTTGTCTGTTTGACTACCCGCCGGAAAAACATCCGGCATAATGCTGGCTACGTCCACCATACCATCAGCATGGATTTGCAGGTTATTCTTGTGCACCTGGCCTTTTATAATGGCTGCTATCGATTGAATATGGCCCTTCGCCGAATTCATGACACCTTCCCTATATTTATATTCTGCTTCGCCATCAGCAAGAGCTACCATGGGGAAGAAACACGCTATCATTATCAAAAATACCTTCATTACCTTTTCCTTTTAACTCTAGACTCAAAGCAGCTTAGCACAGTTTCATTGACCTGCAGGAGTCCTATGAGTATCTTCAACAATATCACTCATCCAGGCTATAAGAATGACCAACCAGAAAAGTTTTCCTTTCGAAGCGACCCTTGAAAAGCTCGAAGCCATTGTTGAAAAAATGGAACAGGGTGATATGTCTCTGGAGGAGTCACTTAAGGCATTTGAGCAGGGAATTCAACTAACCCGGTCCTGCCAGAAAGCGCTCGTTGAAGCAGAACAGCAGGTGAAAATGCTCGTCCAGGAAAACGGCCAACTGCAGACTGCCGAGTTTGCGGTTAGCGACGATGAATGAATTTCTTGAACCTTATCAGGACCGGGTTCAAGCGGCGCTCACTGACAGCTTAGACAAGCCAGGTATTCCCCCGAATTTACAAGAAGCCATTAGTTACGCAGTACTCGGCGGCGGTAAACGTCTTCGCGCTGCCTTTGTCTACCTGACCTGCGAGGCGCTCGAAGTGGATCTTAGCCTTGCTGACTCCAGCGCGATCGCAGTAGAGCTATTGCACGCTTACTCGCTGATTCATGATGACCTACCCGCTATGGATAATGATTTGCTGCGTCGTGGGCTACCGACTGTGCACATAAAATATGGAGAAGCCCTGGCCATATTAGCCGGTGATGCGCTTCAAGCTGGCGCTTTCCAGAGTATCGCCGGCGATGAAACGCTAAGTACAGCCAGCAGAACCCAGTTAATTCATGCCCTGGCACTGGCAGCTGGACAGCAAGGCATGGTCGCAGGCCAGGTGCTGGATATGCATCATGAGACAGTACCCGCCACGGAAGAGCAACTGATTACCATGCATCGCGGCAAAACGGGCGCGCTGATCAAATTCTGCATGCTGCCCGCCTGTATCATTGCAAAGGTCAGCCATGAAACCACCGAGAATCTGCGTCATTTTGGCGAAATCATGGGACTGGCGTTCCAGGTCCGTGATGATATTCTCGACGAAACGGGTGACTCTGCGATCCTCGGTAAACAGGCAGGCGCCGACCGGCATAGAAAAAAATCAACCTTCGTTTCGATTCTTGGCCTGTCATCTGCCCAAACCAGGCTCGAGCAGCTAACCACAGAAGCACTCGTTACCCTTGAACCACTTGGCAACCGGGGCCAAGGCCTGCAACAACTGGCTCACTATGTTACCGGTCGCGAATATTAAGTACTGGCATACGTTCTTTTTGTCCAGATCGTGTAAACTTGCGGTTTTCCGATCATTAACCTAAGCACCTTAGCCGCAATGTTCCATTCAATACCAGACCATCAACCGTCAACACCCTTGCTCGATCTGATAACCGATCCGGTGGCCCTGCGCGAACTAGAAGAACAGGATCTGGAAACTCTGGCCGAGGAATTACGACACTTTCTTATCTATACGGTAGCCCAAACTGGGGGGCATTTTGGCGCGGGCCTCGGGGTCATCGAATTAACAATCGCCCTGCACTATGTCTTCCAGACACCTGAGGATCATCTGGTCTGGGATGTAGGCCACCAAACCTACCCACACAAAATATTGACCGGTCGTCGTGATAAAATGGGGTCGCTGCGTCAACCCGATGGCCTTGCACCCTTCCCTTCCAGAGAAGAGAGCATCTACGATACTTTTGGTGTTGGTCACTCATCGACTTCCATCGGTGCGGCCCTCGGCATGGCGATAGCAAAAAAGGCCAGAGGAGATAATAGCCGCACCGTTGCGATCATAGGCGATGGCGCCATGACCGCAGGAATGGCCTTCGAAGCACTCAATCATGTCGCTGATTCCGGCGTTAATCTGTTGGTGATCTTGAACGACAATGCTATGTCCATTTCTGAAAATGTGGGCGGCCTGGCAAGCTACTTCGCCAGGATTCTAAGCAGCCGCTTGTACCTGAATATGCGAGAAAGCAGTAAACGTCTGCTCAGTACCATGCCGCACGCCCTGGAGTTTGCCAAACGAACTGAAGAACATATGAAGGGAATGGTTGTCCCTGGGACCCTGTTCGATGAGCTCGGCCTGAATTATATGGGCCCTATCCATGGTCACGATATAAAGAACCTGGTCCATACCCTGAACAACATCAAGGATCAACAAGGCCCCCAATTTCTTCACGTCGCGACCCAAAAAGGCCGAGGCTACGGGCCAGCTGAAGAATCACCGATTGGTTCCCACTCGCTTGCCAAACTGGAAAAGTTACCCGGCTCAAATACCAAACGGCCGAGCTACTCAAACATTTTTGGCCAGTGGTTGTGTGATATGGCGACCGCCGATAACACACTCATGGCCATTACCCCAGCCATGCGCGAAGGCTCTGATCTGGTTGCGTTTTCAGAGCAGTTCCCAGAACGCTATTTTGATGTCGCCATAGCCGAACAGCATGCCGTCACTTTGGCGGCGGGACTGGCCTGTGCTGGTGCCAAGCCGGTTGTGGCAATCTATTCGACCTTCCTGCAGCGTGCCTACGATCAGCTTATTCATGATGTGGCTATCCAGGACCTGAATGTCTTATTTGCCATAGACAGGGCAAGTCTACTCGAAGATGGGCCAACGCATTCAGGCGTATTCGATTATTCGTTCCTGCGCTGCATCCCGAATCTGATGATTATGGCACCCTCTGACGAAAATGAATTGCGGCAGATGCTGTACACCGGTTTTAAACATACTGGCCCTGCGGCTGTCCGCTACCCAAGAGGGAGTGGGGTCGGCATTCAACCAGAAGATGATATGCAGTGTTTGCCAATTGGTAAATCCAAGACCATCAGAACAGGCCAGCAAGTGGCTATTCTAGCTTTCGGCACGATATTGGAAACCGCAATGGAAACGGCGATCGAATTGGACGCCACCCTCATTGACATGAGATTTGTTAAACCACTTGACCAGGAGGTGATAGACGATTTGGCCCAAAGCCACCAATTGCTTGTCACCATTGAGGAGAATGTCGTTGCCGGTGGTGCAGGCTCCGCTGTCAATGATTATATCGCTGCAGCCGGAATACGCACCAATACGCTTAATCTCGGTATACCCGATAAATTCATTCCACCCGCTAATCCAAAGAAAATGTTACAGGCCTGTGGTCTCGATGCCGAATGCATTTCAGCCTCCATCCTCCGCCGAATCAAACTTCTAGGCGATCAACAGCAGGCGTAGCCACAGCTCACTTGTTCGAAAACAAATGGCCCAATTTACCTGCTTTAGTCTGTAAATAACGGGCATTGTGGTCATTCTGACCCGTTTCCAGAGGAATCCTGGCGTTGATGATGATTCCCAGTTTGGTCAAGGCATTGACCTTAACAGGGTTATTGGTCATCAACCGGACCTGCTGCACCTGAAGATGGGCAAACATGTTCCTGCACATAGAATAATCGCGTAAATCGGCATCAAAGCCGAGTTTCTCATTCGCCTCGACCGTATCAGCACCCGCATCCTGAAGCTGATAAGCACGAATCTTATTGATCAGGCCGATACCGCGCCCTTCCTGACGAAGGTAGAGCAGTATACCCGCGCCTTCTTCTGAAATTTTCTGCAAGGCGCCATTGAGTTGTGCACCACAGTCGCAACGCATACTGAACAGACAATCGCCGGTAAGACACTCGGAATGGACTCGGCACAAGGCTCCAGAAGTACTGGTTATATCGCCCAGCGTTAAAGCAATATGTTCCTGTCCGGTATCAGGGTCCTCAAAGCCATGCATGACAAACTTCCCATAACGAGTGGGTAGTTGACAAGATGCTACGAATTGAACGGACATAGGGCCGATCTCACTGCTCAGTAGGGCGCAGTGTAACAGTACTGACGCAGGACTGAAAATATTCGTGGCGATCACCACCCTCATACCAACCCAGCCATCTCTCAGAAAACCAGCTTGAGAAATTAATAGTTGGGTTCACCGATCAGGCATCATACAAAGGCGATGACGCTTTCATTGCCCTGGATTGAATGCGTAGCGTTGCCACTAACTCACCGCTTTCGCTGAAAGCCTCAGATTCATACCAGACAATTTCCGTCTTCGGGCTCTGGCTGACGCACACCACCGAGCATTCGATACGGTAACGACGGCCCATGATAAAAGGCCCATGCGTGTAGCCAATTTCCATGGCCCCAAATAGACCCGTTGATTCCTCCACCAAAGGGCCCAGGCCCTTCATTGCATTACCCCACAAGAACTCCATAATCGTACAAGGTGCAGCCACCGGGCCTCCCCAGGGTGATTCGTGCCTATACCAGGACATCGGATCGCTGATCAGCTTCTTATCGTATCGTTCAAACTGCTTATCGGTGGTGGCGATAATATCGTAATTACCTAAACTCATGCCGGGTTTTACCTTGCGCAGTATCCGGAGTTCTTCCGGATCACAGGGCCGGTAATCAAGATTACGCAACTCAGACCGGGAGTGGTCACCCAGCGCGGCTGTGCCACTGCAAACCAACATGCCATCATCACGTTCCATCCAAACCCGGGTCTGATTCTCACCCGGCTTGAGCGGTTCAGCAAAAACCTGCACTGTTTCAAGATCGACCGTCGCATTTTTGAAATTCAGCGACAGATTACCCCGCTCAAACCATTGCTCACCAAAAATCTCAACCAGTACCGGTGGGAATTGATTCATGTGAATATCCCCTGCCACAGTACCGCCTCTAAAACCAAGCTCGGCAGCCGTTTCATCGTCGTGAATGCTTCCCGCCCCGGCATCTATTGACCAGTTCCGTGCAGCCCAAGTTGGACCTGCTATTAGTTCTGTCATTTCTCACTCCTGTTCTTGCCAAATCGCTTTTCAAGTTCCTGCATTGCACCCACCATCATGGCCCCCCAGATCTCATCCCGCTTTACTTGATCTTGAACACTATATAACCGATCTTGCTCCTGAAATCGGAGGGCAAGCCGAACCGCATCAGCAGCGATGTCTTTGGGAACATCAAAGTGCGTTGTTATTTCCTTGCTTAGGAATTTCACGACATCAGACCGACCCTGTTGATCCGTCTTTGCCATTGCCTTTCTCACGGTGACATCTGCCTCAAGCCGCTTTAATAGCAATTGTCGATCATTTTGATTTTCACGGTTTATTTTTGCAGTCAGCTTTACCATCTCTTCAAAACCATGCGGCGTGTTCAGGGCCGCAAGGTGCAGCGCCTGCAACTGATGATGCTCTCTTTCATAAAGCGCTTGCAGCAAACCGGTCATATTTGAAAAATAACGATACAACAAAGCCTTACTGGCACCGGCCTGGCGGGCAATCTTATCCATCGTCAAGGTTGAGATACCGTCCTGCAGCACGAGGTCGTCGGCGGCATCGAGAATTTCCCTAATACGCTCGTCTGGCGACAACCTTCTCCGCCGTGTACCGACTATCTCAGCCAGCATTAATCCGGCAACCCTAAAACGCGTTTAGCGATGATATTAAGCTGAATCTCACTTGAACCACCCGCAATAGAGATTGACTTTGCCTCAAGGTTCAAACGGCACATACTGATCTCCTCGTCAGTAAACGACTCACCCTCCCAGCCAAATGCCTGGGTTCCTCGAATACGATTCTGCAGTTCCAACTGGTCTTTAACGTACTCTGCTTCGATGTAATTAAAGATCGAAGTCGTCGCGCC
Source organism: uncultured Pseudomonadales bacterium (assembly GCA_964524295.1). GTDB lineage: Bacteria > Pseudomonadota > Gammaproteobacteria > Pseudomonadales > Azotimanducaceae > UBA9926. Next base: position 9,230 of record CAZGCW010000063.1, read on the forward strand.
TGGCGTATTGGCCTCCGATTCAGCAACAGCCCGAGCCTGGGTCAACAGGAAAGCCTGCTTACGCATTTCGTTACAAATAATGTCATCGCGAAGCGTCAGATCGCTTATCTCGCTACTATTAGCGTAGTGTTTTGCCAACTGTGGCAACGGCATCGAAGGTTTAATACGCTGCAGTGGACCTGCCTGATCGGCACTGGCTAATGATGCCAATCCAGATCGCTCGTGCTGGAGTAATCGCTTGGCAACACTCCAGCCCTGGTTCTCCTTGTGAAGCCTGTCTATCTTGGGCACCGCAACTGCATCAAAAAATGTCTGACAAAAAGGCGAATGGCCATTGAGCATTTCAATGGGTTTTACGCTAACACCGGGTGAATCCATAGAAAATAACAGGAAACTGATACCCTCATGTTTAGGTACCTGAGCATCCGTTCGTACCAGACAAAAGATCCAATCCGCATGCAGGGCACCGGATGTCCAGATCTTAGAGCCGCTCACTTCATAGTAGTCACCCTTATCCTCTGCCTTGGTCTGTAAACTGGCCAGGTCAGAACCGGCACCGGGTTCACTGTAACCCTGGCACCAGGCGACCTCGCCTCGAGCGATTGCGGGCAGATGTCTTAGTTTCTGATCGTCGCTGCCGTATTCAAGTATGGTTGGCCCTATCATACTGATTCCCATACCCAGCAACGGGGGTCGTGCCTGGATCCGCTGCAGTTCATCCAGGAGAATGAGAAACTCATCTTTACTGAGCCCACCCCCCCCATATTCTTCTGGCCAGGTTGGTGCAGTCCATCCCTTATCGGACATGCGCTGCAACCAAAGGTGAGCATCCGGGTTAGTACTTTGTCGTTTTCGGCTGCCGGTTACCTCCTCACCGGGAGTCATTCGAGTCCGCATTGAGGCCGGACAGTTCTGTTGGAGCCAAGCTCTCGTGTCGAGCCTAAAGGTGGCATTGTCGACCATATTAACCAAACACTATTGACAAAAAGGTCAATAAAATACTCTGCCTCTGGTAACGAGTCAAATGAGGGCCCGACTACATCCTTAGGTCACGTCACTGTGCAGTGATGCAGAGCACACTCGGCCCAACAGGAAAAACCCAAAGCGAAGTGATAGGCTGATCCATGAATCACTTCATGGCACCCATGCTCATTCACAGGGAGGATACACTTTGAAACGAGCTTTTACTCGCTCACGCTTCTGCTTCTTGCTCTGGTTTACCCTGCTGCTGCTCTCCTCCTGCTCCAAACCCGACCCAACCATAACGCTGCGAGGGGCTTCTCAATTTGATGAGAACCACGCCTACAGCCGCACACTAAAGCGATTCGAAAATCTGGTCAGGGAATATTATGGCAAACCGATTGAGTTCGAGATCTACATGAACAGTGAACTCGGTCTTGAAAAAGACTATTTTGCTTACATGAGCCAGGGTTTATCCGTCGATTTTGCGGTGGTGTCGCCCTCTCACATGTCGACATTTTCCAGGGCAGCCCCACTAATGGATATGCCATTTTTGTTTCGCGACCTTGACCACTGGAACCTGGTTCTAGATAGCGATGCCTTGCAACCTATTGCCGATGAAATTGCGGCCAAAGCTGATGTCCACTTAATCGGTTATGCAGGTGGTGGCATCCGTAACTTAATCGTCAAGAAACCGGTGACAACCCTGACCGAATTAGACGGCCTCAGCATTCGAGTCATGGGTGCACCAATCCAGACTCGGATTTTTCAAGCCATTACAACTTCACCCACAGTGATCGCCTACAATGAGGTTTATAACGCCATCCAAACCGGCGTAATCGATGCAGCAGAAAATGAAGCAGCCGGCATCCAGCAGATGAAATTCTATGAAGTCGGGCCGGAAATCTCCCTCACGCAGCATGCGATCACCGTCCGCCCCCTCTGTTTCAGCGGTAAAACTTTGCGAGGTTTACCTGACGAACTGCAAACGGCCATTATAAGAGCCGGAAAGGAGGCCGGTGCCTATGGGCGACAAATCGAATCAACGGAAGATGCTGTAAAACTGGCGCAAATGGAAATCGAAGGAAAATTAACCACCCACGAGTTTGTTGAACGAGTCGAACTCCAGCAACTAGCCTCTCCGGTCAAACAAGCCTATGCCAGTGAAATAGGCGCACAACAGGTGCTTAAACGAATTGAACAGATCAGATAGCAAGAGGCTACAGTGCTTCAACGTTTTACCATGAAAACTTTTTTGGATGGCTATTACCGAGCCCTAAAAGTTATCCTGACCCTGCTCATGGCCGTCATCATTATCCCAGTGAGTCTGCAAATTCTATCTCGCTATACTGGCGTCATTCCCAGGTACATCTGGACGGAAGAAGTGGCCCGATTCTGTTTCGTCTGGATCATCATGATCGGAGCCATGATTGCGGTCAGGGATGGCAGTCACTTTGACGTTGACCTTTTTGCTCGTGCCCGGACCAACACAGAACAGGCTATCCGTGACCTGATTGTGCATATCAGTATCGCTATTATGGCGATTTTCTTCCTTGGCTATGGCATCAGGTTTGCTCAATTCGGGTGGATTCAAAACTCCGAAATGAGCGGTATCAATATGGCCGCCATCTACCTGTCCTTCCCGCTTGCCGGCCTGACCTGGCTGCTGTTTGCGGGGGAAAAAATCATCGCTGATATCCGATTGATCAGAACGTCGCCGAGGGATAAAAAGTGAGTCCCACGGAAGTCTCGCTCATTCTCTTTAGTTTATTTACTGTACTCGTTTTTCTACGAGTCCCCGTTTCCTTCGCCCTGGGCCTGGCCTGTATTCCCCTATTCCTGATAGATGATCGCCTTCGCCCGGACATGTTACTTAATGAGATGTGGAAATCTTATAATGCCTTTATACTACTGGCTGTGCCCTTTTTCCTGCTGGCTGCCAACCTGATGAATGCTGCCGGCATTACTGAACGGCTTATCAATTTAGCTCGAGCCTCGGTCGGCCACCTGCCAGGCGGCCTGGGACATATTAATGTCACCGTCAGTATGATGTTCGCCGGAATTTCCGGTTCTTCTACCGCGGATGCCGCCGGTATTGGTTCTATTATGATCCCTGCCATGAAGGAACAAGGTTACGATTCCAGTTTTTCAGTGGCAATCACGGCCTGTTCTTCTGTTATGGGTGTCATCATTCCACCCAGCATTTTAATGATCGTGTGGGGTGGGTTGATGTCTGTATCGATCGGCGCTTTATTCCTGGCCGGGGTGGTCCCAGGATTACTCATGGCGGCCTTTATGATGGCGACCGTACTGGTTTACGCAAAAATTCGCCATTACCCTGTTTACCAGCGCGCCTCGATTGGGGAATTTATCCAGGCTCTGGGCCAGGCAGTATTGGCGTTGGTAACGCCCGCCATCATTGTCGGCGGAATTGTATTTGGTCTGTTTACGCCAACAGAAGCCTCAGTGGTTGCCGTTATCTATTCCGCAGCGTTGGGTGGACTGGTTTATCGAAAAATTGGGCTAAGAGAACTCCAGGAGGTTCTCTATGACTCAGCAAGATTAGCGGCTATTTCTCTTTTCTGTATCGGCACTGCCTCTGCTTTTGGCTGGTTGCTGGCTTACTACCGTGTTCCCCAGGCCCTGGTGGACATCATGATCAGTTACGGCAGTGGCCTGATTGCCACCGGTTTTATCGTCGCCATTGCCTTCCTCGTGATAGGCATGTTCATCGATGCGATACCGGCCATCATCATTCTGGGGACCATACTTTATCCCGTTGCTGACAAAGTCGGCATGCACCCCGTTCATTTTGCCATCATCGGTGTAATTTCACTCGCATTCGGCCTGGTTACTCCGCCCTATGGGCTATGCCTTCTTATCTCCTGCAACCTGGGCAAAATCAAGGTCATTGAAGCGATCCGCGATGTCGCCATTATTCTGATTCCGATGCTGATATTACTCATTCTGGTGATTGTATTTCCTGAACTCATTTTGTTCCTGCCGCAATGGTTAGCACCGGAATTTCTCTAGTATTGTCTCACACTGTAAACGCGTAATAACTTAGGTCTGAAGCAACTCATTCATAGGGATACCCCCGGGTGCCCGGTTCAGGATATAGTTCGCAGATCGACTACTTTTAGGCAGGAGTGATTCCATTCTCAATCCATATCGAGTACTAGACTTAAGCGATCACCGCGGCGACTTGGGTGGTATGATTCTGGCGGACCTAGGCGCAGATGTGATTAAAATCGAACCTCCTCTGGGGACAACAACTCGCTCGAAGCCAGCCTGCACTTTTTCGCCTATAACCGAAACAAGCGATCCATCGTTCTGGATCTTGATCTCGACCAAGATCGCCAGGTCTTTGATGAACTGGTACGCGGTGCAGACTTTCTGCTGGAATCTTATCCGGATGGAATGCTGACCACTCGGGGTATTGATTTTAAAACCTTGACCCAGCTAAACCCAACCTTAATACACGTCGTGGTGTCCCCTTATGGCACTGATGGGCCCCACGCGTCTCGCATCGCCAATGATCTGACCTTGTCTGCCATGGGAGGTCAAGCCAGTTTGCAGGGATCTCCTGACCGGCCTCCTGTTCGAGTTTCCATACCGCAGGTCTGGCGTCATGCCAGTGCGCAGGCTGCCGCCGCCGCCATGATTGCCCATGCTCGTATGCTCATTACTGGCCAGGGCCAATATGTGGATGTGTCTGCACAATGCGCAGTGACCTGGACCATGATGAATGCGATGCATGCACACGCGATTCAGGGCTTTGAATTTGAACAGATGGGATCGACTGTACAAATGGGCACACGGGCGATTGATCCGGTATTTGAGTGTGCTGATGGCTACCTGGTCGCGATTCCGATCGGGACCGTGTTAAACGCCCTGCTGGGTCATATGGCTGCCGATGATCTGGTCGATATTGAATGGTTAACGGAGGATTGGGCTACCTTTGATGCCCGCATGGGAGCCGGAGAGGAAATGCGTTTTACCTCAGCGCAAGTACGTGATCTGTTTGCTCGCTACTTTCTCAGGCATACCAAGGAAGAGCTTTTCGCCCTTGGCTTTGCTGCAGGTGTCACCCTGGCACCCATTAATACCGTCGCTGACCTGACTCAATTCAACCAACTGGAAGCGCGCGGGGCATGGCAGGAAACGGTATTACCCCAGGGAGAAAAGGCGCGAGCGCCCGGTCTGTTTGCCAAAATGAACCAAGCCCCAATGCGTTTACGTTACCCTCCACCCCGACTAAACGAACACGGCCGGGAAATACGCGCTGAAGTTGCAAACGGCGTTCGACCGCGGCTAACCCCTCCCCTACCAGCCGATTCAGATGCCCCCTTCAAAGGACTCAAGGTGCTTGACCTAACCTGGGTCATCGCCGGACCGGCCTCGGTTCGTTACCTGTCAGATCACGGTGCCACCGTCATAAAAGTAGAATCTGAACTAAGACCCGATGGCCTGCGATTCCTGGGTCCTGTGAAAGGCGAAATGGGCTGGAACAGCTCACACTTTTATGGCGAATTCAATGCAGGGAAGAAATGCATACAGTTGCAATTGAAGGAGCCGAAAGCTCAGGAAATGCTCAGTAAGCTGGTTGAATGGGCCGATGTCCTGGTCGAGAACTGGGCACCGGGTGCGACTCAACGTCTCGGCATTGATTACCCGTCATGCGTTAAAATTAACCCCGACCTCATCATGGTCAGCACTAGCCTGCTTGGACAAAACGGACCCATGGCTTCACTGGCAGGATTTGGCTATCACGCAGCAGGAATGGCCGGGTTTTACGAAGTGACCGGCTGGCCAGATCGACCGCCTCACGGACCCTGGCTTGCTTATACCGACGTGATTGCGCCGCATTTTATTGCCGCTACTATAACGGCCGCACTGGATCATCGTCGCCGTACTGGACAAGGCCAGCACATTGATGCAGCACAATTTGAAATGGCCTTGCAGTTTTTAGCCCCTGAGATTCTCGATGCCCAGATAAACGATCAGGTTGCTTCGCGAATAGGTAACCGAAAACAGGATGCTGCACCGCAAGGCATCTACGAATGCAAGGGTAAAAACCAATGGTGCGCTATCGCAGTGGATACGGATGATCAATGGAGCCAGCTCTGTTCCGTGCTCGGTCAACCGGAATGGGTAGACGTTAATTCTCTGGAAACAGTGACAAACCGTGTTCAAGACCATGACCGGATTGACTTTCATTTAAACCAATGGACGCGCACAAAAACTCCCTTAGAGGTGATGGAACTGCTCACGTCAGCTGGTGTTCCAGCAGGCATGGTGCAACGCAGTGAAGAACTACTCAAAGACCCCCAGTATCTTCATCGGGGCTTCCATCATTATCATGAGCACCCGGTAATGGGGCAGGTCCCATACTCTGGTAATCAGTTCACTATCCTCGACTATCAAGGCGGCCCGCATGGACCTGCGCCACTATTGGGGCAGCACAACCATGAAGTCTTCAGCGAAATTCTCGGCCTGAAAAACGATGAAATAGAGGCTTTAATTGCGGCTGGGGTCATTCTATAAAATGACTTCAAGAGACGACTAAGGTCTCTACACTGGGCTCTTCAGGTTTTAACCTTCTGCATCAGGAATGATCAATATACCCACCACTTCGGCTTGCCAATTACCTGCCCAATACGGGCTGAATGCTCGGATGTGGCGAAGCAAACCATCGATAAGAGCCGAAATTTCTTACTTGATAGAGGAGCCCAGTGCCTGTTCTATCAAATGTTCACTCTCTCGCCACAGTTGGGCACGTAGATCATCATCCTCAGCCAACTGCGAACAACTAGCCAGCTCGGTCTGGTCAAAATACTGACCGGTTACATTCGCAAGGTCACTATCACTGGCCAGTTTGATCGTCGTTTTCGCACCCTCCTCAGGCGTTATAAACATCAGGTCCACCAGTTTTCGCACCAACCACGGCAGATCTCGCATGATATCCGTACGCACCCCACCCGGGTGTAAACAGTTGGATGTCACGTCGTTATCCGCCAAGCGCTTCGCTAATTCCATGGAAAACAACACATTTGCCAGTTTTGACTGAGCATAAGCTGTCTGGCTACTATATTTTTTATCTCCCTTGAAACTGGCAAAGTCGATCTCCCCTTTTTTGTGCAGCATCGATGAGACGGTGACAACCCGAGATGATGGGGTTGATTTCAATACATCGAGTAACAGCTCAGTGAGCAGAAAATGAGATAGATGGTTCACCCCAATCTGCATTTCAAAGCCATCTTCGGTCAACTTTTTTCGACTAGGAAACACTCCAGCGTTATTTATCAAAACATCCAGGGCATCATATCGTCCTAGAAATTCTCCGGCTAAATTACGAACAGATTCAAGGGAGGCAAGATCAACGGGTAGATTGATCGCCGCTTGAGTCGCAACGGCGTTAATTTCTGCCAGTGCGACATCAGTCTTATCTCCTGGTCGGCATGCCAACACCAGACTGGCGCCTTTTTTAGCTAACTCTATTGCGGCGACCTTGCCGATGCCACTATTTCCACCAGTAATCAGTACGCGCTTATTTTCCATCCCTATCTTCCAATATGCCCCTAGTCAGCTAAGCCTATTACCTATAAGTCTAAAATGCCAACGACTGCAATTAGAGCCTCCTTTGGCAGCACAGGAATCAAACATAAAGTGTGCATTGGCCTAGTCGATTTGCATTAAGGTGCCATCGCGAGGCAAGAAGCGCCCATAAAAATAGATAGACCGATCGAATCTACGTGCCAGAGGGGGATGCTGTGGGCCGAGAGAAATCTGGATTCATTGTGTAACGCATTTACACCCACAGACAAAACCATGCCTATCAACGGGGTGACCCATTGGGCGTCCCGAACTTTGCCGATGCAGCATCGAAGTGATTCTGCCTCAAGCACCTTACCCATCCATCTTCAGCTGCTCATCTTGTGTTTTCAGATTCATGCGCGTAGTTTGTTGTTAACCAAACGATCTATAGGGGGAGTCTATGAGACAGTCGGTAATACTGTCATTCGTGATAACTCTGTGGTGCGCCAGCAGCAGCGCTGACGAGAAGGCATCAGCATTTCCAGAGGACATCGAACGATTTTCCTGTCCGGTGACCACCACCTTATCGAGTGAAGGGCTTAAAAAAGCCAAAGAAATCCGAGACAGGGCGGCCAAAATCTGTCTCGCCTGTATCGATAACGAGTGTGCGCTTCGGATCTGGCCAAAAGAAAAGGAACTGGAGATGGCGTTATGTCGGAACACGTTTTGTGTACCCAAGAAAGTGCCACGCTCACAGGGCTCATCAGGCAATGTGCAGGAGTTCACTGCAGAGATTGACTTTATAGTGACAGAAAAGGGCAGGAGCGAGATCAAGGCGTTTCGCTATCTCAGCGGCGAACCTGGAGCGCCTATTGTGCGTCGTGATCATATTCGATCCTGGGAATCCTTTTTCGCCAGGCTTCGTTATGAACCGATCCTGATGGATGGCGAAAAAAAACGACTGATCAACCTGAGGACGCAGGTTCAGCAGACCTCAAAGTAGGTCTCGGCGGTGAGATTAACAGCCGGCAGGGTTGGCCGAGTTGAGTCTATCATTACCCTAAGAACTCAGCCGTTATAAACCGCCCTGTTCACAAGGATTCCCGGTCAGTAGCCGTTTCATCAGACCCGCCTGCTCGCGTCGAAAATTCGGCTGAAAACAGATCCGATTCAAAGCCGACTGTAGTCCCTACCGGAATGATAACACGTTGACTTGCCCAACAGCCTATGCCTTGATCGTGCTAGATAGCAGTCAATGCACATTCATAAGAAAACGAAACCTAGCTAGAATATATTGACACCAACGCCATCCGACTACTGCCAAAAGGAACCCTTCTATGGACCTATCAACTATCAACTGGTTTGCCGTCATCGCCGCCATTGCCGTAGGTTTCCCACTAGGGTTTCTCTGGTATGGGCCTCTGTTTGGAAAACAGTGGATGGCTTGCGTTGGTTTAACGGAAGAAAAAATTCAACAGGACTCCAATATGGCCATGGTCTTCGGAGTCACGCTTGTTTTCGAATTTATCATGGCGCTGTTTCTAGCGATCTTTTTCTATGGTGACCCTGCATCCGGCCATTTAATTACTGCCAGCAGCGGCGCATTTTACGGTTTCCTCACCGGATTCGGTTGGGTCGCAACTGCGATCGGCGTTAATGCCCTGTTTGAGCAGCGAACTTTCACTTATGTCGCGATTGTTGGCGGTTACTGGATCGTCAACTTAACATGGATGGGATTGATTATCGGCGCATGGAAGTAGTGCTTTCACATGTCGTTGCAGCCATTGATCCTGCTCCCAAAGCATATGGAGAATACTTTCCTTGCCACGGTAACCATGGCTTTCCTTCGGTAAAACAACAA
>CAZGCW010000064.1:0-18519 GCA_964524295.1 uncultured Pseudomonadales bacterium
AGCGCCATAGCTATCATGACTCTTTGCCTCATGCCACCAGAGAACTCAAAAGGATATTGTTCCATACGCACACGGGCGTTTTCTATACCGACCCGGTCCAGCATCGCGGATGCCAATTCAAATGCTTGCTCTTTCCCAATCGTTTGATGGGTCAGTATGGCTTCCATGATCTGGTTACCAATCGTATGGACCGGAGATAGCGCTGTCATCGGTTCCTGAAATATCATCGACATCAAGCCACCTCGAAGGTCATACAGAGCTGGACTGTTGTCGTTCAATTGCAGAATGTCAAAACTGTCCTGGTGGGCAGGTCTGAAGATGATCTCCCCTGAGGTGATTTTTCCAGGGGGTTGAATGAGTTGCATCATGGCATAGGCGGTCACAGACTTGCCGGATCCAGATTCACCCACAATAGCGGTGGTTTCTGATCGTTTCAGTTCAAGGCTGATGTTATCGACTGCCAGTTGCGTGCCGATTTCGGTTTTGAAACTCACGCTCAGGTTCCGAATAGATAAAATTGTACTGGCACTCATCCTTGATGACCTCCATACGGGTCGGCTGCATCTCTTAAGCCATCTCCCAGCAGGTTGAATGCAATGACCACGAGAATAACGAAAATACCGGGAATCAGCAGCCAGGGAGTGAGCACGATGACCTGGAAGTTCTGGGCTTGCTGGAGCAAAACACCCCAGCTGACCACCGGGGCTCTGAGCCCGACTCCAAGAAAGGACAGTGCCGTTTCAGCCAGGATCATGCCCGGAATCGCCAGCGTCGCGGTTGTGATGATGTGGCTCATAAAGGACGGTAACAGATGCCGGGTGATAATCCTCAATTGACTGGCGCCCATTAGGCGAGCAGCGACGACAAAGTCTTCTTCTCGCAGAGCGAGAAACCGACCCCGGACGACTCGGGCCAGACCGGTCCATTGTATGAATGACAGGATAATGATGATACTAAAGTAGACACCCAGGGGTGACCAGTGCACGGGTACGGCAGCTGACAGAGCCATCCACAATGGCAAAGTCGGTATGCTTTGCAGCACCTCGATTAATCGTTGAATGAGATTGTCCGTTCGCCCACCGAGGTAGCCTGCCAGGCCGCCTATCAGAACGCCTAATACCAGCGTGAGTGCGACGCCAATGAGCCCCAGGCTGAGGGAGATACGTGCACCATAAATAATACGGCTGAATATATCTCTACCCAGCTTGTCGGTGCCAAACAGATGCAGATAGTGTCCTTCAGCAGTGGTTATGAAATGATGTCGAGCCGTAAATAGATTCCAGAACTGGTAGTTCTGGCCTTCAGAAAAAAAATAAATCGGATGCTTCTGGCTAGTATCTTCGGTGTATTCGCGGGCCCAGGTTTCCGGGTTTATCCTGAGCGCGTATCCATAGACGAACGGCCTGAATTGGAATTCACCATTGGCTTCAAAGAAGTGGATCTGCTGAGGGGGGGCAAAAATGGCCTTGGGATTTCTCTGATTCGGTTCATAGGGCGCAAAAAATTCACAGAAGATGGCAATGAAGTAGATAAAAATCAGAAAGCCGCCAGAAATGAGCGCCAATCTATGGCGCTTAAAGCGCAGCCAGGTCAGGCGCCTGGTGGAGAGATCTTCATATAATGGCTGATCAGACATGATTTAACCGGTAAGTAGGATCACTCATAACGAATCCTCGGATCCACCAAGGCGAGCAGGATATCTGAGAGCAACATGCCTAGAACGGTGAGAATACTCAGTAGCATCAGGAAGCTGCCTGCCAGGAACATATCCTGGCTCAGTAATGCCTGCAGTAACAAGGGTCCGGTGGTTGGCAGGTTGAGCACAATAGAAACAATGGCTTCGCCTGAAATCAGCGTTGGCAGAAGCCAGCCAATGGTGCTGATAAACGGGTTGATGGCGATTCGGACTGGGTACTTGAAGATCAGTTTGAGTGGTCTGACACCCTTTGCTCTGGCGGTAACCACATAGGGTTTTCCGAGTTCATCGAGGAGGTTAGCGCGCATGACTCTCATAATACTGGCAGTGCCAGCAGTCCCCAGGACGATCATGGGTATCCAGATGTGATTGAGTAGATCAATGAACTTGGCGAGCGACCACGCTGAATCGGTATACTCGGGTGAAAATAGTCCGCCGACGCTGATCCCGAACCAGGTATAGGCGCAATACATGAGGATGAGGGCAAGCATAAAACTGGGCGTGGCCAGACCCAGTAAGCCGATAACAGTAAACAGGTAGTCACCAACGCTGTATTGCTTTACCGCTGAGTAGACCCCGATGGGGATAGCCAATACCCAGGTAAACAATAGACTCGCGACTGCGATAACAATCGTGTAACCGAGTCGTTCCCATATCAGTGTATTGACGGGTTGTTCATACTTGATGGAATAACCCATGTCGCCCTGGATAAAGTTAACGATCCAGTGCAGGTACTGCATCGGCAGCGGCAGATCCAGATTATACTGAGCTCGAAGGGCGGCAATCTGTTCGGTTGACACTTCCATACCCTGTTGCTGCAGGGAGGCCAGACTCGCAGAAATGATATCCCCGGGCGGTAGTTGGATCAGGATGAAAACCACCACTGAGATGATGATGAGCGTAGGAATCATTGCCAGCAGGCGTTTAATAATATAAGTGCCCATGAATTATTTCTCGAGATACCAGGTGGCTGGATGATAGGGCATGGTCCATCTGTTATCCCAGCCCCAGTAGCCTTGGAGGGTGACGTTTTTCAGGCGGTTGCTGACAATGACTGGCTGGGGTGCCAAGCCAATCATGCCAATAGTCCATAGGTTTTCAGCGGAAGAACGGAGAATTTTTTTCCCGAGTGCGGTCACTCGATTGGGGTCAGTCGAGCGTGCCAGTTCGTGCCACCAGGTTTGCAATTGAATAATTTCTGTAGGCGGTTTTTCTCCTCTGAGTCCTTCGCTGAGGTAATAAGTTGCCCATTCATTCCAGTGCGACTCTTCCCAGCCCATATGCATGGGTACGTACCACATGGGTTGAAATGGAAATAGGATATCGGTGGTTCTGTCTGCGTGCCAGACCGTCATCTGCATCAGGCCTGCCGTAGCGCGAGAGGTCTGTAGGGCAGGGTCCACCTCTTTAAGGCGTATATCCAGGCCCACCTCCCGCCAATATGAGGTGACCAGTTCCAGGGTAATGTTTTTCGGCGTTTCAAAGTCCAGGAACTCTAGTGTGATGGTGAGTTTGTCTCCATTGGCATAGTCTCTGTAGCCATCTCCGTCCTGGTCATTGAGGTTCATCTCCTTTAACCAGGCTTCGGCCTGGACCGGATCGTATTGGGTATAAGCCGATGCAAATTCGGGCTCAAAAAATCGCGAGGTCGGGATCACGGTGGGTTGTCTGGGAACCCCTTTATTGAAATAGATAATACTGTTCATCTCGTCCCGATTGATGGCGACGGAGAGCGCTTTGCGAAATCTGATGTCGTTGAACACGGCTCTGAGCGGTTTATCCTGGATGTTCAGGTTGGGTTCTATGATGACATCGCTACCGTGTAGTCGATTCCATACCAGAACCCGAATTCCCGCTGTTTTTTCGCCGAGCTTGAATAACGGGAAATCCTGTGTTTTCAGTTCGAAAGCCGCAAAGTCGACTTGACCGGTTGCCGCCTTGGCAGCCAGTACATCCTGGTTTTCGATTATTTCTGCAATTGGCGTCTTCAGGAGGCAACAGCGGCTCCTGTAAGGCAGCTGTTGCCCCAGTGAATCAATCTTTGCGTAATAGGCATTCCGATCATAGAGTTTGTGGGTGGCTGTCCTCTTGATCAGCTGAAAAGGGCGTAGCGTAGGCATCAGGGGTGGCTGGTTCCTGGTCCACAGGCGAATGGCGTTATAGTAGGCCATCCAGCTGATATACCCTTCTTGCCTGATTCTTTTTATCAGCGCCTCACGGTTGACGAAATCAGGGTGGAACTGGCGCATGTAATCGCTTGGGATGACGTAATAGTCACCCAATTGCGCCATTAAATTGATTAATAGCGGGAAAGGTTCGTTGAAGTGATAGCGGAAGGTGAGGGAATCAATTTTTTCAGACTTTGAACCTAACCAGCGGGGATCTGGCACGGGGGTTAGTTCGGAGTTGAGGATTTGGTGACGATGAAAAAAAATAAAGTCATCAGCATCAAGGAGTTCACCATTTGACCACTTGATGCCGGCCCTGAGTTTGAAGGTAATGGTCCGGCCTTCATTGCTGAGTTCCCATGACTTGATCGTGTTAGGGAAAATATGAGCAACGGTGGGGTCGATCGTCAGTGGATTCTCGACTGGATTGAACATATTCCAGTCACTCTCGAATATTCTGGCAGTGCCGCCATAAGTGCCATTGGGTCCAGTGGGCACAAGCACCATAGGATCCAGCGGTAGCCGCTCCGACACCGGCGGTAGCTCGCCATTGTTCACTTGCTGCTGCAGTGAATTGGGTTCATGGAATGTGGTTATTTGCAGCTCAGAGGCTGTCTTGGCTGGCGCGAGCCAACCAGGCGGCCAGATGCCGGGGTCAATCTCTGCTGCGATGCTTGGCATCAACCAGAGTCCTGCGATGACAGCCCAGAATCCGGAAAAGTAGAAAGAGAAGCTCAGGAGCTGTTTCTCACAGAGTGTTTTCTGAGCGGGGGTAGCGGCCAACATAGGTGCAGTGTAGTATCTTTTGAATCAGATTTGATCTAATTTCTTGCTTTACTATATATCCCTAGCCCCAGCTTGAATTAGCCCGATCACTGTTGTTGTGAGAAAAATACCCTCACTGCCGGTCAGGGCTTGTTTTTGGCCCATGAAAGTCAAGCGTTTCGATTTCCGGATTAATCAGGGCATCTGGTTGAGCGAATTCGGTCGGGGTTACTTTCCGTGGCAATGTAGGGTGTGGCCCCGGTATTAGCCTTACCCGTATCTAGCCAAAACCGATGGGGTTCGGCTGCTCATACTTGATCAAACCCCTGGGGCTGTCGATGTCGAACCGTATTGCTGGTGGCCCTTCTACCAGTTCAGCATATTCCGGGAAGGGTTTTGGGAAACGGGTAATGGCCGTGTCTTTTGGAGCACTTATTACAAAGTTACATAACGAGCCGACGAGCGGGGAGGTCTCTGAAGGATGCAGGCTATCCAACCAGTCTATGAAAAACGGCATAATCCCGGCCTGGTTGTGACCGGTAACAAAACACAGTTCCCATTCGAGCAGCGTGCCTGCGGGGGTGGTTCTCTGCATCGGCAGGATACCCCGGGTTGGTAATCCGCAGGCTTCGGCTGCATCGGAAGTCTCTGTGAGTTCTCTGCAACTGACTGCCCAATGCAGAACCTCAGGTTCAGGAAGCTGTGCAAACCGTTCGGCGCGAGTTCCGGAAATATTCTGCAGTGGATCCGGCGCAATAAATTCCAGGTATTGTCCGTGCGTAAAGGCAACTAGGGCATTGCGAGTACCCGCGTTGGTATGCGACCCCCCATCCACGGGAAAAATGCCGGTTTGGTTAAAAAACTGGTCTTTAACTGCCTCGAGGTCAGGTGCGGCAATGATAATGTGGTCGAGCTTAGTCACCTTGTGAACTTACTGTCTGGGTAAGGCAATTGCAATAACAGGCGGCTCTTATCCGTGGTTGAACGGATTCAAGGTTCCGTTATAGGGGATTGTTGGGGGTGTTTCGAACTGCTGAGTTTGGTTTCGTTGCTAAAACTGAGCGGGGTGTTGTCACTGGTTCAGGGTCATGGATAGATCCGGTCTGCAATGGTGGTTCGATGCAGGAGCCTGTCAAAACCCTGGTAACCCCCGCTGGCTGAATGTAAAACCGAGCGGTTGTCCCACATCAGCAGCATATTAGGAGACCATTTTTGAGCATACTGAAATTGGGGCTGGGTCTGCCACGTATGGAGATCAACGAGCAGTTGATGACCTTGTTCCTGGGACAGTCCCTGGACACCGATGATATAACCCAAGGTGCCATACAGGACTTCCTCTCCGGTTTCTGGATGCTGACGAATAAAGGGATGGGTTTGCGTTTCATAGGCCTCTTCGGAGTAGATTATTTTCATGCTTCGATCAGAGTTTTTTTCACGTTCGCCATAGGCACCGTCTGGAGCGTAGCCACCGCGAGCACTGTGAATAGCCAGTTTCCCGTCGATTCTTGCGCGCAGTTCATCCGGCATTTCTTTGAGGACTTGCTGCTGATTGATGAATAGAGTATCGCCCCCTCTGGGTGGGATGGTTATGCCATAAAGGCAGGTGCCGGCGGGTGGACGCGTCTGAAAGCTCCAGTCGGTATGCCAGACCTGCGCAAAAATGGGTGTGGTTTCATTGGCATCTCGACAGATAGCGGCGATGTGGTCATGGCCCTCAATTGTCTCAAAATAGGGGTCATCGCCATAATCACCGAAATAGAGCGTGAAATTTTCCAGGTTCTCATTGGTGAGGGATTGTTCGGGGAAGGCGATGACTTTGTATTTCAGCCAGGCACTGCGAAGTTGGCGGATGACCGATTCTGACAGAGGCCGCGACAGGTCAAGGCCTGAGATCGTTGCGCCACAGGGGCCTGCCGATTCAGTCAATTTAAAAGACATCGCTATGACTCCGCTTTTTCATGGCTAGAAGCCTAACAGCATCTTGGTTACTCAGAAAGGCATGATCTCGCGTGACCCTGTTTAGTTTCTTTACTGCCCGGGGGCTGCGCCTGGGATCACTCGGCCGGAGGGGTGATGGATTGCGTGCAGCAGATTGAGGTGCCTGGACACAACGAACCCTTCGATAACAACAAAATGAGAATCCGTCAGTCAGGGGTCATTTGCAGGTGGTAAATGAGATAGCAACAGGGTCATAATCATAAGCTTGTTAGACAGCCTTAATCGGCATGAGTGCTAATTCTGTCGATAATCGAGGCGATCCAGGCCGTGCAGGCTTTTAACTATCAGAGAGCGTTTTAACATGTCGGAACCAACTGAGCCCTATACAGGGATTCGAGTGATTGAATTCGGCCAGTTTGTTGCAGTCCCTTTTTGCGGACAGTTACTGGCAGAAGGAGGTGCGGAAGTCATCAAAGTGGAGTCACCGGCGGGAGACCCCAATCGCCATATGGGGCCGATTACCCCCATGGAATCAACTATTTTTATTTCTCGAAACAGGGGTAAGCGGTCGTTACCCTTAAAACTCAGTGATCCAGGGGCGGGTAAGGTGATTGATGCCTTGGTGGCCAGTGCAGATGTGGTTTTGATGAATTTCCGTCCGGGGCTGGCTGGGGATCTTGGTCTGGATCCGGAACGATTGCGTGATCAATACCCAAGGTTGATTATTGGTGAAATAACACCACAACGAATTAGTATACTCCAAGAGGGGCCCCGATGCTGATCTTGCTGGTATGGATATCGTGGTGCAGGCCCGCAGTGGACTCATGGCTTCCATGGGCAGAATGATAGAAGGTAGGCCCGCCCCAGGTGATCCGGTGATCTCTGATTATATGGCGGCGATGTCACTGGCTTTTGGTATTGGTTCTGCGCTCTATCGCAGGGAACGGACTGGCAAGGGCGGGATCGTTGATGTCAGCTTAATGCAATCTGCCATGACATTGGCCAATAATCAGTTGATCCGCCATGAGGATCGTGATCGTGAAAGTCACCTTGCTGCCAACGAGCGGTTGCGGCAGCAGCGGAGAGCAGGAGCGAGTTTTCAAACGCAGAAGGCGGATTTGCCGTCGGTTCGCGAGCTAGCGCTGCTGGCCATTTATTTCCGCACCTTTGCAACATCGGATAGTACGATCGCAGTTGCAGCGGTGAGTCCTGGACTTCAGATCAGGTTCATGGAGGCACTGGGACTGGTTGATAAAGGGCTCCAGGTAAAGGTCGATCAAGTCTATATCAATGATCTGAAAGCCGAGGTGGAGGCTAAGCTAAGAAGCGCCTCCAGCGAAGTTTGGTGTAGCCGACTGCAACAGGCAGGCGTGCCGGTATCCATGGTGAAATTCCCGCTTGAATTGTTTGAAGATGCCCAGGCGGAAGCCAATAACATGTTCGAAATTGTTGAGCATGCGACAGCGGGCCGTCTGCGGGTGTTATCGCCACCCGTGAAACTCGATAAGGATGGGTTTAAAACCCGATTACCGACAGCACCTTTTGGCAGCGAAACCCGGTCGCTATTAACGGAGCTGGGCATGGATGAGGATATGATAGACGACCTGCTAGCGTCAGGAACCAGCCGAGAATTGCATTAAGTTCCTTTGAACTGAGGCTCTCTTTTGTCAACAAAAGCCGCTATTCCCTCCTTGGCATCCTGGCTACTGCTGCAGATATTCTGGGCATAGGTCTCGTATTCCAGGGCCTCCCTGAGAGAGGTGTCCATACTCTTGTACATGGCTCGCTTGGCCATGCGAATCGCCATTGGAGGGCCTTCGGCAAATGAGGTGGCCATTTCAAGCGTGGTCGCCATTAGCGTCTCTGGCGAGCTCAATTGTGAAACAATCCCCAGTGCCAGCGCTTCTTCTGCGTCGATCATTTTTCCTGACCAGATTAATTCGCAGGCTTTTGCCATGCCTACTAATCTGGGTAGGAAGTAAGTACCGCCCCAGTCAGGATGCAGTCCGCGTCGAGAAAATGTCTGGCCAAACCTGGCCTTAACAGAGGCGATACGAATATCGCAGGCCAGGGCGATATTCATACCTGCC
This sequence comes from uncultured Pseudomonadales bacterium, assembly GCA_964524295.1. Lineage (GTDB taxonomy): Bacteria > Pseudomonadota > Gammaproteobacteria > Pseudomonadales > Azotimanducaceae > UBA9926. The sequence goes on from CAZGCW010000064.1 coordinate 8,658, forward strand.
CCTGCTGCTGCGCCGTTAACAGCAGCGATTACCGGTTTGGTCGCATTCCGCATGGCAAGTACGGCTCTGTCTCGTATCGGCGCAATCTTTTCTTCCATGGGGCTGATTTTTTTTGTCTTATTGGCCTCGTTCATGGCTTTTACATCGCCGCCGGAACAGAAGCCCCGCCCAGCACCGGTTATCACAATCACTCTGACACTGTCGTCATTGTCGGCTAGGGTGACTGCATCAAAAAGGCCTTGCCGCATGGACGGCGTCAGCGCGTTAAGTGTTTCGGGTCTGTTAAGGGTAATAGTCGCTATCGCATTGTGCTGTTCGTAAAGAAGGTGTTCGAATTGCATCAGGGATCTCCTTGGGTGCTGATCGGTCTATCTTGGTTGTTAATGATGAATAGCTATAGCCGTGCTGTTCACTGAGAAGGCCAGGTCATTAGACCAATCGGTTCTAAGCCTGTAAAGATAACTCAGGGGTCACGCTGGAACTAGACTGTCATCGACCGGGGATTCTGGCAATTTGCTATCAGCGCATCACTTTTGTTTTACTAATCAATCAGGCGATTGACTAGTGAGTCAGGCGATGGGCCAGTAAAGCAGGCCAATTCGTGTTCTGTGTTACCTGAGTCAATGCGTGTTAATGGGCATTCTGGACGCGATCGATGTTTATTTGGACCAACCCGAGTGGGAACACAGCAAGGAAAATGGAGGTGAGAATATGCAACTTAGACGCAAAGGTCACCGCTATATCGATACCATATTGCGTTATTATGAGGGCTGTAATACCGCTGATGTGGACTTGATGATGCGTACTTTTACTGATGATGTAGTGCATTATTTTGTCGATCACGGTGAAGTCAGGGGGGCGAGAGGGCTTGCTGATTACTGGGCCCGGGTCGGACCTTTAACCCAGGCTAACTGGATGCTTGACCACACCGTTATCCAGGAACCGGAAGCCGTTATTGAATGGAGCATGAGTTGGGTGCCCAAACAGACCGGGCAGATGGAGCTATTGAGGGGTAGCGAGTGGTATATTTTCGAAGGAAGTAAAATCAAGGAAATTCGGTCTTACCATGCAAATTTTTACCTTGCATCCACCCGTAATGCTGAACTACATGACTTTGATTATGCGCAACGGGGTTACCGAGTGGTGTAGGCCCATTGGAATGATTTACCCGCATTGAGGCGGGTGGTGAGGTAGATACTCATTCCTTGGCTGATGGCTCGGTTGCGGACCGCCTGAGCGATCAGATTGTTATTATACAATAGTATTAAATGAGTGAGGAGGGCGACGAAAATGAATCAGTATTTGGTCATAATAGCGTGTTCAGCCGGGTTGAGTATCTTTCTTAGTGTTTTGCTCCTCAGCATGGGCGTAGAAGGCGTTCCATGGCTGGTTGGGGGGGTGGTTGGTGCTGTGATTGGCGCAGTCTGTGGGTCGATATTTTCAAAATAAGTAAGTAGTCGCTGCAGCGACCGAGGCTGTGTTGCACTGAGCTGACATTGAAGTAGGCAATGAGAACAGGCACTTTAATGTCTAGGCAGGTTGTTATTGTTGCCGCATTACCTGCTGGGGTGGCGCATGCCTAGTGGGCGCATCTGGTTTCAGGTGCCTTTAAGAGTGACAGGGAATGAATAGGTTTAGGTTTTAACGTCAGTGATATCGAATAATAAGTGGTGTGATAAGTCCCCAACCAGATCTGGGATGGATTGTCTTTGTTGAAAACGCCACTGGTCATTAACTCGCTCGAACTTGTCTAGGTAACGTCCGGCGATGATCGGTTGTAGAGCAAAACTGTCGGTCGCCTGTAACACCGTGAAATAAGACCGGGCAGTTGCTTTATTGGCAACCTCATCAACCTCAATAATCACATTCGTGGTGATATGTTTTGTTTGTGGGTTACCGGTTTTTGGGTTGAGGTTAACAGCCCGACGTTGCACATTGAGAAATGCTTCACTACCTCTGGCCACCAATTTTCCGTCCGGGCCCAGAAGCTCGGCATGGCTAAAAAGGTCTGCCATGCGGCTCAGGTCGCCGGCGTCTATCAGCTCGGCATAATGGTAGATCAGGTATTCTATTTGACGATAGCTATCCATGCCGGTACTTTCTTTCATTTTAGTTAACGCGCTTCACTTAATGGCTTCAGGAAATACATAGAAATCGTACTGATTACAGCGAGTATCACCAAGTAGATAGCCGGCGAGGCAAGGTCACCCGTTGCCTGGATCAGCCAGGTGCTAACCAATGGTGCGGTCCCACCGAAAATCGCCAGAGTAATGTTATAACTGAGCCCTATGGCGGTATAGCGAACCTTGACGGGAAAGCACTCCACCATAAATGCGGGCAGTGGCCCTTGAATAAGACCGAGTAGCAGGGCAAAAAACAGCTGGATGGCCAGGGCATAGGACATAACCCCTTGGTCCAGGATTAAGAATGCAGGATAAACCAGTAGGCCCATCAGCACCGTTGCAGTTAGCATGACCGGTTTGCGGCCAAGGCTATCAGAGAGACGGCCGCCCAGCGGTATCATGATCAGTAGCAACACCATGGCCGTTGTATTAACCTCCAGGGCATGCGCCACCGGTGGTGTGACTATTTTTGAAAGGTAGGTTGGCATCCACACGAATAGCAAATAAAAACTGGTTGCAAACAGTAAAATACTGACTGAAAGATGCAGGACCCGTCCGGGTATGTCTCGGAGGACGGTGACAATAGGCAACCTGGCATTGGGTTCGTCGAGGTCGGCATTTTCAAAATCAGCTGACTCCACGAGGGTTTTGCGCAGCCATCTGCCAACCGCAAAAATAACGATGCCCATTAGAAAGGGTACCCGCCATCCCCATTCGTTCATGGCCTGTTCGGTTAATAAACTACCCAGCGTTGAGGCAACTAAAGAGCCGAGCAGGATGCCACCAACACCCCCGCAAACCGACCAGCTACCCGCCAGACCGCGACGATTTTCTGGGGCAGTCTCTACCAGGTAAGACATGGATCCAATGAGTTCGCCACCGACCGATATGCCCTGGATTAGGCGCAGTAGTATGAGTAACACTGCCGCGGTAGAACCGATTGAGGCATGAACGGGTAGCAGCCCGACCAAGACGGTCGGTACTGCCATCATCGCAATAGACCATTGAAGGGCGATTTTTCGACCTAGACGGTCGCCAATATACCCGAAAATGATACCGCCGATGGGCCTCATTAAATAACCCGCTGCAAAAATACCATAGGTTTTGATCAGGCCAGTGAGGCCATTATCTGCCGGGAAGAAAAGTGGGCTCATGATGGGTGCTAGAAAACCGTAAACGGCAAAGTCGTACCACTCCAGCACATTCCCGACAGTACCAGCGAGTGCGTGACGGCTATTATTATCACTATTGTCTGAATTCATAGACCGGCCCGTTGTTGAATTAACCCTTAGCACTTTGATTAAAGAACAGCGGTGCTGCAAGTCCTTTTTGAGGGGGCAGAGATTTAGGCCGGGCTTTTATCGGCTAACCATTCAGGTTCTGTCGGCATTCGTTTGAGGTTATCCGGAACTGGCAGGAGAGGCTAGATATCGTAATCGTATGCGGATGTAAATCAGCACAAGCACGATGTAAATCACCACCAAGGCCCAACCCGTGAGGTCGATATCCGAGAATGAAAGCGCGCCCTGGCCTATGAGAATACAGATGCCAAAGGCGCTGATGAATTTAAGGGCCTTGCCAGACAGCTTCATACGCGCATTCATAAAAGCCTCTGGTAAGCGGCTTTGGAAATTCATCGCTGCGATGAGAGGAATAAGGTCGCATAGAAATACCAGACCACCCCCCAGCATGATGATGTAACGCAGGTCTTTTCCGGCGATGATGGGCGCCGCGCCAAAAAGGAGCAGAACGGTCAGGAGGATATGCGGTGTGTTGAAGCGTTTGTTAACCACGGCAATCCCTTTGGGTAGCCAGCCATCTTCGCAGGCGATCAGTACAGATTTAGTTGCCCATGAAAAAGTCAAATTGATGCTGGTTGCCAAGGCAAACAAGCCGGCACCAACGATAAATGCGGTATAGACGGCAGGGGGTAAAATGGCTTTTGCTACCTCGGCCAATGGTTTCCCTGCGGTCTGCTCGATTGGCAGAATACCAACCGCGACGATCGAAACCAGGGCAAAAAAGACTGCTGCGAGTAGTGTGCTGTAGATGATCGCCCGTGGCAGGTCGCGATGGGGGTTTCTCATTTCACCACCGAGTTCGGATATGTACTGGGCACCACCGGTGGAAAAGGACAGAACCACGCAGGCAAGGCCGAAGCCGTACCAGCCGTTTGGAAACAGGTTTTCGGTGCTGGTGAACTTAGCGTAGTCGACTTCCAGGATGCCGAAGAAGATCAGCGACGAAAGGCCGCAGAGTAAAAAGACAATCATCACTTTTTGTACTGCAGCAGCTTGTTTGACGCCGAATAGATTAACGAAGTAAAACAGGAGCAGGATACCAAGGGCGATGGCTCGGTCATTGAGTTGGGGGAGAAGTGCGACCGCATAAGAGGCAAACCCCAGGGCGAACAGCGCGATGAGGATATGTGTGATCAGGAGAATGGCGAGATAGAAAAACCCGACTTGTGGGCCGAGAACTCTTTTACAGTAAACATAGAGTCCACCAGTTGCTGGCATTGCAGAACCCATGAATGCGACCGGAAGTTGTTTGATAATGGATAGGCAGGCCGAGAGCACGAAGGCAATCGGGATTGCGTAAGCCGTGAACTCGATACCGATGCCGATTAGGACCATAATACCTGAGCCGATGACTTGCCCGAGGGCGATCGCAAAGACGTCCCAGAAACTCAGTGACTTCTTTAATTCCACTGATAGCACCCTGCGTGGTTTGGTTTGATCATAGTGTTGCCAGCGCTGCATCAAAATCGGCGATCAGGTCGTCTACGTCTTCCAGACCGGTTGAAACCCGAATCATGCCCTCTGCAATGTTCATTTCCAGACGCTGCTCTTCTGGTATGTCGAGAAATGCCATGGAGGCGGGTATCTGCGTGGTTGTTCGAACACCACCAAGGCTGGCGGCAAAACAGGCGAGTTCCAGGCTGTCCAGAACCCTGAGCGCGGCGTCAGCATGATCGACTTCGAATGTCAGCATAGCTCCGAATTCTGGAAGCTGTGCCTTGGCAACCGGGTGTTGAGGATGTGATTCCAGTCCTGGATACCAGACTCTGCCTATCGCTGGATGGGATTCAAAATAGCGGGCCAGTTGCAGCGAAGACTGGCATTGCCTTTGCAGGCGTACCCCGAGCGTCTGGATACCGCGTACCAGTAACCAGGCATTAAATGGTGGCAGTGGGGAACCCAGCTTAACCATGGTGCTCCATCTCAGCTGTTCGAGGAAATCAGCCGGCAACCGTTCCGACTTCATGCAGATGGCGCCGCCGAGGGCGTCGCTGTGACCACCGATGAATTTGGTTGCACTTTCAATCACGATGTCTACGCCCCATTCCAGGGGTCTGGCTACATAGGGACTGGCAAAGGTGTTATCACAAACCAGAATGGCGCCGCTGGTTTTTGCGATCTCTACCAACGGTGGAATAGCTGAGACTTTCATAGTTGGGTTGGCGATGGTTTCAAAGTAGATGACTTTGGTGTTAGGGCGAATCGCCGCCTGCACTGCGCTGGCGTCTGCGGTATCGACGAAGGTGGTTTCTATGTTGTAGTCCGTGTAGCGGTGGTCCAGCATTTCATGGGTTGAACTGTAGGTGGTCCAGTCGCAGACAATGTGGTCCCCGGCTTTGAGCAGTCCGAGTAAGGTAACGGAGATTGCGGCCATGCCAGAAGCCGTAGCCAGGCACGCATCGGCGTTTTCGATCATGATCATCTGCTCTTCGAACTGATACTCAGATGGATTGCCGCAGCGGCCATAAATGTTGACTTCCTTGCGCTCTCCATTCACCACCCGTTGATAGATATCCGCGTCGTACTGAAAACTAGAAGACATGAAAATAGGGGGGCTGATAGACTGGCTGGCCTCATCTGGCGGTAGGTAAACCGCTTTGCTGTTAAATTGAAGATTGGCCCTTTTTTCCGACTTCACGGCATCGCCTCCGGGTGAGTTGTTCTGGCCCTTGTTTTATGCGGGTCTCATTATTGCATTGTAGTATAACTACCCTGACTGTAGCACGTTGCAGGAGGTTATGATGATGGCGATGAGCGGTTATAATTTTATATCAGAAAGATATTTAAATTGGCAGGGTGCTAGATCGCAGCTACAGGACGGGTCTTGGATCCTGAATCACTTTTTGCAGCCAATTTCACTATAGATTCGACCTATACCGGCGATGGAAAGACCTTCCATCTTTCCGCTCCAGGAGAAGCAGGCCCTTATGGGCGAGGTTACCTATCTTGTGAATTTATTGATAAGCAGGATATGAAGGATCGTTACGAGTTTACGGGTCACGCCTGGACTTAAAATGGAGAGGACATCGTTACGGCTTCCCTTCAGGGTATTAATGTTAAAGACGGTACTATCTTGAAGCTGTGGGGTCTTAACATTGTTAATGATGGCAAGCTCCATTATACCTTTGGAGTGGTGGACTGTGTGGCCAAGACCATGAATTTTGAAGTCGCGGATATCGTGACGTCAGATTGAATCTGATCATAGGGTTTGTGGCTCCTCTCGATAAACCTCGAAGTCCAAACGATCCAAACGCAGGGTACTTAACATTGAGCTCATTGATGCCGCAGCGATTAACTGACAATAGAGGCTCATCGCAGCGGGGCTCAGGCGATCTAGTCCATAAGTGTCAATGACTCCGGTAATAGCAACAAACAGGCTCATACCGATACTGACATAAAGCATTGAAGTAATAGTCGCTCTCGCCTGCAGGTTACGTTCTGCGCGGCTTTGGTACGGGTTCTGTTTTCGTCCGTAGATGAACCACCATGCAGAAAAGGCAAAGCCCACATTGCCCACACCCAGGATCAGCCAGGATAAATAAAACCTATCCTTAGCAAAGTCATTGATGGCGGCATCGACAAGCAACGAAACAATAAAAAAGACGATGGTCACACTTAACAGGGATTTGGGCACGATATCAAATACACGCCGTGGGGTTAGCTCGGCCGTGCGTGTTGTGCGCTGGTCGGATTGTCGCATGAGTTTCATCTGCCTGAACTCCTTTAACTCCAGGGCTATCTGCGGTGTCATTTGAATCATAAAAATGGCCCAGGGTAGCAGTGACGCATGTTTTGCTGAGAGATCGAAATCCAAGGCAAGCATGGCCATCATGACACTCCAACCGACGATCAGTAGAAGTTGATTAACCCAGCGATAATTGCGCTGCAGGCGCTCATAGTAGCTGGCAGGTTTTGGATAAAGCCTAGGGTATTGGTCAGGTGAATAAGTGTGCAAAACCGTTTGCATGCGCTTATGAATCCGGCCAGGAAAATAATATGACATCAGCATAAGCTGGCTAGTCAAAAGGGTGTAAAAAATGATTGATTCCGTCATGGAATTGTCCTTAAAGTTCCCGTTTGTTCATGATGTTGCTAAAAGCTACGCGGATTTCTGAATCCGTTATCCCTTTGATTCTGAACAATTTAATTGTATCTGTGAGACCATCTGTCAACCAGCTGTTAAGATCAACAGAACAGTTGGTTTTAGCATCAGGATGAATAAAGGTGCCGCGGTAACCCTTGGTTTGAATCACGCTATCACGCTCCAGAAGCCGGTACGCCTTGGCTACGGTTTTATTATTGAGTCCAAGGTCGTTTGCTAATTGCCGAATAGAGGGTAGGGGATCCCCGGCACGGATCTGGTTCTCCATCACGGCTTGTTTGATCTGTTCGATCAATTGCGTGAACACCGGAGTCGGTGCTTCGATATCGATTTGAAGTTCCATTAATAATGTGCCAGTTGTTCCACTAGTACTAATGGTACAACTATTGTATGAATAAGCGAAGCTTTTCTGCTAATCATTTTTAAATTATTGAAAAATACGACGTTAAGTTTACTTTTCTACCGGTAGGTCATGACGTTAGATTTAACTGGGATTATTCAGAAGAGATACCGTGAGTGCATAGGGGGATACCGAATTGGATTATTGAGCCTGCGCGTCCGGTGAGTGTGGTAGCGGATAAAGCAGGTTTACATTTACTTTAGTTATTAAGACGGTAAAGGTTGGAATGATGCTGGATGGCGCTTCAAACAAGGAGAGTAATCATGGGACGGCTTGCAAATATCAGATCTGACAGAGGCGGTATCCATCCCTTAGCCGAGAACAAGGTAAAGGATTTTCTTGAGCCGTATGTTCAAGGGTTTATTGAAAATTCGCCCTTTGTGGTTGTGGCGAGTTGTAATGCAGATGGAGATTGCGATGCCTCCCCCAAGGGCGGCAAACCCGGTTTTGTCAAGATAATGGATGAACGTACGCTGATGATGCCGGATATTGGCGGCAATAATCTTTTCCAGACTTTCGAAAACTATGAATCAAATGCAAAGATCGGACTGATCTTTATGATTCCAGGTATGGACATGACTGTGAGAGTCAATGGTCGTGTTACCGTCGTCGAAAAGGAAGCATTTTCGCAAAGGGTAACGGAACCCGAATTGTACTGGTCTGATAAAAACGCCAAATTTGTGCAGGCAACGATCATTGAGATCGATGAAGCCTATTTCCATTGTCCCAGGTCATTTAAATTTGCGGGTCTTTGGGATACTGAGACGATTCAGGCGAATGCGCAGCGCTCGATGGCCTCGTTAAAAGCGGAATGAGGTCGATTTTCTGCGCCGCAGATAGACGTGCTTAGCAAAGAACCTGAGCAAAGAACCTGAGCAAAGAATCTAAGCAAAGAACCTGAGCAAACAACCTGAGCAAAGAACCTATGCAGACAACCTAAGCGTTGCTACTCTAGTGTTACAGCGTGGTTAAATGATTCTTGTCAGGAGGCAATAACAAAATGACGTTTACGCTTAGTTTTCCGAAAGGGATTGCCCTGGTGGTGGGCGGAAGTGGCGGAATTGGCTCGGTTATCGCTTCTAGATTGGCTTTGGCTGGCACCCGGGTTGCAATCACCTATTATCAAAACAAAAGTGCAGCCGAGGATTTATGTAAAGAGATCAATCAAAATGGAGATCAATGTTTTCCTTATGAGTTGGATATAAGAGACGAGGAGGCAGTATCGACATTAATTGAAAATCTCCTGGGTAAATTCTCGACTATCCACAGTGTGATCAATGCCGCTGGGTTCGATATACCACAGAAAATGATAGCAGACCTGGATCAGGAAACCTGGCGTCAAGTAATCGATTCTGATTTAAATGGGTTTTTTAATTTAGTCTCATCTTCTCTTAATCACCTTCGAAAAGGGGGCGGAACTTATATTTTCATCAGCTCTGCAGGGCTCTTACGGTATCCCCCGGGAGATATTCTTTCTGTTGCCCCAAAGGCAGCCATTGAGTCTCTGATAAAAGGTATCGCAAAAGAGGAAGGGGTTAACAATATCCGCGCCAACAGCATCGCGTTAGGGGTGATTGAAACGGGAATTTTCTTAAGGCTTAAGAACCAGGATAACTCCTTTTTTGATGATGAATGGGAAGCCGCAGTATTGAAGAACCTGGCTCTGAAGCGCTTCGGTCAACCGGAAGAAGTAGCAGATTTAGCAGTTTTTCTGGCATCAGACGAAGCCAGTTATATTACCGGCCAGTTTATCGCAGTTGATGGTGGTTACGGCATATAAGGGTGGCTGGGCTCGTTTTAGTGCGGTCTTCAAGCAAGATCACGGTCCTGAAATTCTGAACGCTAAAGAGAGGCCTGCATTCTGCAAGCGATTGATTCTACTGGTCGGGATGGCGAGATTTGAACTCACGACCCCTGCCTCCCGAAGACAGTGCTC
>CAZGCW010000065.1:0-7080 GCA_964524295.1 uncultured Pseudomonadales bacterium
GTCATGACCCTGTCCGGCTCGGCCACCAAGGCCAACTATGAGACCGCCCTGGAGAGTGTCACCTACCAGAACACCAACAGTTCTGATCCGGACAATACCAACCGCACCCTCACCTGGCTGGTCAATGATGGCACCAGTAACTCCAGTGCCGTCACCAGCACCATTACCGTGGCCGATGTCAATGATGCGCCCGTGCTAGCCGATGCCGGTGGCGGTCTATCATATGCATCAGGGGACGTGGCGACAACAATTGATACTACGCTGACGGTAACAGATACGGATAACACCAACCTGCAAAGCGCTACGATAACTATTAGCAATAATTACGTATCGACGGAAGACGTTTTAGCGCTAGGTAATACAAGTCTTGGCATTAGCGCGAACTGGGACTCAGCTAATGGGGTGCTATCACTATCTGGTACAACAACCGTGAGCAACTACGAAACAGCGCTTGAAAGTGTTACCTATTTTAATAGCAATACAGTCACCACAAATACCAATGACAGAACCATCACCTGGCTGGTCAATGATGGCACCAGTAACTCCAGCGCCGTCACCAGCACAGTCTCTGTTTCGGGGCCTGTTTTCAATCACTATGCTGTTAGCTTTGATGGTGGAAGCACATTTACCGATGATTCTGGTTATAGTTGCACAGCAGCCCCGATTACCATCGTAGCTCATGACGCAGTGCATAATGCAGTCAGTATTAGCAATACGGTCACCTTATCTAGTAGCGATTCGGCTGGAACCTGGGTAAGTTCAGGTTCATCCACAATTGATATAGGATTTTCCGGAAATTCAAGTATTACCACTTATCTCCAGCACGCAGCAGGAACCATTGGTATCAACGTCACCGATGGTAATGTATCGGAGTCTGCCAGCGAAGATCCCTCTTATACCTTTACTTCGACACCGGTCAACGTCGTATTTTATAATGATAGCAATGCAGATGGTGCTCCGGACGGCGCAGGCAGCGATATTCCCACACTCTCTGCTGGCACCCCCCTTAATCAAGTACTCCTTGGTGTTGTCAGTAATTGTTCACAAATTTCATCAATTCAAAACCAGACCCTGGCTGTCAACCTTGCCTATGAATGCAACAACCCTACCAGTTGCCAACGTGATAAGGATATGACTGCAGGATCGACTTCCATAGAAGAAAATAACAATGGTACGAGTCTCACCTACCAGTCTGTGAATCTGGCTTTTAATGCGGGCGGCTATGCCCCCTTCAACTTGACTTATTTCGATGCCGGCAGTACTAAACTACATAGCACAATGACGGTCCCAGCCTCTGGTAATGACCCGGCAATTAACGCCTCGGGATCGAGCAACGCATTTGTTTCCAAACCAGCTGATCTGGTGACTACGGTAACAGGAAACCCAGGTACAACCAGTTCCGGTAGTGGTTTTGTCGCTGCAGGCGCCAATATCACGATAGCTATCCAGGCGACTAACGCCGCTGGCGGTACAACACCCAATTTTGGACAAGAGACTTCTCCCGAAACCGCCAAAGCCAACCTTGTCAGCCTCGTTTATCCATCCATGACTAATGCGGGAGTGCTCAGTAGCGGCAATTATACGCTCAGCGGTTCAACGGATGGGGCAGGAATGGTCACTGCCAGTTTCAGCGAGGTCGGATCCATTACGCTGAATGCGGATATCGGTGACGGCGATTATCTAGGAGCCGGCAACGTGACTGGTTCAACGAGCGGGACGATTGGACGTTTTTATCCTGATGAGTTCCGTCTCAGCAGTGATAGTGTCATTGATGCCTGCACTGCAAACTCTAACCAAACTTATATGGGGCAAAATGGGCTCAATATCAATTTCACAGTGACGGCAAAAAACACAGCTGGTGCAACTTTAACCCACTATGACGCTGCTAACTATGCGGTAAGTTCAATCAGTCCCGCGATCGAAACAACCAGCAATAATGGCGTGGACCTGTCCTCCCGACTCAGCCTGGCTTCGGGTTCCTGGACAGCGGGTGTGTATAACGTTTCCTCGAACGCAGCCAATTTTTCCAGAACAACCTCTGGTGCACCCGATGGACCACTTCTGTTGGATGTTGGCTTGACAATAACTGATAGCCTCGACAACAGAAATTTTGACAGTTTGGATTTTAGACCCGACACCTCCGGCAATTGCGTTTCCTCTAACAATTGCAGTAGTCGTTTGCTGGTGGGTAATCCAACGCTACGATACGGTCGACTTGCAATTAACAGCGCCAGCGGACCCGAGACCCAGGCCCTTGCTGTGACACTACAATCCGAGTACTACAATGGTTCTGGCTTTACCATAAACACGGCAGATAGCTGTACCAGTATTGCCAGGAGTCAGATCGAACTCAATGGCAACGCCATTACTTCAAGTGGTGCTCTTACTGTCGGGATAGGCGGTGGTAGTACCACAGCCAATTTTGCTAATCTGCAGGCCAGCAGCGTTAACTGGGTCACGGGCGATGCCGGGCTGAGTTTCAGCCCGCCTGGCACCGGTGTCGTCGGTAGTCTGACCGTAGAAATTGATTTAGCTAATTACCCCTGGTTGCAGTACAACTGGAACCTGGATAACCCTCCGACTTATGACGAATCTCCTGCACCAGCTACTATCATTTTCGGGAACTTCAGAGGCCATGACAAAGTCATTTACTGGCGCGAGAGCTTTGACTGAAAAAAATAATTTTTCAGGATGGCTAATTACCTGCCGGTCCAATAATAGCGACTAACACACCTCACCTTAACTTTTTCAATCTCGACCCTAGCGCACATCCACTTTTATAGTTCGGGAAAGAGAATCACAACTACCGACACTGGTGATCGTATAAATAGTCTCAGACCCCGAGGTCTTAGAAGTACATGAGACCCCGACCGAACACCCAGCCATTCCCGAATCACTATCCAGAGAATAGGTGACCGTACTGCCTGAACAGTTAATACTGCTGTAATCCGGTGCATCACTGGGATCAAACAATCGGTTTAAACCAAACCCTGCGCCACTTTCTGCCGCCAAAAGTGTTCGTACCAATGAGATTTGCTCACTCCTCGCGGAGGCATTATCCTGAACAAGTAAACCCAGATTCAAAGCTAAAGTAGCTAAAACCGTAATCAAGAATATAGCAACTGGAAGCCCCAGGCCTGACTGACTTCGGACTGAGCAGTTCCTGAAACTAGAGTCAAAACACCTGATCATGGCGCATTCCTGACTTGAATTTCGTGCCGCACAAGAAGTGCTTCGCTAGCTTGCTTAAAGTTAAAATCAACCTGCAGCAAAGAAAAACTCTGCAATGTGCCCGCCGTATAATTAAAGGTGGTATAACTGCTATTATCGATCTGGTCTGCTATCAGGGCTCTGTCTGGAGGCGTACTAGGCAGACAATTCGCAGTTGCCGGCGTGCATTGACTCGCCTTCAATCCATAATTTTTGTAGCGATACAATTTCCCGCTGGACAGACAAAAGCTCACTGGTGCATCTGCTAGGTACAACCGCGGGGTCACTGAGCCCGAACTAAACTGATGATTTGTGGTGAGGGTCAGGGTCTCAATTGAATCCGTTGTTGAACTAGTCGAATAATCTGTCGTCGCCAGTGGCCCAGGTGACGCAGCACTGTAGAGTGTACCCGCAGACATAGGGAAGATCACAACATACTTGGTACCACTTAAATTTAATGCAGTATCAAACGGCACCATGGTAACGGTATCGCTCGCACTGATAAAACTGACATCTAAGTAGCTAGTCGCTGCCACAAGAGGAAAATACTCAAGACATTGATCCCCGCCAGCGCCGGGGGAAGTCACCCTCAGACTGTTCGGCACCGCGGTTCGAATAACGCGCTCGAGTTTGGTTACGGTTAAACGGCCCAGCCCGCTTAGTTGATTTCGAACAGTCGTATCCATATAACTCTCTGTGGAGGTCATTAAAAACCCGACCGTTCCCGCCGCTAGAATACCCATTAGTGCAATCGTAACCACCAGTTCTACTAGCGTAAAACCTTGCTGGCTTACTACCCTACCTAGGTTGTTATGCGTCTTCGCCATTTAATGTGTCCACTGCTTTACACGCAAAATCATATTCTAGAAATTACTTTTATAAACCGTGAAGTCAAGACGTTCCGCGTTCGGCTGACTGACGCTAACCACAACTTTCTTCGAATCCGTTTTAGCCGCAGATAAAGGCGCTAAGTCACCTGCGTAGGTCACGCTCACTTCCACTCTGAAATTCTCATAGCCTGTTCTTGTTCCGCCTGCTGAATTAAGCAACGGAGCCCCAGTCGCGCTACCACTGCCCTCATCCAAGCCATGATAGTCATCAACATCATCGAATAGACTCCGACTGGATTCGTCTGCATCCGTGCCAAAACTGGCTAGCAATGTACAAGGGGATGATGGAGCAGGATCATCCGTGCTTAATCCATCGCAAGGAGGGATTCCATCCAGGGCCGATTGCTCGTCAAAACGATGTGCCATAATTTCGTCACTGTAAGCCTGAGCGAGTTCAATTGCCCGGGTTTCATAATAGGTATTAGCACTATTGGCTGTATTAGAAGACAATATGGTCGTTATCGAAGTTAGCGCGACAGACAGGATGATGATGACAACGATGATCTCTACTAAAGTGAAGCCTGTCTGCATCGTCAGGTTTTTCATGGAAGGCTAACATTTCAAAAACTTAATACTATTCGCATGCTCCTGTATGTGCAAAGCCCGCTGGAGAAATACAGACGCTTGCGACCGCGTTGAGACAGATTTGATAACCTTTTGAATGACTAATCTCGGCATTAGAATTGAACGGAATGTCCACACTTGTATTGGCAGATAATGCTGTGCACGGATTGCTGCCAATGGTCACTATCGGCCCGACTTCTAGCGTCACGTCACGATGATTGAAGGTTCTTTTGACTTGCTCAACACCACCGACTAATGAAGACAAGCTATAAGTTGAGGTATCTGAAGCAATTCGCAATACGACACTATCACGGCCAAAGGAAAGTTGCTGGGTATTACGAAGGGTAGAAAGGATCATATCAGACGACACACTTTGCCCGAAGCGCCCCATATCCAGAAATCGGGATCCTGCTGTGGCGGCCAGAATCCCTAAAATAATGAGAACCGTTGCTAACTCTACTATCGTGTAGCCTTGTTGTTCTTTCAACAAAACCCGGGGTTATGAGCCACCAGAGACTGTCGCTTCAGTAATTGAACCGTATTGCGTCTCATAGGTTAAGGTCGTTACGTTTTGCGTCGCCCCACGGCCAGCATAGGTAAATTCACAGTCACCGGTACCAGCGGCACCCGCGGTGGACCCATCAGTCGTATACCAGTCATAAGCATCACTGTCTTTATTGTCCTGGAGCGCTTTGTCTTCACCGACTGCATCTAAAATTGGCACAGCAGCATCACCCAACAATATGCCGAATATTATGTCACAGTCAGCAACAAGAACTTCTTTATTGGTACTGGTAGAACTGGCATCTGTTATTCGCGCCGGGTATCCATCAGCAGAGAAAAATATAGCAGATGCTAAAGCACTGTCGGGATCCGCAGTCAACGGCTTACCGTTAGCCACATAATAAGCCTTCCAAAGAGCCGCGCCAGTTTCAAGCCCCCCTCTGACAGAGGAAATCGATGCAGCATGGGCATTTTCTTCTACAGACAAAAACCTGGGCAATGCCGTAGCTGCGAGAATTCCCAGAATAATAATAACCACCACCAGTTCAACTATTGTGAATCCCGTCTGCCGCTTTGCTAACTCTTTGACATTTCTAGGGTCAGCTTCACCCAAAAATTGCTTACACATAAGACTCTCCTTTTGACTCGATCATTCTCTTCTGGATTTCAACGATTTTCAAGGTCTGACACCATTTATTTAATATTTATTGGAATAACACAAAATCTTAATAATTATATAATAATTTATCACATATCAATAACTTAGTACTGCCCACCCGCTAAATCCCAGATGGGTAGAAAAACACCTAATGCTAAAATTAACACTAAAACCGCTATAAACATAATCAAAATCGGCTCAATCGACGTCGTTAGCTTCGTTAAATCATATTCAACTTCACTGTCATAAAACTCGGAAACTTCATCAAGCAGCTCTGGCAAATTGCCGCTTTCTTCACCCACCGAGATCATCTGCAATACTAAAGGAAGGAATATCTCCGTTCGTTGTGCCGTCAGAAAAAGCGACTCCCCTCGGGCAACACCGTCTCCCATTCCCAAAACTTTATTGGCAATAAAACGATTGCCCACCACATCTGCAACCACAGTCAACGCTGTCACGATGGGCACACCGGCACGACTCATAATAGAAAAAGTCTTAGAAAAGCGCGCCAGCGCAATTCGCTCAAAAACACTACCCACCACCGGCATCCTCAGCTTAGCTCGATCCCAAGCCAGACCACCATCGGCAGTTCCTGTCCAGAGACGAAAAACAATGGTAATGATGCCTAACAAGGCCAGCAATATCGGCCAAAAATTGATAATGAAATCAGAAGTATTCATCAACGCTTGCGTCTGCCACGGAATCTTATCACCCAGCTTGGCAAAAACCCCTGAAAATGCCGGGATAACAAAAACCGTAACGACCGCTAACGCCCCACCCATGGCTATTAAGACAAACGATGGGTACCGTACGGCACTTTTCAACTGTTTGCTGGTGTTTCTCTCAATTTCCATATATCTGGCTAAATCCTGAAATGCCAGGTCCAACCTACCCGTACTCTCGCCTACCCGCACCAAATTCACATAAAGATCATTAAACACCTTGGGATGCTGGCGCAGGGTATCCGACAGGTTGTTACCTCTTTCCAGGTTTGCCAGCATATCCTTCAATATATCTTTCAGCGCATTATTCGTAATCGATCCTTCCAGCCCACGCAAAGCACGATCCAATGGAATACCCGCCTTGGTTAAATTGTACATCTGTCGAGAAAAGGTAATGTGTTCTATTTCGCTTATGTCATTAGATTTAAAAAAGGAAGTAAGCCACTCAAAACCAACATCATTCTCCCCACCTTCTAAGATATCCTCAAGAGTTTTTTCAGTAACATCTTGATGAACCCCTCCAATTCTATAA
>CAZGCW010000065.1:7090-18426 GCA_964524295.1 uncultured Pseudomonadales bacterium
CCAACATCATTCTCCCCACCTTCTAATTTGATATCAATGGGTATAACCTGATTCGCAATCAAGGCATCTGCTGCGCCATCCACCGTCAGCGCATCCAGGCTGCCCTTGACTTCCTTGCCTACACTATTCCTACCTCTATAGGTATAAGTCGGCATTATACGAGTAACTCCATCTGACTATCATCCGCGGCTAGGCCACCCGTATTAGTGAATGCAGCTTCCTGCTCAACCTGTTGGGCCACTCGCAGCACTTCATTTACCGAGGTCAATCCCTTTATAGCGAGTTCAAGTGCACTGATGATCAGCGGTTGATAGCCTGGTTGCTGCTTTGCCTCGTCAATAAAAAGTCCTGCATCACCCACACGCAATGCATCGGCAACCGCACCCTTGATCATTAACAACTCAAAAACACCCAATCGCCCGCGAAAGCCTGACTCATTGCAATGCGGGCAACCCACCGTCGTCATAAGATTCGCCTCTGCAATCGTCACCTCATCGAGATAGCGACTCAGCCAGCTTAATTCATCCGAAGTGGCCTCATGGGGTTTGGCACAGTTATCACACAGTTTACGAACCAGCCTTTGTGCCAGTATCGCTCTTAAGCTGGAAGCAGCTAAAAATGACTCAACTCCCATATCCATCAAACGAGTCGCTGAAGAAATCGCATCATTGGTATGCAGTGTAGACAGCACCAAATGTCCTGTCATGGCAGCACGCAATGCAATTTCAGCTGTCTCCGTATCTCTTATTTCCCCCACCAGGAGAATATCCGGGTCCTGTCGAAGTGATGCGCGGAGAACATTCGCAAAATCCAGGCCTATTAAAGGATTGACTTGAACCTGGTTAATTCGAGCGATTTTATATTCAACAGGATCTTCTGCCGTGATTATTTTCTGACCCGCCTGGTTTAACTCGTTTAAAGCACCATAAAGCGTGGTGGTCTTACCGCTACCGGTTGGTCCCGTCACCAAAATTAACCCATAGGGCATATGGATCAAATCCCTGAATTGGGACAGAACCGCTTTAGACATGCCCGTTTCATCTAATTCGGTAATACCTGAGGACTGATCCAATAACCGCATGACTACGGACTCACCATACTCAATGGGCATGGTGGACAATCGTACATCCAACCGCTTATCGCGGACCAATAGGCTAAAACGCCCATCCTGCGGCAAGCGCTTCTCAGAAATATTCAAACCAGACATGAGCTTTAAGCGAAGTACCAGGGGAGCGCCAATACGCTGCTCCTTCATGACCTGTTCTTGTAATATACCGTCCACTCTCTGTCTGATTCGCAGAACACCCTCATCAGGTTCAATATGGATATCCGATGCCCTAACCTGGACGGCATCTTCAAATATAGATTGCAGCATCTTCACCACTGGAGCCTCATCTCCTGGCAAACCAACGGACAAGCCTTCGAGGTCAAACAAACCTTCTGTGACTTCGCTTTCAAGTTCAACTGCATAAGACTCGATTTCTGAGGTGCGCCGATAAATAGTATCCAGCGTATCCATTAGCTCACTCTCACGAACCAGAGCCACATCGACATTCTGCTTCAGAAGCCTGGAGATCTCATCGTAAGAAAATATATCCAACGGGTCAGCCATACCAACCAACAACGTACCACTTGACTCAGACAGGACAATGGTCTTGTGTCGCCTGGCATGACTTTCAGCCAGTCGAATCACCAACTCCGGATCAAACCGGTACTGTCTTAAGCCCACAAAAGGCACATCTAACTGTTCCGATAGAAACTCCAAGAACTTGTCTTCCGGCAAAACATTGTCTTCAATTAGCAAGCGACCGAGTTTCTTGTCCGATTCACGTTGTCGATCCAAGGCATGTTGTAATTGCGCTTCGTTGATAATGCCTCGTTCGATGAGCAGATCGCCAATTCGTATTTTCTGCGACCCTAACTTCATAGCAGATCCCTTAATTTCGAAATGCGTTCCTGACTATAGTGCCTCACTCTGGTCTCACTGCTGGGTAACCTCAATGCTCTCTGGAACGCAGCCAGCGCTTTTTGTTTCTCTCCGCTTGCATCAAACGCAACCCCTAAACCCATCCACCACCGCGCGTTAGCGGGGTTCATCCGGGTTAGTGCTTCATACAAGATCTGCGCCTCAAGATAACTGCCCTGCAATTGTAACAATGCCGCTAACAACTCATGATATTCAGTATCATCTTCTAAATAAGGTGGTCGATGCTTCAATAGAGCAATCGCCCTGTTTGTATCCGTATCTTGTAAAATTCTGGCCAATAATTTTTTAAATGCAGAGAGATCGGGTGTTCGTTGCAAGCCTTCTTCCAGCAGCTGCTTAGCGGCTTCATTCTCATTTCGAGTCATGAGTATGGTGGCGAGTGTTTGCCTGCTCAGATGGCCATCTGGATTTTCTGCCAGGAAAAGCGTCAAAGTTCCCTTTGCCTTATCATATTGTCCTTGTTGAATTGAACGAACTGCTTCTAGACTGACTTCTTTATCAACCTGGCGCAAAGAAAGAGAACGCGCACTTCTGACCTCATTATCAGTCGCTGTTTGCCGTTTCATAATATCGCTGTAATCAGGTTCATTTTTATTTACCGAACTGGCTACTGATCGTGTTAGCTGGCCAGATTCGACTCGCTCCCGAGCGCTAATTTCTGGACGGGCCGGATTATGACCCT
The DNA here is from genome assembly GCA_964524295.1 of uncultured Pseudomonadales bacterium. Lineage (GTDB taxonomy): Bacteria > Pseudomonadota > Gammaproteobacteria > Pseudomonadales > Azotimanducaceae > UBA9926. Next base: position 9,760 of record CAZGCW010000065.1, read on the forward strand.
CCTCAGGGGCATTCTGGCTCATCTTCCGTCCAGACTTCGTAAAGCTTGCCAAAAACTCGTTTCGATCCGGCTGGATACTTTCTTGAGGCCACCCTGCCGCCGGGAACAGGGACAACAGGGAAACCACGATAAGAGTGAATCCTGCACCGAAACAGGCAACCCCTATTCTTTTCATATTGCTACCAATAAAACCAGCACGTTCAAAGAAAACGGTCATACCAGCACCTATTCCATATTACCGCGATAGTATGGGTCGATTTTTCGTCTCATCTGTTCAAATCGTTCTGCTGTTTCATCTAACATCTCTGCCATGACCGCATTCTGATCAACCAGCGCACGAAGTAAAATAACAAGTTCTGTCTTCACGGTTTCACGTTTTTTTTGTGACAGCATCGAGCCTAACACCGGGACTTCATTGACCCCTGGGATGCTGGTATTGGACCCAGAAGCCCGTGTCTGCATCAGCCCGGAAATAACGATAACCTCTCCATTTCTCACCCTGGCTACCGTATCTGATTCTCGCGTTGCACTGTTCGCAAGCGGGAACTCCTGGCCATTAATCACCTTCAAATCTTCCTTTACTTCGCTGAGAATCGGATGAATGTGCAGGATGATATCCCCGGAATCACTAATCTGAGGAGTCACATCCAGAGCGATCCCGGAAAAGAAGGGCTCCAGTTCACTGTTCTGATTAGTCGTTTGTTCAATCCCCGCTCCAAAACTGGTGGTATTGGCATTAGTGAGGTAATAAGCTTCCTGTCCGACTTTGAAAATAGCTTTCTGGTTATTCAAGGTCAATATTCGGGGACTTGAGATGACCTGCACATTACCCTGAGTTTCTAATAACTTGATCACGCCACTAAAATCGGAAAATTGCATATCAACCGTAAAAGGCGAGCCAAGCGAATCATTCTGGGTATTACTGGAACCAAATTCAGTTGAAATCACTTTATTATCGGATTCATAAAGCGATTGCAGGTTAATACCAGCCTGGAAGCCTTCCTGCAATTCCACTTCCAGGATTTTTGCTTCCAGAATAACCTGCCGCTGCAGTGCTTCCTGTGAGGCGTTTAGAAATTTCTCTACCTGGCGTAATTCTCTCGGGTAGGCCTTAACCAAGATCATGCCCGTATGCGGCGATACGATGACCGTACGCTCATCAGGATTACGACCAGAAGGCTGAATATTCGTATTAATGATACCTAATATGACGTCTTCAAGATCTTTCCAGTAGTCGGTCTCCGTCGTCGTACTGATTGAGGCGCTGCCTGAATTCTGGCCCCCGCCCTGCCCCATCTGACCACCTGCATTACCCCCGAAATTATTACCCCGCCCTCCTTGAAAGCCACCTGATTGCTGGCCACTACTATTCTGACCATCGCTGATACCACTGGATGTCACCTGCATGGTAGAATTACCACTGCGCGAGACATTCAGATAATTCAGGCGAAATATCTGAGTCTGCATGCCGCCCGGTCGAATCTGGTAAATACCGTTGTCAACAACGATGTCGTAATCATAAATCCCTCTAATCTGATCCAGTACTTCTTCAACCGTGACGTTCTTTAAATCCAAAGCCGAAATCTGGCCTGTGACGTCAGGATGAACCACCACACTGTGATCCGTACCGACCGTCAGCAGTGCAAAAAATTCTCTTACCTCCATCCCTTTCTTCACAGAAAAATCAAATCGCTCTTCAACCTCCGATACCATGGCGGAATCAAAAGCGAGGTCCGGTACCAAGTCCTGCATGACCTCCTCCGGAGCCACTACCGGATCTTTTTCCTCTATTAAATTAAACTCACTACTGCTCAGGGATGCTTGCACTTCGTCGAGGACATCTCTATCAAAAGACCCAAACCTGGAGGCTGTCTGACAACTGTTCAAAAACACGAAAGCCAGGAAAACCCAGCCAATTCTCCCGATATGCTTTGCTAAGCTCTCACAAAAAGGCATTTTACTGACCCTCCTTTCGAACTGTTCCTGCATGCAAGGTCAATCTGCTGATCCGTTGCCCTTGTTCCAATATAACCCCCATCTTATCAATCTCTTTGACTCGCACAGCCCCAATGACGGCCCCTTCCTCTACCATTTGACCATTGATTACTGCGTACTTCTTTGCCCGCATAATGAGAACAGAGCTAAGATTGTATGACTGATTACCTGTATAGGATGAAAACGAATCTAATTCAGGGTTCGCCGACTCATCCGCCAAGTCACTTGACTCAAAAGAAACCGGCGCGGTGGGATCCATAAGGTTCCCAAATCGATTATCCGCCATTACCGGAAACGTCGGTATCATCAGGATAAATATCATTCTGCTAAACATCAATCCATTGTTCCTTGGTGCTTAAGGTGAATATCTCTAGCGTTAGCAACCCATTAGGATACTCTTGAGTTTGATAATAGGCCCGCTGCCAGTAAAAGTGATACCCCAATGATTCTACCTCCGCCAGATATTCTAAACTGTCCAGAAATCGACCTCGTAACTTAAGTTGAATACCGTGCTTATAGATTTCGAGCTTTTCTCTGGGATCCATTTCCTCATTAGAAGCGGCTCTGAAAAAAAGCGTCTCTGGCTCTCGATTCTGAATATTCACGAGTTCCACGCGATCCTGTTTACTCAGGACGCTACTCAGCACAGATGCCATCTGTGCCGGCTCAACCAACTTGCCGGACAGTAATTCTAAATCCCTATCGAGCGCTTCATTCTGCATGTGTAAACGTTCAATACGTTGCCTTAATTCGAGATTCGGGTCTTCCGCTGCTAATACCTGTAATTCAGCATGCTCACTTTCTAAAATCACATTATCGGCTGTCGCTTTCGTTACCATACGCTGATTCTGCAAATTGCTGTCCAATTGGTAAGCCAATACAAAATCATTCCAGAAATAACCCAAGACCAGAAGCACAGCCAACAACAGAATGGCTCTTTCACGCAACGCCCTAGCTTCCCACCACGCTTGTGCCTGCCCCCATATCGTATCACTCATGGTGATTCCGCCCCTTTAGTGGCCAACTCAAATGTCAGGACATTCACACCCTCAGAATTGGAGTCGGAACGAACGACTTCCCTACTAATTGCCAAGTGTTTAAATTCCCGGCCTTTGAAAATATCGCTACGACCAAGACCATCTACATATCGAGTGACCAGTTCTCCACTCCGAGTCTGCCCCTCCAACCAGATGTTCTCGCCACCGCCAGTTAGATTGACATGGGTCAATTGCAGACCGGGCCGATGAAAACGCGCCAGGTCCGCCAAGTAAGCTGAAAAACCATCGGAATTACCCGGAATCCCCTGCCTTAAAAAATTTCTCAAGGTCAGCTTATCGCTCTGTTTCCCTTGAAGCAGGACAATCTTTGCCTCCAGTTCGGGATCCTTGGATTGCTTATCGATATCAGCGCGCAATGACTGAAGATTTAACCGCCACTGTTGAGTCAAGTCCTGTTGCACCGTCAGGTTAACGACGAGATCAGAACTTTCCATGCTCTGCTGCACACTAATCGCCACGGGTGCCAGGCTAACGAGCAAAACATAAATCAAACACCGGTTTAGGGAGAGCCAATCGATACGAGGCCGGAATTCATCCGTATAGAGATTGACACTTTGCTCATTCATCAAGACAACCCTCTCAAAGCAGCGCCTGTCCCGTACAGGCAATCATGCTGGTCGCTTGAATTCATCAATTCAAAGCTGCCCCATAGTTGATTTAAATTCAGCAGCTCACTTTTAACCGCCATATTCAGGTTGAGCTCTTCAATCAACTGATTGGCTACTCCAGCAACAGGCGCAATGAGCAATCGCTCTACCTGGCCCTGGCCCATCTGGCTTTCGAAATAATCCAATGATCGCTGCAACTCAAGCACCAGCCGTTGTAAGCGTTCATTCCAATCAGGAAAGGCCAGCGTACTCGCCTCTATGCTGGAGTTTAAGTTCCTGCAAAGATAGACAACCCCATTTTTAGATAAACTCAGGAGGGCACGATCTTTACGAAAATCAAGAAAGGCAACTGCTCCCGATTGCTGGCTTAGGACCGACACAATGTTTTTTATAGACAACTCGGGAATATCGATCGACTTAAGATCAAGGCCGATATTCAATACCAGATCCCTGGTTTCAATAATACCCCGCTTCTCTGCTGCAATGGCGTAGACCATTTTGCCTTGCTGTCGGGGATAGGCATCTTCAGGAACCGGGAAAGTGGCAATTTCGACTTCCTCCAGCGGCAGATCAATTTTATCTCGCAACAAAAATCGCAGTGCCTGAGGCAACTCAGCCACCTCTACTTTGGGTGCTTCAAGTAAAAGCAGTTGGTACTGTGAGGCATCTAACACCACATGGCATGGCATCTTTTCGAGTTCAAGTGTGGTAACTCGATCTAACAGGGCCTGTTCCAGGCCTTCTTTTTGGTTAGTTAACAATTCCCAGTGATTTAATTTCACCGTCGAGCTTTCCGCGCTGGCCCAAACCATCGCCATTTCTTGGCCTTCATAAGCCAGACCAATCTGACCCGGCTTAACGGCGGTCTTCCCCTTCAAAAACTCAAACAATCGGCCTCCAGAGCTTGGATCAAGGGTTCGAACATGTGCCTGCATCGGGGCACTTCAGCTCATGCCTACCTCTGTGTCCATGGCGCGCATCATCATACCTGTAATCAGTCATCATGACGCCAAGCTCAATTATGCACTTTTAAAAAACGAACTTAAACCGTTGAATGAATTAAAATCAACTCTGCTTTTAGTCTTTTCTAGACCAAACCAAACATCAATTCCCCCTGGCCCGAAAAGCCGAGAAAATGCCAACAATCAAGATCTATCGACCGGTCGATCCACCACTGGCTAACCTGGCAGCAAACTGTGGAAAATCAAAACCAACACGTAATAAGTCACGGCATCACTCATTGAGAAAATAACCGCAAAATCTTAAGCTGGGACAACATCACACCCTAACCATTGGCAAACAGGGACCCACTCTATGCCACATGTCACTATCAACAACGCCAGACTTTGGTACGACTGTCTCGGCCACGGAGAACCTTTGCTACTTCATCATGGGTACACCGCATCACGAGTTAACTGGCTGGCCGTCGCAGAAGAACTCAAGCAGTACTATCGGGTTATTCTAATGGAATGCCGGGGAACCGGCGAAAGTGAAGACACCCTGGATGGATACAACCTGGAACAATATGCTGAGGATGTGCTTGGGCTTATGGATTACTTAGAGATTGATCGTTTCAGTTTTGCCGGTCACAGTATGGGCGGCGGCATCGGTTTTATGCTTGGAGCCTACCACCTGAATCGATTAAATCGCCTCATCCTCATGGCACCTATCCCCAGTAAAGGGACAGGGATGGGCAATGCTGCCATGCTGGACGCCCGAATTCAGCAACGTAAACACAATAACAGAGCGGCCATTAAGCAAAACTATCTGGATACGCGGTTCCGTCCGGAGGTAGAAACTGATGCCTGGATCGAAAGCCGGGTTGATCACATCCTGCGGGTATCTGACGGGCATCTCATTGATGGCGCCAAGGCCATGGCTGAAATCAATCTTAGCGAAAAGCTAGCTGACATAACCATTCCCACATTGATGCTTGCGGGCTCAGTGGATGGCCTGCTTGCAGCCAACCTGGAAGATTTCAAGCGCTTGCCTAATGCAGCTCTGCAGGTGTTTTCCCGAGCTGGGCATGAAGTTGCTATTCACGAGCCCATCGGCGTGAGTGATGCGATACACACATTTATGCAGCATGGCGCGATTTCTGCCAAGGATCTGTACAAGCGAACCTGACTGATTGCGATCATTCTCTGCAGCCGGTATTCAGATTAGATGACCACCATGTGATTGGGCAACTCGTCCTTTGCAGAGGTTGCTGGCAGGTGAGTCTCAAGCAGTTCCCCAGTGGCTTCTATGCAGCCGAGGAAGCCATCCAGGGTATTTCCCGCAGCGACCTGTTCCGTCATCGTTGCAACAATCATAGCCCAGTCCTCATCTGCTACGTGTTGACTGACGCCACGATCAGCGATGATCTCAACATACTGCTCAATTTCTGACACAAAGATCAAAACACCCACCTCAGCCTCAGTATGATGCAGATTGTTTTCCAGGAACTGTCGTCGCGCGAGATTACCTGCCCGCCACGCCTTCACCTGTTGAGGAATAATCCTTGCCAGGATCGGCGGCCATCTCAGCAACGTCGCCAATAAGATAAATAGGCCTAATTGAATCAGCATTAAGTCACCCATTTCCACCCAAAAGGGTAAAAGACTCACCGCACTGGGCGACAACAAGGCCAGCATCGCAGCCCAAAGGGTCGGTATATAACTGTAGTTATCTGCTCGCTCAGCCAGCACCGTCACGAGTTCGGCATCGGTATTGTGTTCAACCGCTCGAATTGCCGTTGATACTTTTTCTAATTCGCTTTGTGTCAATAAGCCCATTGTCTACCAGCCTCCACTCGCACCACCGCCGCCAAAACTACCGCCTCCGCCACTGAAACCGCCACCACCAAAGCCGCCTCGACCGCCACCGCCAAAGCCGCCACCAATATAACCCGTCGTCCTGCCATAACGACTACGACGGCCGGAACGCGGCCTACCCAGACCCATGAGGTTACCCAACAAGGGCAGAAAGAAATAAAGCATCCCCATGATGAGCAGCGAAGCCCAACCATAAGGCTTTCTATCACGGCTTTCTCGACCATTGTTTTTAACGACATAGGCACCACCTAGCGCCTCAATAATCGACTGAACGCCTTCCTGAATGCCCTGGCTGAACTGACCTTTCTTGAATGCCGGTCTTATGACCTGATAGATGATATTACTGGCAATGGCATCCGTTAATTGGCCCTCAAGGCCATAGCCCACCTCGATTCGAACCTGCCGTTCAGCTTTGGCTATCATCAGCAGCACACCATTATTGGCGCCGCCCTGCCCAATACCCCAATGTCGACCTAACTGATAGCCATATTCCTCAATCGCCTGGCCTTGCAAGTCGGCCAGGGTCACGACAATCACCTGATTTCCTGTTGCCCGCTCATGCTCACGTGATAGTCGCTGGATCAGGGTGGCTGCATTTGAGTCGACCATGCTTGCCTGATCTACAACCCGCCCTGTCAATTTTGGAAACTGGATTTCAGCACTGACGGGGAAGACCAGAAACAGCAGCAGTAGGCTACGTATTAACACTAAAAATTCACCTCTGGAGCCTGATCAGCACGCTCGGCAGTGGCTTCATAGTAGGCATCTCTGGGTTTAAGCTCACTATAGAGCCAGGAATGCCAAAGCTTACCTGGATAAGTCCTCATTTCAGTGTTGTAACGCTCGATCGCACCAATATAATCGCGACGGGCAACTGAGATACGGTTTTCAGTTCCTTCGAGCTGAGACTGGAGCGCTAAAAAGTTCTGGTTTGATTTCAAATCCGGGTATTTTTCAACCACCACCATCAGCCTGCTGAGCGCCCCAGTCAGTTGACTCTGCGCCTGCTGAAACTGTTGTAGCTTGGCCGGACTGTTAATGAGCTCTGGGTCGACCTGCATACTCCCTACTTTTGCTCGCGCTTGAGTCACTGCAAGTAAGGTGTCTTTTTCCTGAGCGGCATAACCCTTGACGGTCGATACCAGATTGGGAATAAGGTCAGCTCGCCGCTGATACTGGTTCTCCACTTGAGACCAGGAAGACTTAACCTGCTCATCGAATGTAGGCAAATTATTAACACCGCAGCCGGTTGTTAAACCAAGCACCAGTATCACCAAAAAAACGAGTCGAGACATAACACACCTCCAATAATCAGATTAGAGTATAAGGCGTTAGCACACACAAGAAACAAAAAAGCCTGGAAAATGAGAATAAGGTTAAGCCAGATGTGCTATCTGCAATGCACAGTCCAGCCAAATATTATCAGCCCCCTCCAATGTCCTGTATCAAAGACAGCCTGACTGCATCTGCTGCCTGAACCGGGTTACAGGGGTAGGCAACATGATCAACGCCAAAGGTGATAGCGCCTCCGGATTTAACAAGAGCAATATCTTCAGCTGTTAACTGATAGCGGATAAAATGCACAGCGGCCGTCTTATCATCGGTAGACCTGTCCATATCTTCATCTGCTATCGGCCAGACGCGCTTGCCCTGACCTATCTGCAACCAGATTTTATCTTCAACCCCAAGTAAGTCAGTCAACCGACGCTTGCGCTCTTCTACATCTTCATACTGGATCAACAGCGTACATTTCCAGTTATCACCATCGGGGATAAGGGGATTATAGGCGTCGAGCTCCTCCTGGATTCCCCGGGCTTCGAAGATTTTTTCAATCCGTAGCATTTCCTGAATCTGGTATTGAATCGTTAACCGATCCTCAAAAATCAACTGCATAGCATCACCAAGCTGAACTCTACGGTGCTGCTTATGGGAAAGAACTTGGCTCCGAAAAGCCGGGCGCTTTTCCGAATAGTCCTCAAGAGACCATAAATCGGATCGTGATAACATTCACACCTCGGTGAAGTGCGATCAGTTGATCGCACTTGTCTATTTTGCGCTTCTAGCCGTCGAGTGTATCCAAGGCTTTTTGGAAGCGGTTAGCATGACTTCTTTCCGCTTTAGCCAAGGTTTCAAACCAATCGGCAATTTCATCAAAGCCTTCTTCTCTTGCCGTTGCTTCCATGCCTGGAT
>CAZGCW010000066.1:0-18263 GCA_964524295.1 uncultured Pseudomonadales bacterium
GGAAGCGATTGCCAATCTGGGAACGATTGCCAAAAGCGGTACCGCACAGTTTTTGTCTGAGTTAACCGGCGATCAACAGAAAGATTCTCAACTGATCGGTCAATTTGGGGTTGGTTTTTATTCATCCTTTATTGTCGCTGATAAAGTCGTGGTGGAATCTCGTTCCGCCAGAGTTGCCCCTGAAGAGGCCGTACGCTGGACCTCGACAGGCGAGGCGGATTTCGAGGTGGAAACCATTGCCCGGGAGGCAAGGGGGACCCAGGTAACGTTACACTTAAAAACGGATAATGAAGAGTATCTGGATAACTTCCGATTAAAGAGTGTGATCAAGAAGTATGCAGACCATGTTTCAGTACCGGTGATGATGGCAAAACCGGTTGAGCCTGATGCAGAGAACACAGCAGATGCCGACTCGAATGAGGATCTGGCCACTGATTCCGAGATGGCGGAGGAAGTGGTCAACAGCGCAACTGCGCTTTGGACTCGCTCCAGAAGCAAAGTCAAAAAAGATGAGTATCATGAGTTTTACAAGCATCTTTCGCATGACTTCGAGAACCCACTGACCTGGAGTCACAATAAAGTTGAAGGGAAACTGGATTATACCAGCCTTATTTTTATACCCAGTAAAGCACCTTTTGATTTATGGAATCGTGAATCCATTAAAGGCCTCAAGCTCTATGTTCAGCGTGTTTTTATTATGGATGACGCCGAACAGTTTTTGCCGCTTTACTTGCGTTTCGTTAAGGGGGTTGTTGACTCCAATGATCTTTCCTTGAATGTTTCAAGAGAGATTTTGCAAAAAGACCCGGCGATTGAATCCATGCGCAATGCGTTAACCAAGCGTAGTTTGGATATGCTCGACAAGCTGGCCAAGAAAGAAGAAGAACAGTACCAATTGTTTTGGAATGAGTTCGGTCAGGTTCTCAAGGAGGGTCCAGCAGAGGATTTTAGTAACAAAGAAAAAATAGCTAAGTTGCTTCGCTTCTCTACAACCCATACTGGTTCTGAGATTCAAGATCAGTCGCTTGATGCCTACCTGTCCCGCATGCAACCCGAGCAGTCCAAAATTTATTATGTCGCCGCGGAGAATTTTCAGACAGCTTCAAACAGCCCGCATCTGGAAGTGTTCAAAAAGAAAGGGATTGAGGTCTTGTTGCTGACGGACCGGATTGATGAATGGTTGGTCAACCATCTCATGGAGTTCGATGGGAAATCGCTTCAGGACGTTGCAAAAGGGTCCCTGGACCTTGGCGACATGGAGGACTCAGAAGAAAAGAAAGCCAGCGAAGAAATCGCAAAGGAATTCGCTGACCTGGTGACCAGGCTGAGTGATGAATTGGGCGAGGAAGTAGAACAGGTCAGAGTGACCCATCGGCTGACCGATTCTCCAGCCTGCCTGGTGGTAACTGAAGATGATATGGGTATGCAGATGCGACGGATTCTGGCTTCTGCTGGTCAGGAAGTACCGGCATCAAAACGCATATTTGAAGTTAATCCAGAGCACCCTCTTATTGTGCGCCTTGATCAGGAAGTTGATGTCGATCGGTTTAAAAGTCTCACGCGGGTACTCTATGACCAAGCGCTGTTGGCTGAAGGCGGCCAGCTCCAGGATCCAGCCAATTACGTGCAGAAATTGAATAAGCTACTGCTGGAGTTAACCGCATGATTTCGTTGTGCCGACTGGATGGGGCACGACAGAAGTCTTTCTGGTAGGGCTTGTTTTTGTTGATTACCCTGATGCGTCATGGGGCCGCCGCAGCGCTGGCTTCATCTGATGCGTTACGACCGTTAACTGAATCAGGTCGACAAGAGGTTAAGGTTGCCGCTGAGAGGCTGAGTGACTTTGAATTGCCTGATTCAATTATTTCGAGCCCCTATCTGCGAGCCCGACAGACGGCGGAGATTATTGCAGAATCAAATCAGCTGTTGATCGAAGCCCCCTGGCCGGAAATAACCCCGGCGGGAAACGTGGAAAACGTGCTTGAGATGATTTCCCAGCGTGATGGGGCTATTTTTCTGGTATTGCATATGCCACTTATTGCATTATTGATTGACGCCTTAACGGGTGAACGGTTAAGCATACCAACAGCCTCGATTTTTACTATGAAGCTGCCGATCGATAAAATGACAGGGGCACAAATACGATGGCGTATCTGAGGGTAAGGCCGTACCGGCACTGGTCTCTTCAGCTTCTGCTGGTCTGGGTATTGACCAGTTTCGTGTTTTCAGTTCTAGGCGCAGAAGATTTGCCGGCATACCCTGGTGCCGATCTGGTTGAAACTCAAAATAGTGGGGATGTGATTCGCAACCAGATCATTTTGAGTTCGTTGAAGAAAATCCGCAATGTGCTTGAACCTGATCGTGCCATTATTGTGCAAGGTAGACGTCGTTCGCGTACCTATTATGTGCCCGATGTGCTGGATATAGAAGACGTCATTGAGCATTACAGAAACAGCGCAAACCAGGGGAATGAAACCTTGTTTACCTGCCAAGGTCGGAGCTGTGGTAGCAGTAATTACTGGGCTAATACCGTATTTAAAAACAGCATTCTCTATGGGCCCGAGCAGTTTCAGTATTACTGGGTAGGATTGAATAGGCAAACCCATCAATATCAACTCATCTATATGGGTAGGCGAGGTACCCGTAAGATCTATGTACATCATGAGGTGATTGCTGCGACCACTCAAGACCCTAAGCTGGTAGACCCTGAGCTGGCGGAAAAAAATAAGCAGTTTGGCGACAAGCGTATTATTCGTGTCTCTCTTGCTGAATTTGTGCCTGATCTTGATGCCTTCGCCATGCTGCTGCTTGGGACGCTGCAGGCATCTGCTAATGAAAAGGCCCGCGTGGCAATCGTAGTGCATGATAAGCAGCAGGGAATAGAAACATTACAGCAGGCTATTGACCGGACAACTCGCCAGGCAGAAGGGCTAAAGCGCCAGCTTATGGGTAAAGGCGTTGCTGAGGATCGTCTAGAGGCTTACGGAGTGGGCCCGTTAAGTCCAGTAGAAGACCGGCGGTATCCCCGTGTGGACCTGGTACTGCTTCCGCACTAAGCAGGCCGAAGTTAGTTGTTGAGTTGCAACAGTGACAGGAATTCCATACGTGTGCTCTGGTCTTTCTGAAATTGACCGAGCATCATCGAAGTCTTCATAATTGAGTTCTGTTTCTCAACCCCGCGCATCTTCATGCACATGTGTTCAGCCTCGATGATGACGCCGACACCAGAGGCCATGGTCACTTCTTTGATCGCTTCGGCAATCTGCTTGGTCAAGTTCTCCTGAATTTGCAATCGCCTTGCGAACATATCAACAATTCGAGCGATCTTGGATAACCCTAGCACCTTGCCAGTTGGCAGATAGGCAACATGACATTTGCCGATAAACGGCAATAAGTGATGTTCGCACATGGAATAGAGCTCGATATCCTGGACGACGATAATTTCGCTGGTATCGGACGCAAAAAGGGCGCCGTTGACAATCTGCTCAAGCGTTTCCTGATACCCTTTGGTGAGGAACTGCATGGCATTGGCAGCTCGGGATGGTGTATCACGCAGGCCGTCCCGGTCAGGGTCTTCTCCTATACTTTCTAATATCTTCGCAAATGCCAGTTCCATTGCGTCCACCTTTTATGAAAAAGGCTAACACTAAGCGAAATGATAATCAGGGTAAAGATAAACTGCGTCAATCTTAGGTTATAATTACTCATTTTATGGGGCAATTCTGATGCCAGGAAGCAGTATTGGTGAAATGTTCAAAGTAACTACCTTTGGTGAAAGTCATGGTGTGGCCTTGGGTTGTATTGTCGATGGCTGTCCGCCTGGATTAGCGCTGTGTGAAAAAGACATCCAGGAAGATCTGAATCGTCGCCGTCCGGGAAGCTCAAAATACGCGACTCAACGAAAAGAGCCAGATCAGGTGCAAATCTTGTCGGGTGTCTTTGAGGGTGTTACAACGGGAACCAGTATCGGTTTGTTAATAGAAAATGTAGATCAAAAGTCGAAAGACTATCGTGATATCAAGGATGTATTTCGACCTGCCCATGCCGATTTTACGTACCAGGAAAAGTATGGTGTTCGGGATTATCGAGGCGGTGGACGAGCATCTGCTCGTGAAACGGCCATGCGTGTCGCTGCGGGTGCTATCGCAAAAAAATACCTCGCAGAATTATATGCGATTAAGGTTCGCGGATATCTCGCTGAAATGGGCGATATCAGTATTTCTGAATTAGACTGGGATGAAGTGGGCCGGAATCCCTTTTTCTGCCCAGATGCGGCCAGAGTCCCGGAAATGGAGGCCCTGATCGATCAGCTTCGACGCCAGGGTGATTCGATAGGGGCAAGAATAAATGTAGTTGCCGAAGGTATGGTAAGTGGCCTGGGTGAGCCCGTTTTTGATAAACTGGATGCGGACATAGCTTCAGCGATGATGAGTATTAATGCGGTCAAAGGCGTTGAAATTGGCGATGGATTCCAGGTGGTTGAGCAACTGGGATCGATTCATCGAGACGAGATGACAGCACAGGGATTCGTTTCAAACAGTGCGGGTGGAATTCTGGGAGGGATATCGACGGGGCAAGATATACGGGTCAGCATTGCGCTCAAACCCACATCAAGTATTACCCAGCCTGCTCGTACCGTGACCGTGGATGGCAAGGAGACGAAGATTAGTACTAAAGGCAGGCATGACCCGTGTGTCGGCGTGCGAGCGACGCCCATAGCCGAGGCGATGCTGGCGATTGTTCTGATGGATCATTTGTTGCGGCAAAGGGGCCAGAACGGACGAAACTAAAGTGGGGTATCAGCACGGGTTGACGAAGGTCGCGCGTAGTGTGGTGTCTCGCCGTAGTGAGCTTAGGCTGATTGTAATGCTACCTGCTGACCAGGCCCTATCTGAATTGGCTCTGTTCAGGTTCAGGTACTGAAGATGGGGCAGGCGAAAATGGAATATGAGGAGGATGAGATTTTGTTGAGTGAGAGAGGAGTTCATTAGTATGGGTCGTAAGAATATTGCAATAGCAGGCGCGACGGGTGCCGTTGGCGAGGTTATGCTTGAGTTACTGCAAGAGCGTAAATTCCCAGTTGACAACCTGTATCTCTTGGCCAGCGAAAGAAGTGCTGGGACAAGACTGTCTTTTGGTGGGAAAAATATCAAAGTGGAGAACCTGGCAGACTTTGATTTTAGCCAGGCAGATATAGGATTATTTTCTGCGGGTGGTTCAGTTTCCGCCGAATTTGCACCCAAAGCTGCCGCGGCAGGGTGTATTGTGATTGATAACACGTCTTATTTCAGGCGGGATCCGGAGATTCCTTTGATCATTCCAGAGGTTAATCTGCATCGCCTGCAGGACTTTTCTACTAGAAATATCATTGCCAATCCTAATTGTTCGACGATCCAGATGCTGGTTGCGCTGAAGCCGATTTATGATGCGGTCGGTATATCCAGGATTCATGTGAGTACCTATCAGGCGGTTTCCGGTTCCGGCAAATCAGGGGTGGAAGAACTCGCTGGCCAGACGGCCAGGTTATTGAATGCGCAGTCAATCGAGCCGGCGGTATACCCAACGCAAATTGCGTTTAATGCCATTCCTGCCATCGGTGACTTCGAGGAAAACGGCTTTACCAACGAAGAAATGAAAATGGTCTGGGAAACCCATAAAATTTTCGAAGACGATACCATCCAGGTCAGTCCGACTTGCGTCAGGGTGCCCGTATTCTATGGCCATTCAGAGTCGGTCTACATCGAAACCAAAGAGCCGATATCAGCGTCGCTGGCGAGACAGCTATTTTCTGAAGGACCCGGAATTGAGGTGGTTGATGACGTCAATGAAAATGGTTTTCCGACTGCGGTAGGAGAGGCGGCTGCAGCGGACCCTGTATTTGTCGGACGCATTCGCAAAGATGTCGTTAATGAACTCGGATTGCATTGTTGGGTTGTTTCCGACAATGTTCGTAAAGGGGCGGCTTTGAATAGTGTACAAATAGCTGAGTATTTGTTAGAACAACTGTAATAAGATACTGACAAATAGGTATTTTTTTATACACGAGAATCAAGATAGGAGTCGGTATAGTGGTGCAACTGGGGCGGTTTACTTTGTTTTTTATTAAAAGAATGAGTTCTGTTCAATGGCTGCTGGCACTGGTCCTCGCGTTGAGTGCTCCGGCTGCTTTTAGCCTGGGCCTGGGTCGGCTACAACTAAACTCGGCGCTTAATCAGGCATTTTCTGCGGAAATTGAAATCATTAATCGAGGCGGCCTGGGTGTAGAGGAAATACTGCCCAACCTCGCAACTCAGGAAGATTTTGAGCAGTTGAATGTTGAACGTCGTTCCGATTTGTACGACCTCAGCTTTGAAGTATTGTTCAAGTCTAATGGCAGGACCGTCATTATCGTCAATAGCCGCAACCCGATTGTGGAACCTTTCCTGAATTTTGTGATCGAAGTGATATGGCCCTCTGGGAGGCTGGTAAGGGAATACACCGTTCTCTTGGATCCGCCCGTGCTTGGTTTGCCAGCAGTGAGTCGGGTCCAAGCGCTGGAGTCGGTAAGGACGCAGGAACAACCCAAGTTTAGTCGGCCGGTCGCCAGTCCCACGGAA
This sequence comes from uncultured Pseudomonadales bacterium, assembly GCA_964524295.1. GTDB lineage: Bacteria > Pseudomonadota > Gammaproteobacteria > Pseudomonadales > Azotimanducaceae > UBA9926. The sequence goes on from CAZGCW010000066.1 coordinate 6,597, forward strand.
GAAGTCGAACCCTGGCAAGCGATGACCGGTGCGGGTGATACCCTGTGGTTAATAGCATCGCGCATCCGTCCGGACAAATCAGTCAGTATCCAGCAAATCATGTTGGCCCTACAAAAAGCGAATCCAGATGCCTTTATTGGAAATAATATTAATCGGCTTAAGGCAGGTTACCTGCTTGAACTGCCTGATTTAGAAGCCATGGAAGCTGCAAGCCAGTCTGCTGCTATTGAGGAAGTGGCACAGCAAAATGATTGGTTTCAAGCGTCGCGCTCACATCCTGCATCGCAAGCAATGGCTGGAAATCAAAAAAAAAACCTTGGTTCTTCGGCATCCGGGAATCCAGCTCAACCCCAAGCTGAACTCAGGCTGGTATCGAGCGAAGATGCCCGGGTCACTGCAGGGAGTCGTCAGCACAGTGTAGAGGCAACGGAGATGGCTTTGGCCGTTGCCGAAGAAGATCTTGACCTCGCTTTGAGAGAAAACTCGGCCTTAAGTGACAGGCTGGATCAGCTAGAAAGTCAAATGTTGGATTTAGGCTCATTGGTAAAGCTAAAAGATCAACAGTTGGCAGCACTTCAGAGTCAACTGGCCGAACTCGAGAAGCAGCGATCAGAAGAAGTTGACGAGCCAGCCACCCTAGGGTTGTTGGCTAATCTCTATGTACAGCTCTTATTGGCTGGGTTAGTCGTCCTGCTAGTAGTTACGGCGATGCTGTACGCAAGACGCCGCAGGCAGGCATCGGATGCCATGGACCCAGTCGTGCCGTTACAGCCAGAGCAGGCCACCACGGACAGTGACCCGATACCCGAAAGCCCTGATCCTGAGGTCGTTTCTGAGCTCAATTCAGAACAGGAAATAGAAACCGACCCGGATTCAAAGGAAATAAATGAAGAAAATGAGCTAGCAGCTGGCTCAGATGCCGACCTGGAAGCCATGGAATCTGGCCAGGACGAACAGCAATGGGAGGCGGAAGAGCAGGAAGAGCAGGAAGAGCAGGAACAACAAGAAGCATTAGATGAGATTGGTCGAGAGCAAGCAGACGTAGAATCTGCAACACCACAGGATGAGGCTTCTGAAGCCGACGCTGATAGCGACGAGTTAACATCAGCTGGTTCGGACCCGCTTGTTGATACAGACCTGCCAGATGAAGCCAGTGATTTTAGTGTCAATCAAACTGAGCAGACTGAGTCAGACGGCGAGGAAGTGACCGTTGCATTTAGAGAGGACCCGCCATTGGGCCTGGACGATGAGGGGAGCGAAGATGCCACTGAAATCGATCTTGACCTAGAGAGTTCAGATGATGCTGAAATAGAGTTTACTGAGGAGGAGATAGACCTGGATTTGGATATTGATCTCGATACAGAGTTGGAGATGGACAAAACAAATGACGAACCAGCAGAGCTTGATCTGGAAGCAGAGTTACAGTCCACTGCCCGAGATGATGAAGGAGTTGATGAGATTGTTGATGCTGCCGATATCGATCTGGATGAAGCATTAGAGGATCTTGATCTTGACGATAATGCGGGCAACAAACTGGATTTGGCCAGAGCCTATATTGAAATGGGTGATACCGAAGGCGCTGTTAAATTGCTAGAACAGGTTGTCCAACAGGGGCAGCAGTCGGAAATTGATGAAGCGCAGCAAATGTTAGCTGAACTCAAACAGGTTTAGATGCCAGGGAAGATGATTCGGTTTGGAAAGAGTTGCATTGGGTATTGCCTACGATGGCACAGCATATCATGGTTGGCAAAGACAAAAAGGGGTGAGTACGGTTCAGGCGGAGTTGGAAAGCGCCCTGAGTAACATCGCCAATACGGCCGTCACGGTATACTGTGCGGGCCGTACGGACACCGGTGTGCACGCAACACAGCAGGTCGTTCATTTTGATACAGCTAGTGATAGAACCCGTAAAGCCTGGATAGAGGGTACTAATTCAAAGCTTCCGGATGATATTGCTGTAGTCTGGATGAAGTCGGTATCCAGTGATTTTGATGCTCGTCATTCTGCCAAAGCACGCCGTTATCTTTATATCATCTCTAATGAGAAATATCGTAGTCCCATTGGATCAAGGCTCTTTGCCCGCTTTTACAGACCTTTGCAAATTCAAGCGATGCATGAGGCAGCACAGGTCCTGTTGGGAGAACAGGATTTTACCTCGTTTAGATCTGCCCAGTGTCAAGCGAGGACCCCTTTCCGGCATATTCATAGTATTACGGTTAAGCAACAAGGTAGCCTGGTGTTAGTTGACATAACAGCGAATGCATTTCTTCATCATATGGTCCGCAATATTATTGGCGTGCTGGAGCAGGTTGGTTCTGGCAGTAAGCCGGTAGCCTGGGTGGGGGATCTGCTGCAGAAGAAGAATAGATCTCTTGCCGGGAAAATGGCGCCGGCTTGCGGGCTCTATCTGATTAATGTGACTTATCCAGGCCAGTATCAGTTACCAGACGCACCGCAATTACCTCATCTTATTGGACTTTTGCCCATTAATTAAACCGGCCGTGTTAGACTACCGCTTTTTTTGTGACCCAAGCCGGATGGAGATCTGGGAAGTGACTAGAACCAGGGCAAAAATATGCGGAATCACCTCTGTCGGCGATGCCAGAACAGCTGTTCTGGCGGGTGCTGATGCCATTGGATTGAACCGATATCCACCCAGCGCGCGCTATATTTCTGTTCAGGAAGCGATCGAAATCAATGCACAGATACCTGCTTCTGTAACCAAAGTTGCTTTATTTGTTAATGAAGCAGCGACACAGGTCGAGTCCTTTCTGGAGCAGGTATCGGTCGATTTGTTACAGTTTCATGGTGATGAAGACGAGGCTTACTGTAACCGGTTTGGCGTACCCTATATCAAAGTGTTCAAGGTAGAAAGTGGTGCGGAGCTCGTTACCAGGATAAAGCAATTTCCATCCAGTCAGGGCATTTTGGTTGATTCAATGGTGCCTGGAATGCAGGGAGGAACAGGCAAGGTGTTTGATTGGCAGGGCTTACCTGACTTTGATAAACCCTTGATCCTGGCGGGTGGTTTGAATAAGGATAACGTCAGCCGGGCAATTGCCACGGTCAAACCTTATGCAGTCGATGTCTGTAGTGGTGTCGAGTCTGCGCCAGGTGTTAAAGATCCTACTAAGATAAAAGAATTTCTGGCTGCGGTTGCAGCCGCTGATCGAGGCAGTCGTTATGGGTAATCAGATTCCGGGGATAAATGAGGATCCTTTAGCGCTTCCTGATGAGCAGGGTCATTTTGGTGCCTATGGGGGGAAGTTTGTCTCTGAAACGCTCATGGCAGCATTGGATGAGCTTGAAAAAGAGTATACCCGGTTAAAGACCGATGCAGATTTTCTGAAAACGCTCAATAGTGATTTGGAGCATTATGTTGGCAGGGCTTCTCCTCTCTATTATGCCCAGAGACTGACGCAGGAAGCCGGGGGGGCACAGATCTGGCTCAAGCGCGAAGACCTGAATCATACCGGTGCACACAAGATCAACAATTGTATCGGCCAGGCTATTCTTGCCAAGCATATGGGCAAGCCCCGCATTATTGCAGAAACCGGCGCTGGACAGCATGGGGTTGCTTCAGCTACGGTCGCAGCCCGACTGGGTTTGTCCTGTTGTGTCTACATGGGTAGTGAAGACATTAAGCGACAGAGCCTTAATGTCTACAGAATGAAATTGCTTGGTGCTGAAGTGGTACCAGTGACCTCGGGTTCAAAAACACTAAAGGATGCAATGAATGAGGCCATGCGCGATTGGGTAACCCATATTGATGATACGCATTATATTATTGGTACGGTAGCTGGACCGCATCCCTATCCGATGATTGTCCGGGATTTCCAATCCGTTATCGGTCGGGAAGCCAGACAACAATTTGCCTCTCGGCAAGGTGGATTACCCGATGTCGTGATTGCCTGTGTCGGTGGAGGGTCTAATGCAATGGGAATTTTCTATCCTTTTATCGAAGATCAGGATGTCCGATTGATTGGGGTTGAAGCCGGTGGCAAGGGTATTGAGTCCGGTCAACACGCAGCACCCCTGACGGATGGTATAGTCGGTGTATTACATGGTAACAGAACCTATTTGATGCAGGATGAAAATGGCCTGATAACAGAGACTCATTCAGTCTCTGCAGGTCTTGATTATCCGGGTGTGGGTCCGGAACATGCCTGGTTAAAAGATATCCAGCGGGCGGAATATGTTGCCGTAACGGATCAAGAGGCACTGGCCGCATTTAGACAATTGAATCTGCTTGAAGGAATACTTCCAGCCCTGGAATCGAGTCATGCACTTGCTTATGCCGTGCAGTTAGCTGGGACCTTGTCGCCGGAGCAAAACATGATAGTCAACCTGTCTGGTCGCGGTGATAAAGATGTTCCGACCATGGCGAGATTAGACGGAATATCCATAGCCTAAGGAGCGGCATGAGCCGATTATCAAGCACAGTAAGTTTACTGCAAGGCCTGCGGAAAAAGGCGTTGGTTACTTATATTGTCGCCGGTGACCCGGAACAATCCACTACCGTACCCCTGATGCATAAAATGGTTGCAGCTGGTGTTGATATTATTGAATTGGGTGTGCCCTTTTCCGACCCAGAGGCGGAAGGGCCGGTCATACAACTCGCTCATGAAAGAGCGTTAAGGTCCCGCACCTCATTGCTCGATGTGTTGCAGATGGTTGCTGAGTTTCGTAGTAAGGATCAGTCAACACCCGTGGTGTTGATGGGTTATTTAAATCCCATCGAAAAAATGGGCTATGAACATTTTTCCAAGCGTGCGGCTGATTGCGGTATCGATGGAACTATTCTCGTTAACCTGCCTCCTGAAGAGGCGAATGATCTGTCCTTCTTCCTCCAGAAGTATGATATTGAGCCCGTGTATTTATTGGCGCCAACAACAACCGCTGAACGAGCCGCAAAAATCTGCGCCCAGTGTCAGGGCTTTGTCTATTATGTGTCTCTCAAAGGCACCACCGGAGCTGGAAGTCTGAATGTGTTAGAAGTCTCGGAAAAAGTAAGTGCTTTGAAGGCAATCGCCAACCTGCCACTTTTTGTCGGGTTTGGTATTAAAAATGGGGAAACCGCAGCGGCGGTTGCGTCCGTAGCGGACGGCGTGGTCGTTGGCTCAGCTATTGTTGACCTAATGGCTGTTCATGAGGTTGATCCGGCTCTGCTCGAGGAATCTGTCGTTGGGCTCACCCGGGAAATAAGGTCCGCTATTGATGCCATCACCCCTTGAACTCTGGCTTGATTATATCCAGCAACTCCACCCCGTAAAGTGGGATCTGGGTCTTGAGCGAGTTTCTCAGGTGGCTTCGAGATTGGGCGTTGAGCATCCAGGAGGACAGGTCATTGTTATTGCCGGCACGAACGGTAAGGGGACAACCTGTGAGTGTCTCCAGGCGATGGCCCTGGCTGCTGGAAAGAAGGTTGGATTAACGACGTCACCTCATTTAATTTCCTTTAATGAGCGAATACGAATCAACGGCGTGTCTGCCTTGGATACAGAAATTGTAACTGCGTTCGAAAAAATCGAGACGGCAAGAGGTACCGTGTCGCTGAGTTATTTTGAGTTCTCAGCATTGGCGGCGATGCAGATCTTTAGGGAAGCTGAGGTTGACATTGCGATCTTGGAAGTGGGCCTGGGTGGACGCCTTGATGCAATGAACCTGGTCACGCCTGATCTGTGTGTCATTACCCAAATTGCCCTGGATCACCAGGACTACCTGGGCGAAACCAAAGAAGCGATAGGTCTGGAGAAAGCAGGGATTCTGCGCCAGGGCGTACCCCTGGTACTACTTGATTCGCCAGTGACGGAGTCTATATTGGACCAGGCAGAAAAGCTGGCAGTCCCGGTCAGTCAATTGGGGGATGAATATGGTTATCAATCCGGTCGATATTGGTGTCGAGATTCGGAAGGACAGCTTGTCAGCCATGAGGTCGAACAGATGGGTTGGTTACCCAGTGCCAGCATCGCAGGTGCGTTGCAAGCAGCACAGATTGCCGGCTTTGCACCCGATAACGCTGGTTTTAAGGAGATCTTAGATCAGACTCGCCTGGCTGGACGGATGCAGCAGATTCAGTGGCATGGCAGGCGACTGATATTGGATGTTGCCCACAATCCAAGTGCAGCTGAGTACTTGCTGGAACAGATCAGGGGTATCGAAGACAGGAAGCAGGTACTGGCAGTCGTTGGTATGTATGCAGATAAAGATTTTGCCACTGTGCTGAATTTGTTAAATGAGGTGGTTGATGCCTGGTATTTTACGGAAACTAACGAAGCGCGGTCTGCGCCTAGTACCGATTTAAAAAAAGTGCTCAGTGAAGAAATGCAACCCGCTGCCTGTTGTTATGGTAAAGTAGTAAGCGCTTTTGAGGCGGCATTTGAGGCCAGTGGGCCAGGAACGATTATTCTAGTGTTTGGTTCCTTTCCCGTGGTGGGTACGGTGCTCGATTTACTGGAAGTTGAACCTTTTTGAATGGAAATCCGGGTATTGTGGAGCTCAAGTTAAAACAGCGCTTAATGGGAATGATCGTAGTTGCTTCACTTGCAATCATATTCCTGCCCATGCTGTTTGATGGTTCAAATGAAGAACGTCTCAGATTGACTACCACGATCCCCGAGGCTCCGGAGATTTCAGTAGAAAGGGTTTCTGTTGCTGAAATAAGAGCCGGGATGCAAAGTCTGGAAGCGGATAGTGCAGCCCGTTTGCCCACCGAAGTCATAGACCACCGGGAATACCCTGCATCTGACACCCTGACCATGGATGAAAATGGTTTACCGGTCGGCTGGAGCCTGCAGGTGGCCAGTTTTAAAAGCAGTGAAAAAGCGCGTCTGCTGCGAAGTGAAATACGAGATATTGGGCATAAGAGTTATATTCTAGAAAGTCTCACCAACAAGGGGCTGTTCTATCAAGTCCTGGTCGGGCCTTCCCTGGATAAGACGAGCTTGCAGGAAACTGGCGAGGAATTGGCCGAAAAGTTGAAACTGACCACCCAGATAACGCGTTATCGAGTGGAAGATGATTTAGGTCAAGTAGGCGGCTGAATATGCTGATGAATCATATGGATTTGATTATGGTTGCCGTGGTCGCAGTCTCGACGGCGATATCTCTGCTGCGTGGGTTTGTTCGCGAAGCTTTATCTCTGGGCGTGTGGATATTAGCACTGGTCGTGTCCAGGCTTCTTTCCGATCCTGTTTCGGAAATACTCAGGCCCTATATTGAAAATCCGGTTATGCGGCTGGGTGTCTCTTATGTCGTTCTTATCATCACCACGTTATTTGTGGGTGCGTTGCTGACGAATGCAATCAGTGATCTTGTCAGGCGGACCGGCCTGAGTGGCACGGACCGCATGATCGGTTTGTTTTTTGGCGCTGCCCGAGGGCTCATTGTGATCATGATTGTGGTTGCGGTTCTGTATTACTTAACCGCTTTACCAGAAGCACCCTGGTGGCAGGAGTCCGTTCTTGTTCCGCAGGTGTTACGATTGATCGAATGGCTTTCACCCCTGATTTTCAGTCAAGCAAATGGCCTGCTGACTACGCTAAGTAGCGGTGTGTTAATTGCAGATTGCTGTCAGACCGGAGAACTGCTGGCCTTCGCCAAAACAGGTCATCAAACACTGAGCATACTTTAAAAGGATAGGCAGAATGTGTGGTTTAGTCGCAATGGTAGGAAAAAAAGCAGTCAGTTACGATCTATATGATGCGTTGACATTATTGCAGCATAGAGGCCAGGATGCTGCCGGGATGATGACTTGCGATGGCGACAAACTTCATCTGCGTAAGGAAAATGGCCTGGTCCGGGATGTATTCAGTCAGGACCAGATGGATACATTGAAGGGTTCGATGGGAATAGCCCATGTTCGCTACCCAACTGCGGGCACGGCAAGCTCCGCCGAAGCCCAGCCTATGTACGTGAATTCTCCCTTCGGTATCTGTATGGCGCATAATGGGAACCTAACCAATGCCGAGTCATTGAATGAGGATTTGTTCAGATCCGACCGGCGCCATATCAATACCAGTTCTGATTCGGAAGTACTGTTAAATGTGTTTGCCCATGAACTTCAGGATGTTTCTGGCCTGCGATTGCAACCAGACGAAGTATTTGAAGCAGTTAAACGAGTTCATAAAAGAGCCATAGGTGCCTATGCCGTTGTCGCCCTGATTACCGGTTATGGGATTGTCGGCTTCAGAGATCCTAATGGGATACGACCGATTGTGCTAGGGAAAAGGCAGGGACCAGCCGGGTCTGAATATATGATTGCATCTGAAAGTGTTGCCTTGGGTGTGCTGGGTTTTAATGTGATTGATGATATCGCGCCTGGTGAAGCTGTCTATATTGAGACGAATGGCAAAGTCCATCGCCGACAGTGTGCTGAGGAAGTGAGTTGGAATCCCTGCATATTTGAGCATGTCTATCTGGCAAGACCGGATTCCATTATGGACGGTGTGTCAGTCTACAAGGCACGATTGAAAATGGGAGAAAAGCTGGCTGATAAAATCCTCAGATTACATCCTGAAAACGATATCGATGTCATCATTCCGATACCGGATACCAGTACGACTGCGGCGTTACCCATGGCGCATCGATTGGGCGTTAAGTATCGTGAAGGGTTGGTTAAGAATCGTTATGTGGGCAGAACCTTCATTATGCCAGGCCAGGAGGAGCGATATAAATCTGTGCGTCGAAAACTCAATACCATAGAACTCGAGTTTAAGGGTAAAAATGTATTGCTGGTAGACGATTCAATTGTCAGAGGAACCACATCCAAGCAGATCGTACAGATGGCCCGGGATGCAGGGGCGACCAAAGTCTACCTGGCTTCGGCTGCACCCCCGGTTCGTTTTCCGAATGTTTACGGTATTGACATGCCAGCCGCAACCGAGTTTGTTGCTCATGACCAGTCCGTTGATGAAATAGCGGAATATATTGGGGTCGACTGGTTAATATATCAGGACCTTGAGGATTTGCAGTCGTGTGCGATGGGTATCAATCCTCGTATAGAGCGATTTGATTGCTCTGTATTTGATGGCCATTATGTTACGGGTGGAGTCGATGACGGGTATCTTAATCGAATAGAACGACAACGAAATGATTCTGCTAAAGAGAAGCTCGAAGCAGAAAGGCGTGGTGTGATTGAATTACATAATCATGCTTAGCGATCAAAAAGGCCAGTATCTTGGAAGTAGAAATAAAACAGAACCTTGATGACACACTGGACGCGCTCAATACCATTGTCCTGGGCAAGTCCAGAGAAATTAAGCTGGCCCTTACCGCGGTTCTTGCGGCCGGGCACTTACTGATAGAAGATCTGCCTGGTATGGGCAAGACCACCTTGGCTCGGGCTATGTCAAAAGTGCTTGGGCTCTCACATCAACGTATCCAGTTTACCAGTGATGTTCTCCCGTCCGATGTGGTTGGCGTTACGGTTTTTGATCAGCGTAGTAGTGAATTCACGTTCCACGAAGGGCCGATTTTTTGCAATTTTCTGTTGGCGGATGAAATCAATAGAACGACGCCAAAAAGCCAGAGTGCGCTTCTAGAAGCAATGGAAGAGGGTAAAGTCACTACCGAAGGGGTGACTCGAGCCTTACCCGAGCCTTTTTTTGTTATAGCGACGCAGAACCCAAACCATCAAACGGGAACCTATCCTTTGCCCGAGTCTCAACTGGACCGGTTCATGCTGAAGATCCGGCTTGGGTATCCAGATTCAGAATCGGAGCGAATCCTGTTGGAAAGGGGTAATCGAAAAAATATGATCTCCGATTGTGAAGCGATTCTTGATGCGGAGAAAATCAAATTGTTGCAGCAGGGGGTCAGCGATGTCAGGGTTTCCAGTGCCTTGTTTAATTATCTGCAAAGACTGGCTGAATTTACTCGACAATCTGATCAGCTTCATTATGGGTTATCTCCCAGGGGAGTTATGGCGGTACTGAGTGCAGCCAAGTCCTGGGCTTATTTAAGTGAGCGTGATTATGTGATTCCTGAGGACATCCAAGCCATATTTCCTTTTGCTACAGATCATCGGCTTCGAGACCAGTCAGGCAGGTTGGCATCAACCCATCAGTCAACAGGAACCTGGGTATTGACACAGGTCGATGTCATTAATTAGGGTATAGAATGAATGCTAAGCAGCATCTATTTGGCCGTTGGATGAACTCAGCCAGATTCAGATCCTGGCTTAACCGGCGCGTCCCGCCTGAAAAAGTAATCAGCCTTAACTTGCGTAATATTTTTATATTACCGACCCGCCAAGGCGTTTATTTCAGTTTATTAATGATTCTGATATTAATTGCCGGAATCAATTATCAGAACTCTCTCGCCCATGCTCTGGCATTTTTGTTAATGAGCCTGTTTATGGTTTCGATGTTACACACCTATCGTAACCTTTCGGGTTTGGTTATCGTTGCTGGCAAGGCGGGAGAAGTGTTCGCAGGGGATGAAGTTGACTTTACCATCACCTTAAGCTGTGCTGATGGTCGCCGTCATGAAGCGTTAACAGTCTATTGGCTTGAGGATCTTAGCACCCCGGCTGATTTGATAGACAAATCAACGGTTGCTTTCAAGGTGAGAACCGTAGCGACGCACTGAGGTTGGTTTGATCCTGGCAGGCTAACGATTGAAACCGGGTTCCCTTTAGGGCTTTTTAGGGCATGGGCATTACTGGATTTGGATTTAAGCGGTCTTGTGTACCCTCGCCCGATGGCCGAAGACGCCCCGCCTATATTAGCAGTAGGTGACTCCGATGATTTTCATTTGCACGGAGAGCATAGCGATGATTTTGCCGGAGTCAGAAATTACGCCCCTGGAGACCTCATTCGGACGGTTAGTTGGAAGGCCTCGGCTCGCCTGGGTAAGCTTATGGTCAAGGAATATGCCTCTAGTTCGGGTTCTCTTAGGTGGTTGGATTGGCAGGGCTATGAGGGAGTTGATGAGGAAAGTCGACTCAGTCATCTTACTTACTGGGTTGAGGCGTTTTCAGCACAAGGAGAATTGTTTGGGATAAGAATACCCGGCGTTGAAATTCAACCGGCAGCGGGTGAGCGTCATCGGCAGGAGGTCCTGCGCTTGTTGGCATTATTCGAAACAGCGCCATTATGAGTGCCCTGGCAGCGCGCAATGCGCTGGTTTGGATGCTGGTAGCGCAGTTTGCGGTATTGGCACCCCTGTTGCTTCAATTCCCGTGGTGGATCAGTGTGGTGTGTTTTGGTTGTGGCTTATGGCGGGTACTTATCTATCAGCAGAGGAGCACCTACCCGCATTGGTCTGTCAAACTCATTCTCGTATTCCTAACGCTGATTGGGCTGCTTCTGCAGTGGCAAAGCCTGCTTTCGCTTGAACCCTGGATTGGTTTGTTGTTACTCATGTTTTCGTTGAAGTTGCTTGAAATGCAGCGAGCTCGGGACCTTTACCAGGTCATATTGTTGGGTTATTTCGTGGCAATGGCCCATTTTCTGTACGACCAAAGTTTTCTTAGTAGTAGTTATACTTTTGCGTGTGTGCTCTTGATCACGGCGAGTCTAGTCGGCTGTCAACAGGTGAGAGCGGATCTTAGACCTTGGCTTCCTTTACAGAAAGCCGTGGTATTGATTCTTCAGGCGGTACCGTTGATGCTGGTGTTTTTTGTCTTGTTTCCCCGTTTGGCTCCGCTTTGGAGTATTCCCCAGC